>NZ_BAAFZH010000093.1:0-178710 GCF_054684315.1 Scytonema sp. NUACC21 | reverse complement strand
ATCCTTATATTTCGTGATGGAACTTGGAGATTTGTAAATGAAACCTAATTTTGCAGAAATGTCTACAAAAGAATTGAGAGCGTATGTCCTGGCTCATCGGGAAGATATAGAAGCAGTAGAAATTCTGTTTAGTCGCCGTACCCCCGACTCAGAAGCAGTTATATATCCGTCAATGTTTACTGAAGATGATCAACCTATAGAAGAGAATAATCGGTTAATTGAAGAAGCGATCGCCCAAAGAGTCAAACAAGAGAAGAATAATCAGAGTGAATAGTGCAGTCCCTACTGTTGTAAGAACAACGTATGAAAGTTTATTTGAAACAATCTACTTACCTCCGGGCTTCTGAATTGAATTGAGTACAGTTTTTTGAGACAATACATAATGCACCAGTGAAGCTGCCGAAGCCGCTGCCAAAGGCTGGTACTTTTTGTGTTTTTTTCCATCTCCCCAGTCGCAGATAGACTTGACTAAAATCCATGCTGTACCTACACGCCCAGATGCAGCACAGAGTCCAGCCCCTTCCATTTCTCCTCCCACTGCTTGTGGAAATTGCTTAAATAATTGAGCTTTGAAATTCGGATTGTCAACTAACTTTTCCCCAGACAGAACCGCACCAATAATCAGGCTGCAATGTGAACCGTCGGGACGAGCAAACTTCCAGTTTTGAACGTTCTCAAAACGATTCAGCAAAGTTGTGTTACTTGGTGGAATGCTACCGCGATAAACAATTTCTTCCCCGAGGCGTTGCTGTTCGTAGGAGATAATCTGGGAAGCAACCAGTACATCTGCTATGTTTTGTTTGTTTGGGTCTTTTCCAAAAGCAATCCCAACCATGATAACTACTTTGGGACTCCACAAACGCTGTGCTTGCTCGGTTGCTAGAATAACTGAACCCTCGCCAATCGATCCCATGCGACATTTGGTAACAACAGTATTGTACTCACCGAATTTTCCTAAATAGTAGGTTTCGGGTCCAACATATGCCAGTAAAACTTTTTTCCTCTTAGGATATGGCTTGAGCAACTTTGCTACCGCTTTCAGTTCTACATCTGTGGCAGTAATAATGACAACATCAATTTCCTGCTTGAGTAACTGACATTGATTTTCATCAATTTCTTGGGTTTCTGGAAGATTGGGTGCGTACCAAGGTTGCTCTTCAATCTCATATTCAAATTCTTCTTCAGGAGAAATAGATGGATTCACTATTTCTTGGCTGGGGGGCAAACTACTCTTTTCCGTTTTCCAGATTTGCTTTGCTTCTTCCAGACACTTGGTCAGTTCCTCACGCAATGCATCTCCTTCTGGATAGCGATCGCGCAATACTTCTAAGAAAATGGGAAATATCGCTTCTCCACTACTGTGGCGTTTCTGTCGCAGATAGCTCAAACACAAATCGACCCGCTCATTTCTGTTTGTAGCTTCTGGTAGCCCCGAACGGAAAGGGTACAGCTTTTCGGTTATGAAGATTGCACCTAGCTTGGCATTGGTATCGAATTCTTCGCACCGCAAAAGAACATTACGACAACGAGTGTAGAAGTGATTGGGCATAGCGACCATAATATAGTTTTTAAGTTCTAAGATAGCATTGTTATTTAGGGTATTCTGGCTGTACTAAGGCTATGCAAGCTAATAACAGAAACAGACAGGAGTAGGCAAAAGATAAACTTAATAAGTGGTGTAAGTAAGTCAGTGAGAAAAACCAAACTATGTAATGAAAAGTAAAATTTCTAAATTTGGCTCGTAGTAGCGCTTTAGCGCATGCATCGCAACTACTAAGCAGTAACAGTAACGAATGTTTACACCGACTTACTTAGCTTAGAGATAATACCAATCATAGCTGGTACAAGAGTTCTATCATGGGTTATATTGGTCTCGTCGAGTTTCTTGAGCAGTGTAATTTGTTATTGACTTGATTATGGGAGGATTACCAGCTGAACTGCACAACCAATGTCGCTCCGTTCTCTTACGATGCGAAGAGTTTGAGAGCGACGATTATTTGCGTACAGTTTTTGGTATCGGTGAACTCTTCCCATTCCAATATGAACTGAGAAGTGCGCGTCATGCCAGCGAGCGAGTAGACTTCTGTATCAATGATTTGCGCCAAAAACGTACAGATAGCGGTGAGCCAGCCCTGGCAATTCTTTTAGCTACTTTGCGAGATAGATATGATGAGCGTAATGCAAGACATGGTGAGCTAGCAACCCTTCATGATGCTGTGCAGTCAGCCTTGGCACAAGTAGCAAATGTATCATCACAAGGAAACCACTTTGAGAACTTACGGCAAGAACTTCTTGCTGCATCACAGGGACTGCTAAACTGGCAAAGGACGCTTGGTCGTAATCAGCAGATTGAGCGTGCTGAGTTTGAGCAATTGCTGAATCTAATCCAACAAGAAAAGAGTTCTACCACGCTGATTTTGGGTGCTCCTGGTACTGGAAAATCTGCATTGCTTGCAAGTCTGGGTCATTATTTTGTTAATCAAAACGTTGCCCTTTGGGCAATTAAGGCTGACCAACTGGGGCGAGGAGTCAATACACTGGAGGATTTATGCACTCAGCTTCACTTAAGCTTCAACCCAAATCACGCAATTAGAAACCTGGCTAAAAAAGAAACAGTTGTACTTTTAATAGACCAGCTTGATGCTGTTTCTGAGTTACTAGATCGGCAATCTGAAAGACTGAATATTTTATTAAACCTCATCCAATCTCTTTCTGGAACGCAAGGCGTGCATATCATAGCTACCTCGCGTGAATTTGAATTTCGCCATGATATAAGGTTATCTTGCATTAATGCAGCAAGGATGGATTTACAAGTTCCTACTTGGGAGCAAATCGCGCCTCTTCTGACTGAAGCAGGTCACTATCCTGAAAGCATGGGACAATCTTTACGCGAGTTGTTGCAAACTCCCCTTCATTTAAAACTCTTTCTGGACGTTGCAGCACCAGGAGAAGTATTTAATTCCTTGCAGAGTTTGCTCAATAAGTTGTGGGAAAAGCGTGTACTAAATTCAGACGAACCACCAAACCGCCTTGAGTTGCTAGGGCTACTTGCCGATCGTATGAGTGATGATGAAGAATTCTGGTTACCAACTGCTTTAGCTGAAGATACTAACCCATTAGCGTGTCAAGCGCTGGAACAAGCTGGAATTTTGACACGAAGCCCAGACGGTTTAACCATTAGTTTCCGACATCAGACCTACTACGATCATACGCTTGCCCGTAATTTTGCCCGTGGTTCCTCCTTAGCAGACTATGTTCTGCAACGACAAGACGGTATTTTCGTGCGTCCCGTTTTCCTAAGTGGGTTGAGTTATTTGCGTGCTACATCTCCGGCTCGGTATCATCAAGAGATACAAAAATTGCTACAGTCTGAGCTAAGACTCCACATCCGTACTTTGTTGCTTGAATTTGTAGGTGGACAAAAAGACCCCGACAATACAGAAGCTCATCTGCTCTTACCCCTGCTAAATTCAGAAACTGAAGCACCAAGGATACTAGCCACCGTCGTTGGTAGCCCTGGTTGGTTCTCTCGCCTGCAATACCATGAGAGTTTTAGGCAGTGGTTGGATAAATCCCCTCAGAAAGCTGTTTACTGTGTACCAGTTCTTAAAGCAGCTGTGCGTTTCGCAACTAAGGATGTGTTAGAAGTGCTTGAGGATTGCTGGCTGAGCGATTCTACTTACGATTCTCTCACTCTTAGCGTTCTGCTAAATATTGAACAATGGACTCCTCAAGCCGTCAACGTTGCTATTACGGTAGTACGGCGTTCCATGACCGAGCCATGGCAAATATCTGCACTGATGGAGCAAGTAGCAGAAAATAACCCAGAATTGGCTCCCAAGGTTTTACGTGCTCACTTGGCTCGGTTGTTAGAGCAGGCTTTAGAAGAGGTAAATAAAGCATTACCAGAATTGCCACCAGATGCAGATGAAGCACAAAGACAAATTCATGCTTACATGAACGATCCACTTAACCCGCTAAAACATTTAATTGAAAACAAGCCAGATATTGACAACTTGGAAACCCTTGCAGCAGAAACACCGAAAGCTTTTCTCGATTCCACATGGTCTTGGTTTCTCAACGTTGTCAATCTGATTGCAGATGCAGAACATCCGTTCGTTGTGGGCTATCGTGATGATAGGGCTACGAGTAGCAGCTTTGAAGAAAGATGGCAACTTAGTCCTGTAGTGCTAGCCTTACTAGTTGCGATACAAGAGTTAGCAAAGCAAGATGTTCGGGCTTTTTTGAATTTTTTGGATAAAAATGTGGATTCTGACCTAAAAATCGTTCATCGTTTGCTAGCTCGTGGATTGGAACAAATAGCCAGTCAAGAACCACAACGGGTCCTGGAATATTTGATTGGGGACTCAAGACGTTTAAATTTAGGACATTTTGAAAATTACTACACAGAGACAAAACAACTCATAACGTCAGTTTGTCCTTACCTAGAACCATCAGACCAAGCACGTCTGGAAGCATTAGTAGTAACTTTTAAGCATTACAAGCATTTCCCTTCAGAATTGCCAGCTAAGAAACGATTACAATTTTTAAAATGGCAGCGTCAAGACCGATTGCGGCTTTTGCGTTCATTCCCTAGTAGTTGTTTAAGTGCTAAGACGAAGCGACTGAAGGAAGAGGAAGAACGTGCTTTGCCTGACACTGATGATTACGTAAGCCATATTTCTGCTGACTTTATTGGCTCTCGTATAACAGTAGATGAAATGGCTCGCGCTTCTGATGAAGATATATTGCGGCTATTCGATTTACTACCAGATGCAACAGCATGGGATGACCCAAAACGAGAATGGCTTGATGACCTTTCCCGTGCAGGGGGTGCTGTAGAATTGTCTCGTGAGTTCAGTAAATTAGCTCAGAGACAACCCAAGCGGGTAGTTAACTTACTTCAATATCTCAAATCCGGTCAACACGAAACTTATGCAGGTGCTGCGATAGCAGGGTTAGTTGACACAGACTTTTCCACCACTGATTTAATAAATCTAATTGAAAATCTTGAAAATCGAGGGTTTTCATCAGGAAACTTTCGTAGGGAAGTAGCCATTGCTTTGGGAAAACGTGCTCAGCGCGATCGCTGTCTTCCTCAAGCAATCCTAACGCGATTGGAAGATTGGCTGGCTAATGAGCCTGAACCAGTTTTCACAGAACCAGAAGCAAAACAAAACGAAACTCAGTCACGAAAGGAACCAATTTTGTTGGGTGCTAGTGGTAACTTCTCCTTACAACAAGGTCGTGCTGTCATTTTGTCCGCGATCGCTGTTGGCTACACATATCAACAACCTCCTGATTTGGATAATTGGGCACGCGTTATTGAAAGTCAGCTAAATCGAGAAAACCACCCAACTATTTGGGTTCTAACACTAAGGTATATGCCGATACTTCTCAAGGGAAATCTAGAACAAGCTACACAGCTTTATGATGCAGTTATCCAGAAATGTCCCGCGATATTGCGTCACCAACCTGCATTAAAGGCTATTGCTAGGGACATTAGATGGTTTGAGCCTCAGGAAAAAGTACAGGGATGGCTGGAGAAACTTTTAGCTGATAGTTCTGCTTTCTGTCGCCAAGCATACGGGGAATTACTTTTCATCTACTACTGTCATCACAAAGATACTTGGTCGGAGGAAGAAATTAACCGCCATCTAGCTGATAAGAATGATGAAGATATTCTTCTCGGTTTAGCTTATGCAGCAAGTTATAATTGGGGTCAAAAAAATTGTAGAAAAATCGCTACAAACATACTTTGTACTCTCAGTTCATATTCCTCAAATTTTGTTCAAACTGCTGTAGCCAGTATCTTTCGCTGGCAGAGAAAAGACTTCAAACCCAATCCAGAAATGAGGCAGATTATTCAAGCAGTATCTAATAACCCCCCTGTATTGCTTGAAGCGGCTTATTATTTGGTCGATTTGCTAGAACCTTTAACGGCTGGGGAACTTGAATTAGTATCGCAAGTTTGTCAAGCAATTCTGCAAGCTGCTAGTTCAGAGATAAATAATTCAAGTAGCAATTTACCGTTACAAGCAGAAAAACTAACAAATATCTCCATAACACTACATCGTCAGCACCTGCAACCCTATCGTGAAATTGGATTATGTATATTTGAAAAATTAATTTCTCTCAATTTAAGAGAAGCACGCGCTGCTCTTGACATACTTGATGTTGATAGACAACCTACTCAAGCAGTTTTCTTTACTGCGAGAAAAAGACCAAGACTAAGATAAATACCGTAATGTGACAATATCGCTATATCTGATTTACGAGAATTGTGAGACCTCAGAAACCCGCTTTCTTGAAGAAATTGGGTCCATTGCTCAACTTCTCTAGGGGATTTAGGATTGCTTGGGTTCCGGAATCATAGCTTAACCAGATGAAGTAAGTTATATAGACAATAAACCAAACTCACAGACAATATTAGTATCATTAAGATAATGATATCCCACTAAGCATCGCTATAAAAAAGTTAATACAGAAGATGGGCTTAAAATCATAGATCCAGCTTGCTATCAATGCACAAGTCTTATATTGAAAAAACTTTACTAGTCGAAAAGTCAAATTAATTAAAAAATTAATTTTTATGAAGATTAAAAAACCAATTAAAATTCTGATTGTAGCAGCCAATCCTACAAGCACTAATCGACTACGGCTGGATGAAGAGGTTCGGGAAATTGTAGCAGCGCACAAAAGATCGAAAGAGCGAGAAAAATTGGAAGTCGTCACTAAGTGGGCAGTACGAGTTGATGATTTGCGTCGTGGATTGTTAAACCATCAACCAACGATTATTCATTTTTCCGGACATGGGTCAGAAGAGAACGGACTTATCCTTGAGGATGAAACAGGACAAACAAAGTTAGTGAGCCCTGAGGCTTTGGAAGGGTTATTTCAATTGTTTGCTGATTTGGTGGAATGTGTGCTGCTCAATGGTTGTTATTCAAAAGTACAAGCTGAGGCGATCGCGCAACATATTCCCTATGTAATTGGCATTAGTCAAGAGATAAGCGACTTTGCTGCTTTAGAGTTTGCAACTGGTTTTTACAACGCGTTAGCTGCTGGATCTTCTATAGAGGAAGCTTACGAATTTGGCTGTGTTGAGATTTCACTCAGAGGTTTGTCAGAATTCTTAACTCCAATTCTTGTGAAGAAGGGTGAACTGAAGTTAGAAGGATATGACGAAGCTCTAAAGCGGTATGAAGAAGAATTTTCAAAAGCAGTACAGCAAGAATACCCACTCAGTCAGGAAACTCGTCGTAGATTGGAGTGGTTGCGCTCAGTTTTGGGAATTAAGGACGATGATTTAGAAGCCGTTGAAACACGAGTTGAAGATATTAAAGAGATTGGTTTAGCTGTTAGTCATGAATCTATCCGAAATTATCAGCAATTAGCGCTGGCAATTATGCGGCGGATGGGGGCTACAGACTCAACTCCCATTTCATCTCCACACTTCCCCAATGGAAGTCTTTGGGAAATCTCTCTTCCCTCAACTGGTCTGCAACTTCCCACACAAAATGCAATTTTTTATTTGTGTCAAGAAACCAATCCTACACTTAATAACCAACTCAAACAAATTACTCAACAACGAGATGGAGCTTTCTTAATTTTTGCCTCAGTCACCGATACTTGCTCTTATGGACTAACGCCATTGCAAGTTATTTGGTTGAGTTCCTCGTCTTTGATGGAAATGATTGCAACCCCAGAAAACGAGCTACTTGTCTGGTTAGCTAGGTTTTTATTTGGGCAAATCAACGTAGTCGCTTTACCGGGTATGCTACCCTATAAAACCAGGGGGATTGCTAAACTCTTTTTTGGACGTGAGAATGAACTGGCACGCATAACGAGTGGCGATCAAAGAGGGGGAATTATTATTGGTGCTCACCGCAGTGGCAAAACCTCCTTTTTGGAGAAGCTTAAGGAGAAATTGCAGCAACGGTCGTGTAAGGTCATTGGTCCACTGACTTTTTTCGGTTTCAAGTCCTTCTTTAAAGACACATTAGATCCGTTGGGTAAAGAGTCTTCAACGGGAATGGCTCTAGAAGATTGGTCTTTAGTTTTGAAAAGCTACAGTAAAAATAAGCAGGAGTGCCGCCTCGTCTTTCTGTTAGATGAAGTAGACAGAATGATTCAGGAGGATCTAACAACCGGAGCAAATTTAGGACAGACAATGCGGGCATTGCAAAATGAAGGTTACTGTGAGTTCTTTCTAGCAGGACATGCCAAACTGCGGGAAGCAATTGCCATAGAAGGTGGACCATTTCGCAATTTTGCAGAAGAAATTACACTGACAGGACTCACACAAGAAGCTGCCACAGACTTGATTCAGAGACCTATGAAATTATTGGGATTTGATGTGTCTGATGTTCAAGCAAATCGTATTTATAAAGGTACAGCAGGTGTGGCAGTCTTAATCCAAGAGTTTTGTCTTCAACTGCTAGATGGTCTTCGTCAAAGTGGTGCATCGGAAATCAGTGATGCAGCGATTGAAGAGGTTGAGCAATTTCCTGATTTTCTGGATATTGTGTTTGAGCATTACAGATATGGTCAAACATGGGATTCTATGGCGATTACTGTCTTAACTGCTATGAAAGGAGAGGTACAAAGAACAGATATTACTAAAGTTTTCCAACAACATGGAATTGATTTAAAAAGGGAGCAACTCGATAGAGCATTGGATTTTCTTAGAAGATTTGGTGTCTTACAAAAATTAAGAAATGGTCATTACTGCGTATTATCTAGTTATTTAGTTGATGCTATAAAAGCTAATGACCCTGAATCCCTTTTGGAATCAAAATTAGATAAAGAGAGGGCAGGTTAATGCCAACCCTAATTGAGCGCCTACAGTTACGAAAAGATTTATGTGAAATTCTAAAATCAGATTATGTTGCCTTGTTAGGGCAACGTGGTAGTGGTAGTAGAACATTGGTTAACCTAATAACCAGGAAAGAGTCTCCTTTACCTGGTATGAATTTCCTTGCGGTAGCTCTTCCACAAGGAATTCAAAACAGTGAACAGTTCATGGAGATATTTCTCAACAACGTAATTGATGCATCTACCCAAATTTCCCCGCAACCAGAGTTAGCCAACAAAATTCGGCAAATGCTTGAGCAAGAGGCAGAATATCCTGTTATCTTTCGCCTCAGAAGTGCTTTAGATATCTTGGGAAAAAATTCAGATTCCAATTATTTGGTTATTGTTTTACATGCTTTAGCTGATGTTTCAGAGCAACCATTAAAAGACTTACTACTGTTACTGCGCGAATACCATAAGCAAATAGGAATTCCTAACTTAGGTGGTGAAAAACTGCGATTTCTGGTAGTTGGAGGCGTTCGTTTATGGAATCTTTGCTGTCATAAACCCTCTGATTTAGAATCCCCTTTCAATATTGCAAAACGATATTTTATTCAGGGACTATCTTATAGGGAAGTTCAAGGGAGATTTGATGAAATTGGAATTGAACAAGCAGTAAAATTAAGAGACTTAGCTGATGGAGTTCCTTCTCTGGTTGAATTAATTTATCAAGAAGTAGAAGATTTTGAAGATTTATCCAGTTGTTTCGGTCCCTTGGAAAACAGTTGGAACTCCTTGTCTGGTAATGCTCAACAAGCTGTGAAAAATTTAGTTGTAGAATCTACTAAAGCATTTCCAAACTGCCAATTAGATTTTGAATGTCCACAAATTCCTAAATTTTCCGATTTAACCATCTGGCAAGAGGCATTTTGGGGAGGTTTTCTCAGGCTTAAACACCGCAAATTAACTTGGCGGTCTCCTGTTCATCTGGCATTTGTCATGACCCAAGCAGAAATAGAGGTAGATATGTCTAAATCTACCTTACTTAGAAAGAGTTTACTAGAACGAGTTGAGAATTTAGAAAATGTTTTAAAAAGTCCAATGAATGCTAAAGCTTTAGCTGAATGCATTGAGGAATTAGTCTATCTTGCGGTGCATTCAGGTAATGCTGAATTAGTTTGTTTGTTAGAGATAATGCTGGAGCGCAAACAAAGAGAAACTATTTTGATTGAGTTACAAAATGTAGTACAAAGCTCTTTGAAGCAATGGATTAAAGACCTAAGCAAGCTGACATCACAGTCTCCTGTCTTTTTTAATAAACTCATAATTGAGTCTGTCATGAACGGAGTTGCTTGTGACCTACTAAGGATACAAACCAATCAACAGATAATTACTGTCCCTTCTGACAGTGGCTCTATCCCGTCTAATTCTGAACAAGAACTACTAGAGTATCGCGAAGAAGAACAACCTTGGTTTATTCAAACTCTTCCAGAAACTAAAATAATGACTCAAGAAGAGTCAGAAAATTATAGAGAAATAGTTGATGTTATTATTATCACTGCAACAGATGTAGAATTAAAGTCAGTAACACGCTATCTCAAACCTTTTTCTCCCCAAAAGAAAGTGCGGTTACTTTACTCAGGCGCAGAGACATATTATTTAGGAAAATTTGGGGCTTTTGCAGCGGTTGTTACTAAATGCCGTATGGGTTCAATTGGAGAAGGTTCAGTTATTCTAGCAACAGAGCAAGCTCAACGTCTATGGCAGCCGAAGGCGGTGATTATGGTTGGTATTGCATTTGGAAAAGATGCAAAAACACAAAAAATTGCAGATGTATTAGTTGCTGCCAAAATAATTTCTTATGAACAACAACGCATCGGAGAGGAGATAATGTATCGGGGCAGTATTCCCCCTAGTAATACGATACTACTTAATCGGTTTGAAAATTCCCAAAATTGGAAATTTTTACGTCCTGATGGTTCATATTCTAAGGTTATTATTGGTTCTATTCTGTCGGGTGAAAAATTAGTAGATAACCCAGACTTCAAAGCAAAGCTTTTTCAGACTTTTCCAGACGCAATTGGTGGAGAAATGGAAGGAGCGGGTCTTTGTGCGGCATCAGGACGTGTGGGTACAGCATGGATTTTAGTTAAATCTATTTGTGATTGGGCAGATGGGAAAAAAAATGGCAAGCATCAAGCTTTAGCCTCAGCTGCAGCTGCTTCATTAGTGAATTATGTGTTATCTCAATCAACTGTCTTAAATGGGTTGAAAAAAATTTCATTATGATTCTCTTACCTCTAGGTGATTCACTAAATATATAGGTAGGGCTATGCCACATAACAAATGGTGGGCAGTGCCCAGCCTACAAACATTTGGAGGTTGAGGTAAGACATTAACAATTTGATTTGATGTAGGTAGGGTTATGTCGCATAACAAATGGTGGGCAGTGCCCACCCTACAAACATTTGGGGTTTGAGGTACGATATCAAGAATTTGAGTCAGATGTAGGTAGGACATTAACAATTTGATTAAATGTTGGGTTGAGGACCGAAACCCAACCTACCTTGTAAATCATTTCATAAATCAATAATTATAATGAATGAATATGTTGGTCTTAATTATTACTTTTATTTGATAATGTTTTAGTGCCGTGTCTAAGTGCATACCATCCCAGCATTCCCCCTGCTATAAGTGTTGGTAAAAAATAGTAAATTCCTCTATAAGCAAGCATTGAACCTAGAACTGATACTCCAGAAACGTGAGAAGATAATATTAGCAAAATAACGGTTTCAAAAACTCCTAAACCTCCAGGAACGTTACTGACGACACCAGCAACCATAGCTAGCAAATAGATACCTAAGAAATCAAAATAGGAGAATGGTGAATTGGGAGGAAGCAAAATGTAAAGAACTGCTGCTGCCAACATCCAGTCACAGCTGGAAACAACTATTTGGGCTAAGGATATCCTGAAAGATGGAAAGCGAAACTCTTGCGATAAGCTGGGTGCAGCTTGCGCCAAAGGCGATCGCATGCGAATTGGTTTTCTAATAAAGAAACTCGCCAACAGATAAACACCCACCAGTAGTAAGAAAAGAATACCAACAGGACGCACAGTCAAAAAAGGCAAATGTAGTTGAGCGGGAATTTTGAGAGGATTGGTGAGGAACATAATTCCAGCAACAGCAAACATTCCCAACCAAAACGTGAAATTGGCGAAGGCAATAACTTGAGCAATGGCAAGTGCCGAGATTCCCCAGGATGAATAGAAACGATAGCGAATTGCACTACCGGTTAGCAGCGCAAAACCTATGGTATTACTGAAACTAGAGCTAATGAAGTTTGTGAAGGCAACTTTTGTCCAGTTCAGGGAACGACCAATATAGCTAAAGCCTAAAATATCGTACCCGACCATGACTACATAGCCTAAAGCTGTCAATAAAATCGACAAACTTAAGCGTTGTTTGGGTATTCTTGCTAAAGCCTGGAAGACATCACGGTAATTATACTCACGGAGTTCGCTTGCGATCGCCCACAGGCAGACGACCAGAAGCACTAAGCTGAATAGGGAACTGAGGTTGAGTTGGAGTTTTTTGCTCATAAAATAGAGTGTTAATGTTGGCTATTCCCCAATAGTCGCAATCGTTTAGAGCACATCTTCAATTGTTTCCGACTTCTTTACTTTCTCGATCTATTGTTGAAGAGTCCATTTACTCAAATGGTGCGATTACCGGAGTCACACCATTTTTCATCCCATAACACAGATAGTATATGAACTTCAGGAATAAACGCCTGACTCTGTAGAGACATTGTATACAAAATATTAACAATTGCTAACTCAATGATTAAGTAACCAATGACCAATGACTCTTTTCTAGATGCCTTAGCTGGTTCTACAATTCACCTGAGGCGGGGAGTGCATTTGCAGGTGTGCTACAGTCCGGGAAGAAACCCCACTGTCGTTTTTCTTCATGGAGGAACAGGTAACCGCTTCAACTTTCGTTGTCAGTATGAGTTCGCTCAAAACCAGGGTTGGGAAGTTTTAGCCTACGACTTGGCGGGACACGGACAGTCTAGCCCTTACTCTCGCTATTCCATTGGGCGGCACCGTCGGGATTTACAAAGATTATTACACAAATTTGACATTCACTCACCAGTATTGTGCTGCCACAGCTACGGCGTTCCTCTTGGTTTGGAATTTGCTCAACATAACTCCGTCAGTGGCATAATTGCGATCGCAGGTGGAACTCACAACCTAGCACCTTGGTGGGAAATTCCGCTGATAAAGTTTTTCGCTTGGGGTGGCAGATATCTCTATTATTTGCCTGCGGTACAAAAAATCTCCAACTTGTTATCGACCTCTTACCGCCACAGCGTTATGGAACAGTTTTTTGCAGAAAATCCAGCACCAAAAGACTTCCAAGCGTACAAAGCCCTCGAAATTTTCTGGGGATACGACTTTTTTACACGTTACCCTTCACCTAAGAATTTGCACATTCCTGTCTTAGTCATTACTGGGGGTCTTGACCCAATGTTTACGCGCCAAATGGGAGACGAATTAGCACGATGTTTCGTCAATTCCACTCACTTGCACTTTGATAAAGCAGGACATTTGGTCATGGCAGAGTGTTGGGAGTCGGTAAACCGCGCTATTACCAATTATTTACAAGAGCAAGTTTACTCCTTATGAACCACAAACAAACTAATATTTTACTGCTAGCTTCACTACTTACTCTAGCAAGTTGTAATAACTTAAGAGATGTTAAAGCACAGACACCCCAACAGGTAATTCCGCAAACGCCAGCTTTACCAATTCCACCACAGCCAACTGATAGTGACTTAGCGAACCCTTTAACGTATAAAATTGAAACCTATAGTAGTCAGGCGATGGGGGGAAATCGTACCTACGGCGTTTCTTTACCTCCTGGCTATGAGGAACATCCAAATCAACGCTATCCTGCGATCTTCCTCCTTCACGGTGGACATGGAGATCCTTACGATTGGTTTAAAGAGAAAAAGGGAAATGCCTTAACGACACTACAGCAACTTTATGCACAAGGTAAGTTGCCACCTAGTATTATCATCACACCAGATGGTAACGATAAACGTGGTTCTAGCCCTTACTGGGACCCCCAATATATTGATGGTCCTCACGGACAGGTTTCCACAGCAGTTGGTGACGAACTTGTGAAAGTCGTTAAAGACCGTTATCGTACACTACCAAACCCAAATTTCTGGGCAATAGGTGGATTATCTTCTGGAGGTTGGGGTGCAGTGAATGTGGGATTGCATAACTTGAATAATTTCTCGATTTTATTCAGTCATAGTGGTTACTTTCAGGATAAGAGTGGACCGGAAAACAGCCCAATCTCTTATATCAAAACCATTTCCCCTCAAGCTCAAAAACGTTTACGAGTATACTTAGACACGGGAAAATCCGATGAAGAACTTGACGAATCTAAAAAATTTAGTCAAGTTTTAATCGAAGAAAAAATTTATCATATATTTCGACAGTTTCCCGGAAGCCATACATGGAGTTACTGGCGCGAACATTTAGCAGATTCGTTAACATTTGTAGGGGAGCAGTTTAAAATTTTAGCAATACAACAAGCACCTGATAATTTAGGTTTTAAGAAACCATGAAGTTATCTAAAGTCTTAATTGGCGTTGTCAGTTCATTTGCCATTCTAACTGCAGTAGGTTACTGGTATGTATTCATACTAGGTGCGCCACAATTCGACCCACCACAAGAACAGGCGGATACTGGACTGAGTTTTCAGTTAAAAACTTTTAACAGTCAGGCAATGGGTACAGCAAGACAGTACGGCGTGATTTTACCCCCGAACTATAACACAAATCCCCAAAAGCGCTATCCAGTCATCTTCCTTCTACATGGAGGTCATGATGATGCCCGTGCTTACTATGATAAATATGCAATCTTTAATGTCTTACACGAACTCTACCAAAATAGAAAACTACCGCCATCAATCGTGATTACACCAGATGGAAATGATAAACGGGGTTCAAGCCCTTTGTTCGACCCTGATTATTATGATGGACCTAACGGTAAATTGGGGACTTTGATTGGTTCGGAACTCGTACAAGTTGTGAAGTCACGCTACCGTACTTTAGACAACCCTAAGTTTTGGGCAATAGGAGGTCTATCTTCTGGAGGATGGGGAGCGTTTAATATCGGGTTACGCTATCTCGATAATTTTAATATTTTGTTTAGCCATAGCGGGTATTTTACTGATGATAGCGGTCCTCAAAACAGTCCCGAACAAATTGTGCAACAGTTACCAGTCCAGGATAAAAAGAAATTAAGAATATATCTGGATGCCGGTCAAAATGACACTAATTTACTTGCCTCTACTAAAGCCTTCCAGGTAACTTTAAATAAATTAGGTATACAAAACGTCTTTTATGCCTTCCCTGGAGGGCACGGTTTATCTGGTCCGGATGTCGGTTGGAACTATTTTCACAAGCACCTCAAAGATTCGCTATCCTATGTAGGGGCACAGTTTAATAAAGAATTGGTTAGGAGTTAGTATTTAGTAGCAATAACCAATAACTAATAACCGCTAACAACCAACCACTAACTACTAACAACCAACCATTAACTACTAACCACTAACAATGACTACTGATTTAAAAAATCGGATTGGACTTTGGAGTGCAGCGCTCTTGACAGGTTTGGTCGGAGTGGTCAATTTAGTGTCAGCCGTGACTCCTAATTTGCACGCTCGCACAAACTGGTTAAAGGAATTTTTTCCCTTTGATATTCGTGCTAGTGGTCATATCTTTGCGGCACTAACCGGGTTTATTTTGCTGACACTTGCAACTAATTTATTACGTCGAAAACGTGTTGCATGGTTATTGACAATTGCTTTGCTCGTGATTTCGATTGTCAGCCATTTAATTAAGGGATTGGACTATGAGGAAAGTCTTCTATCAGGAGTTCTTTTGGTGCAATTACTCTTGATGCGCCACCTTTTTAAAGCAAGATCGGATCGTCCGTCCATAGCACAGGGTATAAAAGTCTTATTTGGTGCTTTGTTGTTTACCTTAGCATATGGAACTATCGGGTTTTACTTATTAGATGGCAAGTTTTCGGAAAACTTTAACTGGAGTGAAGCCATTGGTCAAACTCTGGCAATGTTTTTTACAGAAGATAATGCAGGGTTGCAGCCAAAGACAAGATTTGGTGACTTTTTTGCTGATTCTATTTATATTATTGCTGCAAGTACCATCACTTATGCACTATTTATGTTATTAAGACCTGTTTTTCTTAGGGATACCGCAACCTTGAGAGAACGGCAACAGGCACGTGATATTGTAGAAAAATATGGACGCTCTTCTTTAGCAGCACTGACTTTATTAAGCGATAAAAGTTACTTTTTTAGCCCTTCTGGTAAGAGTGCGATCGCTTATGTTCCTAAGGGACGGGGTGCGATTGCTTTAGGCGACCCTATCGGACCACCTGAAGATTGCAAAGAAATTATTACTAGTTTCCAAATTTTTTGCCAACAAAATGATTGGCATCCTGCATTTTACCAAACTTTGCCCGATAACATAGATATCTATAAATCTTTAGGATTTCAAGTATTAAAGATAGGAGAAGAGGCAGTAGTCGATCTTCATACTTTTACCTTACAGGGGAAAGCAGGAAAAAATCTGAGAGCCGCAGTTAATAAAATGACAAAGCAGGGTTACGAGGTCAAGTTTTTCCAACCACCAATCTCCGATGGCTTATTACGTCAGTTAAAAACAATCAGCGATGAATGGCTGCAAATGGTACAAGGTTCAGAAAAGAAGTTTTCTCTAGGTTGGTTTGATGAGGATTATCTACGACAGTGTGAAATTGCTGCAGTCCAAACCTCCCACGGTGAAATAGTTGCTTTTGCCAACATATTGTCAGAGTATCAGCTTAATGAAATCACTCTTGATTTAATGCGACATCGAAAGTCTGCGGAGAATGGCACAATGGACTTTTTGTTTATTTCTATGTTTCAGCACTACAAAGAGCAAGGCTATGATGGATTTAACATCGGTCTTTCGGCTCTTGCTGGAGTAGGTGAAACACAGGAATCTCGACGCTTAGAAAAAGTCTTGCGCTATCTATACAATCATTTGGAAAGGTTTTATAATTTCCAAGGATTGCATGCATATAAGGACAAGTTCCATCCTCGTTGGGAATCACGCTATCTGATTTATCCGGGCCTCGCAACTTTACCTGATATTGTTGTCGCTTTGATTCGTGCTGATTCAGGCGATCGTCTTTTGGACTATTTTATTCCAGGTGCTTGATTCAAAATTAAGTAAAGCGATCCGTCGGGAGCAGCATTGCGCTTTTTTATATAAAATTAGGAAAATGTTAACAAATTTTATTGCAATAAATTATGCAAAACACTGTCAATGCTGAAAAACCTGGAGTGACTGTATTAAAAGCGATTAATTTTGCAAAGATCGTGACAATTGTTTGTTTGGTAGCTTTTGCTGTTGTTTTCGGTATCCAAGACTGGCGGCAGGTTATATATATGTGCCTGCATATTAGCTACTGTCTGTGGTGGTTGCTGGAACAGTGGTTTTTTCCAGAGCGACAAAAGATATTTAATGAGCCAGCTGGAGTAGGAACGCTCATTTTTACACTATTGATTGTAGGGTTTTTTTACGTCTTACCTGGATACTTAGCATTTATCAATCCCGTTCCCTTATCAATGGCAACAGCTGCTATTGCACTTGTCCTCTACATTTTTGGCAGTTTGATGAATGCTACTGCCGATGTCCAAAAGCTCACTGCCAAACAGTATAAAGCTGGGTTAGTGCGCGATAACATATGGCGTTTCTCTCGCAACATCAATTACTTTGCAGATTTACTGCGGTACTTAAGTTTTAGTGTTGTAGCTGGCTCCTTTTGGGCTTATTTAGTGCCGGGATACATTTTTGTCATCTATCTCTGGCGTATATCTCAAAAAGAACAGGCAATGTCTCTCAAATACCCAGAGTATGCAGAGTATGAGCAATCTAGCTCTCGGTTGATTCCATTTATTTGGTAGAAATGCGCTAGTTCTCACGGTGAAAAGTAACAACTGAATCTCGCTCAAGCTCAAAAACAAGCAATGCCTCCGGGCTGTCCGTAAGCCAGCCCGGAGGCTCGAACCGTTTGTGTTGTTCTCTCAGCACCGACGCTTCAGGGCTACTACATAAATCCTCCCATGCAGCTAGGGACATCTAGCCGCGTTATCGTAAGCTATATAAGGGTTCCAAGCTGGTTATTCCAAAGATTATCCTGTCTTTAATCTGAGATTATCTCTTCTTTAAGAGGTACGGATAAAAATCGTATTCTCTTGTAATCTTTGACGGAATAAAAGTTAAATGTTACAAATAATATTGTATAAAATTAAACTTATATGAATAACCCTGTTGGTCACAAAAAGTTTGTAAAGTAAAAGTAACGAAAAGTGTTAAAAAACAGAAACATTCTGCGAGTATTGGTCTATCAATATCGCCTTCCTACCTTAGTAGGTTTAATATTCTTAGCTGAAAGTCTTTTTTCCCCATCCCCCAGTCTCTCCCTCACCCCCTTGTCCCCTCCACCACTACTGGCACAATATGTGGATAGTAGTGCTACAGATTATTTAGACCAAGGATTACAGGCGATAAAAGTGGGGAGAGTACCAGACGCGATCGCCTTATTTCGCAAAGCCACCGAAATAGATCCTAATTTAGCAGCAGCACACTACAACTTAGGGCTAGCATTGCGACAAGTAGGACAACTTCAACCAGCTGCAGATGCATTTTACAAGGCTACACAAGCCGATTCCAAATTTGCCCTAGCCTATGCCAACTTAGGTGGAGCGCTTTTGGAAGGATACAATTTGCAGCAAGCAAACGATTACTTGCGACGAGCTTTAGAAATCGATCCCAAACTAGGAGTTGCTCACTATAACTTAGGGCTAGTGCAAGAGCAGCAAAGAGATTGGGACAGAGCCATTTTATCGTTTAAAAAAGCAATGGAATATAGTAAAAATGCTCCCGAACCAGCTTATCATTTGGGATGGTGTTATTTACAACAAGGTAAATTTGATAAGGCAAAAGAGGCATTTCGTAAGGCAGTGAGAATCAATCCAAAATATCCAGAAGCTCATTACCATTTAGGGACAATTTTATTTAACCAAAGTAAGTTTAAAGATGCACTTGAAGCTTTTAGAAAATCGGCTGAAGCTAACTCGAGTTATGCCAATGCTTATTATGGTGCGGGGTTGAGTTTTATACAGTTAAGGCAATATTTAGAAGCAGTAAAAGTATTGCAATATGCAAGAGATTTATACAAAGCTCAAGGGAATTCTCAATGGGCAAATAATGCAGCACAATTGTTGCAACAGGCACAGAACTTTAATTATCAACCTAATTATCAACCGCGTTAAGGCGCAACAAGGCACAATAAAAATATTGGCTAGACTGGCTGGTGTGATTTGATGTTCTCCCAATTGGAATCGAAATATTCATGAAAAAGCGCCTCAAAAGTCAATTCTTATTCTCCAATCGCTGGATGGATCGACACTGGATAGTTCGCAACATGGAAGCTTTTCAAGACCTAATTGTGATTGTCCTGTGTTTGGGCTTATTCGCGGTCATGCTCATTCAGTTGTGGGGGATAGCGATCGCCCTCACACAAACACTCGACTACAAACAAGTAACCGCCAAAATATTATTCATTTTGATTTTGGTTGAGTTATTCCGATTGCTAATGGTTTATTTGCAAGAGCATAGTATCTCTGTTGGAGTTGCAGTAGAAGTTACAATCGTGTCCTTACTACGAGAAGTTGTTGTTCATGGTGCATTGGAAATTTCTTGGATTCAAGCTGCAGCAATTTGTGGTTTGTTGCTGATATTAGGTGGGTTATTGATTGTGTGTGCTAAGACACCGCACATGGATTGCATAAGTGCTAATACCAAGCTTTGTCCTATTACATATTGTGAAGATAATAGGCAGCAGGAAAGCGGGGAATTTCAGCATTCACGTCGCTACGAGGAAATTGCTTGAGCGAAATCAGTTAATGTAGAGACGCGCCATGGCGCGTCTTAAAAAACTAGGTTTTTCTGATTTTTGTACTGATACTCTAGAACACATCCTATTCAAAAATTGATAATTTTTAGAGCGAAAAAGTAGTGTAGGGCTACACAAACAAAGCCCATCTTCGCCGCTCCTGCAGCCGATAGAAGACAGTTATTAGCGATTTCTCTTAACTGATAGGAGTATTTACGTATACTCTTTTGGACAGATGAAGATCTCCTTTTATACAAGTAGAAGGGAATAAGAAAATTAAAGGAGGGTGAATCTCATGGTTCAAACCGCAGGAAACAACAATCAAACTCAAAATCCCGTTAGCAACCTAGAATACGATTTCCTCACCGTTTTACAAAATAAGGCTGAAGCAATCAAAGCTTATGATGCTTACATCAATGATGCCAAGCAAGCTGGTTCTCAGCCTTGTGTAGAGTTGTTCCAGAAGTTGCGGCAGTCTGACATTCAACAAGCACAAGAAATTCGCCACCACCTTCAGCAAGTCATGCAGAACGGTAAAATGTAAGCCCAACTCATGAAGCCGTAGGGTTGAGAAAACCACAACCGCGATCGGAACGGTAATGTAGAGACGCGCCATGGCGCGTCTTTGCACAATTGAGCCAAAGCGCATCTTTAGAAAAATGATGTGCACCGCGATTCAAGTACGGGTGTAAGGTATTACGCCCTAACAACTTCATGAAATCTTATAGAAGGTAGCTAGTTAAATCGCGTAGTATCTTAGTCAAAACCTAACTCTGCCTTAATTTTTTATCTTATTTTTTGATTTTTCAGAGTATATATACTCAAGAGTATGAAAAATTGTCTGTTATGAATGTGATAAAGAATACAAGGAATTAAGTAAAAATACTATATTCTGAGATTAGGAAGCACAAGAAATTGCTGAAAACCTTTACTCTCTATGCCACGCACATCTCCAGCAACAGATTCACAAGTTGACATACTCATAGTTGATGATGAGCCAAATAACTTGAGAGTCTTATCCTCCATTGCCCGTTCACACGGATATCAAGTTAGACAAGCAATTAGTGGGAGTATAGCGCTGAGAGCCGTGCAGATACAGCCACCAGATCTCATTCTTCTTGATATTATGATGCCAGAGATGGATGGTTACCAGGTTTGCCAGCAGTTGAAACTGAATTCTCAGACTTGCGATATTCCTATCATTTTTCTAAGTGCTTTAACTGGAGGGCTAGACAAAGCTAAAGCATTTCAGTTGGGAGGAGCAGACTATATCACCAAGCCATTTCAACTTGAAGAAGTTTTGGCAAGAATAGATTATCAACTGACAATTCGTAGACTGCAAGTTGAGCTTCAACAGAAAAATCAGCAACTCATAGAGCAAAATGACGAACTCAGACAAGAAATTAAAATTCGCCAGCAAACCGAAGTAGATCTGCGACGTTCAGAAGCACAGTTACAAGCGAGAACTCAACAACTTCAGCAAGCTCTAGATGAACTAAAGTTGGCTCAAACACAGCTTGTACAAAGTGAAAAAATGTCTAGTTTGGGTCAGATAGCTGCAGGTATAGCTCACGAAATCAACAATCCTATTAGCTTTATCTATGGCAATCTAGATTATGCTTCTGATTACATGGAAGTGCTAATACAAATTATCAAATTATACGCAAAGTATTATCCTCAACCACATCCAGAAATTTTAAAGATAATACAAGTTTCTGAACTCGATTTTGTGCTGAAAGATTTCCCGAAGGTACTTGAGTCAATGCAAGTGGGAGCGGAAAGAATTCGAGATATTGTCTTATCAATGCGTTATTTTTCAGGTTACGACCAAGCCTATACTAAGCAAGGCGATATTCACAAAGGTTTAGAAAGTACACTAGTCATTTTACAAAGCAGTATCAAAAAACAAACCAACCGAGTTGCTATTGAAGTGAAGAAAGAGTACGGAAAAATTCCTCTAGTAAGTTGTTATCCAGGACAACTCAATCAAGTATTTATGAATCTTTTAAGCAATGCGGTAGATGCTATAGAAGAAAAGCTAAAAACTTGGGAAGAACCCTTTCATCCAGTTATAAAAATTAGTACGCAGTTAAGCAATTTTAGTGAAGAATCTCAAGCCCAGAATACAAAATGGGTTGAAATTCGGATTGCGGATAATGGAATCGGTATTGCATCTGAAAATCAAAGTTCCATATTCGACCCCTTTTTTACCACAAAGCCAGTAGGAAAAGGAACAGGATTGGGATTATTTATTAGTTATTCTATAATTGTGGAGCAACATGGCGGTCAATTGCACTGTAAATCGGAAATTGGAAAAGGCACAGAAATACTCATACGGCTTCCAGTAGAAGTTTCTCAAGATTTAAGTCTTTCTACAGATAGTCAAAGCGAAACGCTCAGGGCTGCAGGCAGAAGCAAGGAGGAATTAAAGTATGAGGAAATACAGGAGAGCAATGCCCACCAAAAGCTTTAAGTGGAGGGTTTGCAGCAGTTAGACAGCAGAAATTTTGAAAAGAATGGAGAATTTTAGAAAATTAATATTGTTACAGAAGTCTAAAATATTTAGTTTTCTAGTTGATTTCAGAGTAAAATCCAAGCTTTGTAAAGCACTTTCTGCTATTCTGCCTTAACTGTATATTAAGTATTATTTGCTATGTTCTCGATTTCTGCCCGTTGGATTCAAGATTTTGAAAAGCATTTATATCGCCGTCAACACTTTATTCTTTACAGTAACATTCACGACCAATTTCTCTGGCAGGGTAGTTATCAGAACATGGCAAGCTTCCTCAATAGCTACTTCCTCAGTTTGGGATTCGATTTGATTGTTCGTTACGATCCGATAGATGGTCTGACTTTTCCTCAGCCAGAAATGCGCCCTATGTTTGAAGAATTAGCGCGACAACGACTGGCAGAACAACAACGGGAACGTCTCGGACATGACTCCACTCCCAGTGCGATCGCAGACCCCATGCAGCCGCCGTCTCGTGCTAACCCTGGAACGGTGGTACAACAACGGCTGACAACCAGTCATCTGTCACCGGAAATAACTTTTAGTCATCTGCGGGCAGCTCTTTCTCAACCAAAAACCTCAGTAGTGGCGATCGCAGATTTGGGAGATATGCTCACCGCCGATCCAGAACGACACTCAGCAGACGAACGTCATCTTTTGATGTTGCTCAAAAAATGCACATTGGAAGCATCCATCATTGCTGAAGGTAATCTCACTGGCTATCGCAACACTCTCATTCTCCTAGCCAGTGACCTCAGACGAGTACCACCTTGGTTTTATACAAGCAATCCTTTTGTAGCTTTAGTTCAAGTCACCCGTCCCAACAAAGAAGAACGCCAGCAATTTGTTTTACGCTTTGGGCAACAGGGATTTTATGGAGGGCATCTGTTAAACGCCCAACGTCCCAGTCTCCAACAACCCTCAGATCTAGAACTTGCCGCCGAGGAATTTGCTGCTTTAACCGAAGATTATCAAACGATGGATCTAGAAGCTATCCGTCATACCTCTTGGCGAGAACGCATTCCCCTAAATGCCAAAACAGTGTTGCGCTTAGTAGACTTCTACAAATTTGGACAATGCGATGAACCTTTTGAGCAAATCAGTGCTGATAAAATTGCCTATGCCAGAGAAGAACTCGGCAAATTTGTGATCGGTCAACCCCGTGCAGTAGAAGCTGTGACCAATCTTCTAACTAGCGCAAAAGTAGGCATCAGTTTGAGTAATGTCAGCGGTCGCAATAGCAAGCCAAAAGGAATTTTCTTTTTTGTTGGACCTACAGGTGTGGGTAAAACTGAGTTAGCCAAATCACTCACACGACTGATTTTTGGAGATGAGCAAGCATTTGCCCGTTTTGATATGAGCGAGTACAAAGAAGAACATGCAGCTGAGAAATTAACAGGGGCACCACCTGGTTTTGTAGGTTATGAAGAGGGAGGACAACTAACAAACCGGATTTTACAGCGTCCTTACAGTATTTTGCTGTTTGATGAAATTGAAAAAGCACATCCCAGAGTTTTAGATAAATTTCTTCAAATTTTAGAGGATGGTCGCCTCACAGATGACAAAGGACAAACAGCCTACTTCAATCAAACGATAATTATTTTTACTAGCAATATCGGTGCTTCCGACCTGACAGACCCGCAAACTGGAGCAATTATTCGTAATGGCATTATGACCGAGGTGCAACACCAAGGAGTCAATTCCTTCATTTATGCTCAGGTAGAAGCCCATTTTCGCGCCGAAGTTCATTGGCACTTTACCAGTCGTATTGGTCGTGCGGAACTATTAAACCGTTTGGGTGACAGTATAGTGGTGTTTGACCTACTACGTCCGGAGTTTGTTTGGCAAATTGGGCAGAAGTTTCTCCGACAGCTAGCTGAATCTGCCTGGGATAAATATCAGCTGCAGGTACTGTTTCAACCAGTCATCTTAGAAGTATTGAACGTTTATATGAAAGAAGGTGACAATTTACTCTTTGGGGGACGGCGAATCAAAACCTTACTGGAAACTTTGGTTGAACGTCCCCTTAACCGTTGGATTTTTGAGAATTACTCAGATTTGAATGCCCTTACAGGAAAACGGTTAATTGTGAGTGTGGCTCACAACGGCGTGCTATCGGTCATGGAAGCTTAAAGTTAACTCGTGCGCCGTAAGTCCCCCACGCTCATTTGGTACTCCAAATCAGTGGCGGGATTGCTCTGGCGGGTGACGACGATTACATCTTTCTCCAAAGGCAAGCCCTTTGCTTTAAGGAGAAAGGTGTATGAGGAGTCGCCAATGTTTTCTTGATAAATTTTACTGAAAATACTATATAATAGTAACAGGTCGATGTTTGGGAGATGTTTAAATGAGACGACAAGCTGTAAAAGTCAGGCTGTACCCTACCGATAAACAAGTTCAAGTACTTGCACAACACTTTGGTTGTGCGCGTTGGTGGTGGAATTATGGGTTGAATAAATGCATTGAAACCTATAAGGCAACTGGCAAAGGCTTGTCTCAATCAGGACTCAATTCTCTATTACCAGGACTCAAAAAAGATAAAGAGACTGAATGGCTAGGAGAATGTTACTCACAGGTTTTGCAATCTGTTAGTTTGAATCTGAGTCGTGCATATCAAAACTTTTTTGAAGGGAGAGCGAAATATCCACGATTCAAGTCAAAGCACCACCGTCAATCTATTCAGTATCCACAGAAGGTAGAACAAATCAATGACTGTTTGAAGTTTCCAGGATCGCTAGGTGTTGTCAAAGCAAAGATACACCGACCTCTCGATGGAACTATCAAAACTGTCACTGTAAGTAAGTGCCCATCGGGTAAGTACTATGCTTGTGTGCTTATGGAGTACTCGGGCGATTATCCAACATCAAAGACTGATGGCAAGGTGATTGGGATTGATTTAGGTATTGCGGATTTTGCTGTTACCTACGATGGCGAAAAGGTTTCCAAATATCCAAATCCAAAACATCTAGCTAAATATGAAAAGAAATTAGCCAAGAAACAACGCATTGCTGCTCGTAAGGTCAAAGGTAGTAATCGTGGTAGAAAAGCAACAAAAATTGTAGCTAGGGTATACGAACAACTTAGCAATGTCCGCCAAGACTACTTACACAAACTATCTAGAAAGATTGTGGACAGCAATCAAGTTGTAGTAGTCGAAAACCTTAACGTCTTGGGCATGTTTCGCAACCACAAACTAGCGAAAGCAATATCTGATACAGGATGGGGAACTTTTACCAACTTCTTAGCCTACAAGCTTGAAAAAGACGGCAAGGTTTTGGTAGAGATAAATCGGTGGTTTCCTAGTTCCAAACTCTGCTCTAATTGTCATTATCAAATTGCTGAGTTGCCTTTGGATGTGAGGCAGTGGACTTGTCCTCATTGCGGTACTCCGAGACGATCGCGACGGTAATGCTGCACGGAACATTAGAGCGGAAGGTGTCAGAATGTTGTCCTCCTCTGGGACGGGGGAGGCGTTCCGCCAATGGAGAGGAAGTCAGACCAATTCGCGGGCGCAAGCCTAAGATGAGGCATTCTTCTATGAAGTTGGAAGCCAACACTGTACTCGGTACTCCGGGTCAGTGTGGGTAGTTCACACAATCAGTTTTGGAGTTTCAAACTTTATTTAGCAACGCCATTTTTTCTGATGTATAGTTAAACTTTAGCCTATGAAGAAACATAACTTAAGACGCAGTCGGGGTATGATCCTTACTCCTTCAGGGTGGCAAAAGCTTCAAAATGCGAAACTTAGGGCAGAAATTGAGGAGAACTCTGGACGTAAGTATACATTTGAAGACTTAGCTGAACGCACTAGATTAACTGCTGTAACCCTACGAAAGATACTGGGTTGTAAAGAGGGAGTTGATAAACGAACACTTGTTTATTTGTTTAAGGCGTTTGATTTAGAACTGAATCAAAGCGACTATTCGTACCCAGAATCCGAGCGTGAGATAATTGAAGAGGATGTTGTCCCTCTAAATCAAGATTGGGGAGAAGCAATTTGTGTCTCGACTTTCTATGGGCGTACAGAAGAACTTGCTAAACTAGAGCAATGGATTATTAATGAGCGTTGTCGAATAGTTGCAGTGTTGGGTATGGGGGGAATTGGTAAAACTTCTCTAACTGTAAAACTAGCAAAACAGACTCAAAATAAGTTCAAGTATGTTATGTGGCGATCGCTACGAGATACTCCGCCAGTTAAAGTGATTCTAGCTCAAGCGATCCAATTCTTTTCCCAAGAAAAAGAAACAAAAGCTAATTTACCAGAAAGTGTAGGCGAGAGAATAGCATTATTGCTCAATTACCTGCGTTCATCGCGTTGTTTGCTAATTTTAGATAATGCAGAGTCAATTTTGTGCCGTGGTAGTCAAGCAGGACAATATAAAGAGGGCTATGAAGAGTATGGTGAACTCTTGAGACGGGTGGGAGAAGTTCCTCATCAAAGTTGTTTATTGCTAACCAGTCGGGAAAAACCTAAGGATTTAGTACCACTTGAGGGAAAAGAACTCCTGGTTCGCTCATTACAACTAAAGGGTCTGAAAGCTGTAGATGGAGAGAAAATTTTTAAAATTAAGGGGCTTTCTGGCTCAGAAGAGGAATTAAAGGCACTAATTGACTACTATGGAGGCAACGCTTTAGCCTTAAAAGTAGTTGCTACAACTATTCAAGACGTGTTTGATGGCAGTATTTCTGAATTTTTGAAATGTAGTGCCATCATTTTTGGCGATTTCCGCGAACTTTTAAATCAGCAATTTGAGCGGTTGTCAAATTTAGAAATCGAGATTATGTACTGGCTTAGCATTAATCGTGAGCCAGTATCGCTTTTAGAATTACGAGAAGATATTGTATCACCAGTACCACAAGCAAAATTACTGGAAGCAGTGGAATCTTTAGTACGGAGAAGTCTGATTGAAAAAACTGCTGCGCTCTTTACGCTACAATCTGTAGTAATGGAGTATGTGACTGAGAGATTGATAAGTGATATTGCTCAAGGAATTTGTGAAAATAAATTTGAAATTTTAAACTTATATGCCTTAATAAAGGCACAAGAGAAAGATTATATTAGAGATAGTCAAATTCGTCTTATTCTTCAACCAATTATAGATGAGAGTGTTAAAACTTTAAAAAGAAAATTAATCCTGGAAAAGCATTTAAATAAAATACTAGTAACGTTGCGAGAAACATCACCGTTAGAACCAGGGTATACGGCAGGAAATATTTTCAATATACTTTGTCAACTTCAAACAGATTTAAGCAAATACGATTTTTCTCAGCTAAATGTGTGGCAAGCAGATTTCAGGAATGTAAAGTTACATGATGTCAATTTCCAAAATGCCAATCTATCTAAATCTGTTTTTGCGGAAACTTTCGGTAGCATTTGGTCGGTAGCTTTCAGCCCTGATAACAAACTGTTGGCAATTGGTGATAGCAACGGTGAAATCCACTTGTATCAATTTACGGATGGAAAACAAATTCTTATTTGTAAGGGGCATAGCAATTGGATTACTTCGCTTGCTTTTAGTCCTGATAGCAAAACCCTTGCTAGCAGCAGTACTGATAATAGCGTGATGCTATGGGACGTGAATACAGGTCAATGCCTGCAAAGCTTCCAAGAACATAATAATGAGGTTTGGTCAATTGCCTTTAGTCCAAATGGTAAAATGTTAGCAAGTGGTAGTGATGACCAAACAATAAGGTTGTGGAATGTTTCAAATGGGGAATGTTTAAGAGTTCTTCAAGGGCATACAAATTGGGTATTGTCAGTCACTTTTAGTCCTGATGGACAAACACTAGCAAGTGGCAGTGATGACCACACAATCATGTTGTGGGATATTAGCACTGGTGCGTGCAAAAGAATATTGCGGGGACATTACGATGGAGTACGTTCCGTTGCCTTTAATCCTCAAGGTACAATGCTAGCAAGTGGAAGTGATGACCACACAATTATGTTGTGGGATATTAAGATTGGTGAATGTCTCAAAACTTTTCAAGGACATTCCAATCGAGTTTATTCAGTTGCATTCAGTCCACAGGGCGACATTCTGGCAAGTGGCAGTAATGACCAATCGGTTAAATTGTGGAGTGTTAGTAAAGGTAAATGCCTCAAAACACTTCTGGGGCACTCTGGTTGGGTCTTTTCAGTTGCATTCAGTCCACAAGGCGGTTTTCTAGCAAGTGGCAGTAACGACCAAACAGTGAAGTTGTGGAGTGTCAGTAGTGGTCAATGTCTCAGAACTTTTCAGGGATGTACAAATCAAATACTCTCCATTGCCTACAGTAGGGATGGGCAAATATTAGCTAGTGGTAGTCATGACTCCTCAGTGAGGTTGTGGGATGTCAAAACGGGTCAAATCTTGAAAACCCTTACTGGGCATAAAGGTGCGGTTTGTTCAGTGGTTTTTTCCTCTAAAAGTCAGACACTTGCAACTGGTAGTCACGACAACACGGTGAGATTGTGGGACAGTCGCAGCGGTGAAGTTTTGAAAATTTTCCAAGGGCATACCAACCAGGTGCTTTCTGTTGCCTTTTCTTCCGACAGCGAGATACTAGCTAGTGGAAGCGAAGACCAAACAATTAAGTTGTGGGATGTTAACACGGGTCGAATTTTGAAAACTCTCCAGGGGCATGACGCTGCTATCTGGTCAGTTGCTTTCAGTCCTCAAAGCATGATACTCGCTAGTGGCTCCTGGGATCAGACAGTCAAATTGTGGGATGTTAGCACTGGTCAGTGCAAAAAAACTTTAGAAGGGCATACGAGTTGGGTTTGGTCAGTTGCTTTTAGTTCGGATGGTGAGTTGTTAGCCAGCATCAGTTCAGATGAGACGTTAAGATTATGGAGTACCAGCACTGGTGAATGCCTAAAAATTTTGCCTGTAGATACAGGTTCATTACAATTAGTTACCTTTAGTCCAGATAGCAAAACGCTAGCAACTAGTTGCAGTCATGATTATATAGTTAAGCTGTGGGATGTTAGTACTGGTCAATGTAAAAGAACTTTACACGGGCACTTGGGTAAGATTTGGTCAATTGTCTTTAGTCTTGATAACCAAACTTTGGCTAGCAGTAGTGAAGATGAGACAATCAGATTATGGGACATAGAAACAGGTGATTGCTTAAAAATTTTCAAAGCGGAAAGACTTTATGAACGCATGAACATTATGGGAGTTACAGGTTTAACCGAAGCGTCTATTACTACCCTAAAAGCGCTAGGAGCAGTTGAATTTGACACGGGTGAGATGAAAAATTCTTAACGACTTGGAGGCTTTTAAAAAATATCAGATGGATCGGCAGATTTCAGTTTTTGCATCGCCACTGTTCCCGAAACAAAACACATCACAACTGTTAAGATAAATACTGTTAAACTCCGTGTAACTGTCATAAAAATTGGGAGCATAGTAGCACTGGCTGCTAGTTGGTAAAGTCCTATTGCAAAAATGAAACCTGGAATGTAGCCGAATATAGCTAGTAACAAAGCTTCTTGTGCAAGAACTGCTAAAAAATAGCGGTTTTTGTAACCCATTGCTTTTAACGTGGCATATTCTGGCAAGTAATCTGCAACTTCTGAATAAAGAATTTGATAAACAATGACGACACCGACAATGAAAGAAACCATCACACCGAGACCAAAAATGAATCCGATGGGTGTGACATTTACCCAATAACTCTTTTCTTTCTCAGCAAACTCTTCAGCAGTTAGCACTTTTACATCACTCGGTAAATATAGTTTTAAATTGTCTGCAACTTGTTTTCTATCTGCATTTTGTTTTAATTTAAGCAAACCGACTTGAACTTGATTAGAACTGCGAGCAGGAAATATATGTAAAAAAGTTGAATCACTGGTAATGACATTACCAGAGGCTGCAAAAGAGGCACCCATTGTAAATAAAGCACTTACACGCACGTTAATATCATTTAATTGAGTTTCAACGGTTGATTGCTTTTTAAATAATTCGGGAATTGGGCCATACTCTGGTATAGAAGCTTGGTCAAAGATAACATTATTCAACATCTGAAGCTGACTTTGGTTTTGATTAACCTCGGGGAATTTTAATGCTTTGGTTCCTGGATCTATACCAAATACTAAGATTGTGTGCTTAAGCTGAGTTTTAGGATTCGTCCACACACCTAAAGCAATATATAACGGACTTACTGATTCTACCCCTTCAACGTTCAGTGCCTGATACAATCGATCTTTAGCAAAACTTCTTACTGTATATACGGTTTCAAACTGGGGGTTTAGCAATACTAAATCTGCATTAAGGCTTTTCTGTGGAGCCATAGAGCTGTCATAGAGGGCACCCTCAAACCCCATTTGGGTAAACATAAGGAAATCAGCGAAGGCTATACCAGCTACAGCAACTAACAAACGGGTTTTTTTCTTCGTCAATTGGAGCCATGCTAATGGGGTTTTACGAAATAACCTGCAAAACATAGGTATTAGTGTGTCAATGTGGTTTGGACTTGTAAGTTAGTTAAACCTGCGACTCGCTTGCTATCTTCACGATTCAAACGAATTTTGACTTCAACAATTCGGCGATCGAAATTTTCCCCTGGTTGAGTGCTGAAAACATTTTGTCGATTTACTTGTAAGCCAATTTGCGAAACGACACCGCGCACTTCCTTTGAAAATGCCTGACTCGTAATAATTGCTGGCTGTCCAACCTGAACTTTACCAATATCAGTTTGATAAATCTCTGCTACTGCTACCATTTGGTTATTTTGTGCCAATTCTAGAATACCCGCGCTGCCAACCTTTTCTCCAGTTTGCGTGTGAATCTTGAGAATTTGTCCTGCTATTGGTGCGCGAATATAAGCCTGTTTTAAATAAGTTTGAGCACGTTTAACTGCTGCTTGTGCTGTCTCTACTTCAGTCTGCGCTGCTTGAACATCCACCGGGCGGACTTCAGCGATGCGACTTAAGGTTGCTCTAGCTGCACTCAATTCTGCCTTCAGTACTCCTATGGTTTGGTTCTGTAGTGCTTTTGCCTCATTAAGCTGTGCTTGTGCAGTTTCCGCATTGAGACGCTGGCTGTCTAAGTTAGAAATGGAAATCACTCCCATTTGATACAACCGTCTATAGCGGTCATACTCAGCATGAGCTTTTCGGACTTCTGACTGCCAACGAGATATTGCAGCATTTTGGGCAGCTACCTTTCCTGCTAACTCTACCTGCAAACGGGTAATTACTGCTTGCTGTGCCTGAATTTCTCCTGTTTTAGCTCCAGCTTTTACTTGAGCAAGTTTAGCTTGACTCACTTTAACCTGTTTTTCAGCTAGTAGTAGTGCATCTTGTAACCGAGCATGTGACTCCAAAATTGCCACAACTTGTCCTGCTTTAACTATGTCGCTTTCTTTGACAAGTAGTTGAGAGATGCGATCGCCATCTAGTGCTACGGGTACAGACAGGTTCATTACCTCTGCTTCTGGCTCCAGTCGTCCCAAAGCAGTAATCTTTTTTACACTTGGTGTTGTTTTTAAAACCTTTGATGAAGAACTTTGACTGACTTGTCCAAATTGAGAAATGCTGTAAAAAACAGTTCCACCTATAATAGCGGTAGTTGCAATCACCAATCCCATTATCCAGCGATTTGAAGTTTTGGGTGACAACGTTGCACTCATGTTTTCTTGTCTCCGATAATTTGACGAACAAACAATCTGCTTTTTATAGGTTTTAGGGTTCTCAAACACCTGTCCAGTGGAGAGAGTAGCGAGAGACTTGCCCACCCCACTGCTCTCTGCTTTTCTTCCAGTGATTAATTTCCGAAGTTGTCTGAAGAATTACGATTTACTTAATTGCAAGCAGACGTGGTTGCTTTTGACGTTGTCCAGTCACAACCATCTCTACATTATCAGGAGCTGATAGGAATCCCCGCCGTGTAATCCGTGCAGGATGGCTATTGGTTAGTGATAGTTCTAGCTGAGAAAGAATAGTTGCCAATACTATTTTCATTTCATACTGGGCAAGGGCATCGCCAACACAACGCCTAGCACCAGCACCAAAGGGTAAATATTCATAGGGAGAAAATCGCTTTTCCAAAAATCGTTCTGGCTTAAATTCCTTCGCTTGGGGATAAGTATCTTCTCGCTGATGAGTGAGATAAATACAGCCGAGTAATTCTGTACCGGGCTCTAAGTCGTGCCCTAGTAGTGTAATTGGCGAACGCACGACTCTGGGGAAAAGAAGCGGACCAACAGGATAAATCCGCAAGGTTTCTGAACAAACAGCACTAAGATAAGGTAGCCGAACAATGTCGCTTTTATCTGGTGTGTCACCGAGACTGTCGAGTTCCTCAAGGAGCTTTTCCCGTACAGATGGTAGCTGGTGAATCCAATACAATGCCCACGTCATAACTGTGCCTGTAGTTTCGTAACCCCCAACTAACAGTGTCATCAATTCATCGCGTAATTCCAAATCTGTCATCGCTTCTCCCGCATCATCCCGCGCAGACATAAGTAAGCTCAGGACATCAATACGCGAAGGGTCAGAATATGCGCGGCGTTCTCTAATTTCTGCGTAAAGCAGTTCATCAAGTTGCTGTCTTTTGCGTAAAAACCTACCCCACGGGCTCCATGCCCCTAAATCCTGTTGCAGAATGGGAAAGAAAAGCTGACTGGCTTGAAGGGGAGAACTGATAACATCCATCATGCTATGAAGGAGTTGTTCAATTTGCCAATAACGTTCTCCCTCACTCAGACCAAACACAGCGCGTAGGATGACTCTCATGGAGATAGCTTGCATACATTCTCGGACGGAGAATGGTTTGTCCATCTCTAAACGAGAAACATTTCCTGCTTGTTTTTTTCCTTTAGTTTTGTTGTTAGAAGCAAATACTTCGCCCCTAAAAAATACCTGCTTGGTAATCTCTTCAATCAAACTACCGTATTCCCGCATCCGTTCGCCATGAAAGGGAGGAATTAACAACCGACGTTTACGGGTGTGGCGAATGCCACTTTGGGTCATGATTCCTTGAGTTCCTAAAAATGGTTCAAAAATTGTGTTGGCTTCCCCTGGTGCTCCAATTGTCTTATCCATATCGTTCGTCAAAATTTGCTGTAAGGCTTGGGGATTGCTTACATATACCAAGGGACGGAAACCTAAACCTATCCTAAGAGTAAATATGTCACCATAACGTTGGGCGCAGGACTCCATGTAGTCAAAGGGGTTGGTAATCCATTGGAGCAATTGTACGAATGGAGGAGTTTTTGGACCTTGAGGTAATGGCATAAATTCTTCTCAACCTTGTCTACTACTTACAATTAATTTCCTCACTGGTTAAATAAGCAACAAATTTTACACTTTGTATGCCCAGAAGTGGAAAGGGGTGTGCGGGATAGCTCTACCTACGAAACAATAAACTTTTAGCCTATGATTTTCGCTTGGGGGACGGTAGTGCAAAATCTGAGAAACAGGATATTTGATGCTATCCCATATAAAGTTTAGACACCAGTGAGGTTGGCAAACCGATTTCCAGCCCTAGTTATGGGTCGTGTTATAACTGTGGATGAAATCATCCTCTTAAGCAAGAGATTAGGCTCTTTGCTGAACCAACACATCGGCAGACGCGTTATGAACTTTAGTTTGCTACTGCATCCAAGCTTTTACAAGAAAAGATAATAAAGTTAGAAAAAAGCCGATATTGAGTGGTAACTTCTGCCACTCCTCGTTCCCAGAGCTTTTCAGCCGTTAAATCTATAAATTTTTTAAGATTTTCTTTATTATCTTTCAAGAAACAATCTGGTGTAAGCTGCGGGTATAGGATGTAGGGAGGGAATCCCCACATTAGAATAGACCTCTCCGAAAAAGGTGTAAGGGTTGTTGGTAGGCGCACCTTTACAACAATCTGTACTTTACCTTGTTGCAATCTGCTGTATTGTCGATTTGAGGCATCGACTGATTTTTCTCTAACTTTATTATCTTTTCTTGTCAAAGCTCTTTTGTAGTAGCAAACTGAAATTCATAGCACCTCGGACAATGTGTTGGTTGAGCAGAGACTATGACATCTTCTGATTATCAACTGATTGAGTAATCAACAAACAGAATTTACCAACTACATTGTTACCTCTACTATCTAGAACAAGTATAAGGAGAAAACGATGAGTATTAACACAGCTACAACCATTTCTGAGCAAGAATCTTCAAGCCTAGATTCTATCAACACTCTTGTTGAAAAATACGGTTTTGCAGCCTTTGATATGGATGTTAATTTGGAAGGTATTTTGAGTGAGTTCTTCGCTTATGGATTGCCAAACGACATTGAAAACGGGTTTTAAGCGATAGCTTCGCTACTGTGGAAAGCAAAGAACGCTAGCAAATGTATTAGCTCATATTTTGCATTTCCACACCTATCCTAAGAGAAATTATAGGCTAAGAAGCTTATTATTTTCTAGGCTACTGTGCGTTCAAGTGACATACTTAGTCTTTGGTGATTAATTATTGATAACACAAATAATGCTCATTATCAGACAATATGTAACTTATATGCATATTAGCTTACAAGTAAAGGTTAGTGGCGCGATCGCGTTTAGTAATACGTTTGCATTCAAGAGCCTGTAACTTGATTTACTAAATTCTCTAGTTACTTGATAAGGAGGTTATTTAGTTCAAAAAATCTTAATAATTAATAAGGTGAATGTTTGGAACCCATGAAGTTAATCAACTACTATCAAGAATTGTCAGCAAATTATTCAAAGTTAGAATTAGTTGACAATGAGCTAGCGCTCAAACTGTTAAATGATGCTGAGGAATATATTTGTCTTCGTGAAGAAACTTTGCCTGAAATAACTCCAAACTATAGTTTAGTGCAGATAGAACAGGAAAATAAGAGTTGGTGGCCAACCCATTGTGAAGCCCAACGACAAGGACGTGGAGATATTTTAGCAGGTGAGTATACCGATCCGCTTATCTACTTCTGTGCTGATGGCTCTTTTGATAGCAGAGAAGAAGTGACGAATATAGAGCTACATTGGTGGGCGATTACCGCTCAACCAGGTGTAAGAATGGTTTGGCCTCTCGTTATGTTTCGCGGAGAATTTATCTACTCTGAATGGATGTGTATTAACAAAGAGACAAATGAATCCATCGCTCAAGGAAACATGTTTTTGCTCCGACGGGGACATAGAGGCGGTTGCTATTTAAAATGCCATAGCCTGACCTTTTATCGCAATATCCGTGCGGCAGATGAATTGTTTGAATGGCTTAGGCTTTAGTACGTTAACAAATCTGGACAAACCCAACTCTACGGTATAAGTTGGCTCAATTTCGTTGCACATTGCTGCTTGGTTCCCTTGTCCCGTGACTCAGTTTCCTTGACCCAACGGGATAGCCAGTCGCCTAGGTCGGGCTAACCCTCCTGCAGCACTGACTCACCACTAATCCCTAGTTAGAGATACTGAAACAATTTTCAGTACGAGGCTTAGACAGTATTCAGTTTTTACGATTAGTTTGTGTTAAGTGTTTAAAGGTTTTCACAACCTTGTAAGCTTTTGCATCCCGCACCAATCAAGCATTCACTAATTGTATGCCACGCTCGTGTAGCCAACAAGAGCAAAGATACGCTTCATAAAATCACCAACTACTTATGCAAAAACCACGCGATTATCGTGGTTGAGGATTTAAACGTACGCCCGGACCACAGGATGAAGTTAGTCTCACAGGATGAAGTTAGTCCCACAAGATGAAGTTAGGTAGTTTTTATTTAGAAAAGTGCTAAGTGGTTTGTCAATATAAGTGCAAAAGACCAAGATGAAAAATTTCAGCTTATCTCTTTGTAAACGCCATCGGCTTGTCTTGTAGCTCGGTCATATAAGCACACGCCATGTCTGATGAATTATGCGCCCAACCAACGCGTCCCTGAGGATCTAGGAGGATACAGCCAGCTTCTCCTGCAACCTTAGATATCAAAAAGTTAATCGCCATCTGTGCTGCTTCGTCTGGGTGTCTGTCTCCAGTCAGGAAATCAATAGCAGTCTTGGATAATACCACTGGGATAATCGACTCTCCATCACCGGTAGTTGAGCAAGCACCTAGTTTATTATCGGCGTATAAACCACAGCCAACAACTGCACTATCCCCGACACGACCTGCGGGCTGATTCGTCGTGCCTCCTGTTGAGGTGCCGGCAACTAAGGTGCCGTTACTATCCAAAGCCACACAGCCTACAGTGTTTGGGCGATCGATAACTTCTGACTTCTCCTCCCACTGTTGCTTTTGCTCATCTGCGATTAAGTCTTCTTTGGGACACATTTGAACTCCATTCTCTGCAGCAAAGCGTTCTGCACTTCGTGCCACAAGCAGCATGGATTTTCGATCCATAATCTTGCGTGCCACCGAAATTGGATGGCGTACACCTTGAACTGCGGCTACCGAACCCCAACCCAAGGTAGCGCCTTCCATAATTGCTGCGTCTAGCTCTACCTCTCCCTGACGGTTGAGAACCGCACCTATACCAGCATTAAATGTAGGGTCTGCTTCCAAAACGCGGATAGCTGCTTCTACAGCTTCCCCTGCACTACCCCCTTTTGTCAGCACTGTCCAACCTGCTTCTACAGCAGCCAAACAGCCTGCATTATTCGCTTTTACCTTGTTCTTTGTAATGGTTTTTGCCCCACCATGAACAATAATGCTAAGTGCCATAAATTTCCTTATTTTTTAATGAAAACATACCTACCTACTTAGCTTACTTTTACTAGTACTCACAATAAGTTCGATATCTAGTAAAAAAGCTTTTCTGTTTGATTCACTTCTTAGAAATTAAAGGTTATTTACCTTTACAGAGATGCCCTTTCATCTAGAGGTGGGCAGTGCCCACCCAACCTTTATAAAGAAGGTGTAAGATGTCAGACAATTCCCCTTTACTACAGTGAAAATACTATTAATTCGTTATTTAAACCTTCTGTCAACCGACATATTTGTCTCTAACCACTCAATTCATTTATTATTAATTTTATTTGTAACTGTGAATACAAGTTTTCAACATAAAAATTTGACTGGCATGGTTAATCTGCCAGTCAGCACATAGGCGGCTATCGTCCTATTTTTTCGGTCAAAACATTTCTTAAGAATTATTGGTAGTCCCTAGCTTCTTCTATTATCGGCGCTAAAAATTAACTCAACTTAATGAGTATGTTCTTATCGACCCAATCCAAAAAACTCGGTATAACCAAATTGCCAAAGTCTCCCTCAACTCTGTCGTATTCTGGAACAGGGCTGTAGAGATTGTCAGGTGCATCTTCATGCTTGGGTTCTGAAGTACGCTGCAGCCGGAAGCCGACACGCTCCAATAAAGAATCTACCAATGAAGGCGAGAGTCGCTGTAGAAAATCCAATACCCTAGCTGCATCGCCAACCAAGATGTCGCGGGTAGGATGTTCGGCAGCGTGGAGGATAGCGTCAGCAACAAGACTGGGTTTATACAAGGGAGGCAATCCCACCGGTTTTACCCCTATCTTGGTGCGACATTTGTTGTAAAAGGGAGTGTTGATTGCAGCAGGTAAAATACTCGTCACACTGATAGGTATTTTTTCATGTTGCAACTCAACGCGGAGGGATTCGAGAAAACCTTCCATACCGTGCTTTGCTGCACAATAAGAACTTTGAAGGGGCACACTTCGCCTACCCAAAACCGAAGAAATATGAATTAGCGCCCCCCGCCCCTCACGTTTGAGATGGGGAAGTGCTGCCATTGCACCGTACACTTGCCCCATCAAGCTGACATTAATGACTCGGTGAAATTCTTCTGGTGTTGTGTTGTCGAAAGTGGCAAAGACAACAGTAGCAGGGCAATGTACCCAGGTATCCAATCGCCCGTACACTTCCACAACTTTGTCTGCGATCGCTTGAACTTGCTCGAATACCGTGACATCGGCGAGCACGGCAGTTGCTTCACCGCCAAAGCCCCGAATCTCTTCGATTAGGGAATCGATCCCTGGTTCACTGCGGGCAGAAACAACCACTTTCGCCCCTCGGCTGGCAAATTGGATGGCGGTTTCACGTCCAATACCACTCGAAGCCCCAACGACTGCAACGACCTGCTGATTGATTGGCTTCAGTTGCATAGTAACTAATTCTCCATTTCTTTATTGTTTAAAGTTTGTGCTTGACCCTTTGTATTCACTAACACGGTCATTTGTAACTAAGTTTCTAACTTTGGGAGGGACTTTTACAGATATGAGGTAGATAGTATCAAGTTGAACATAGCAGTCAGTGTTCTCCTAATTCAACCGTTCTTAGCCCCCATGAACAAATGTTGGGGGTTTTTTGTTGCTTTACAAATGCTTACAAGTACCCAGCTATCTATTTTATAAACTTGCTGAAAGATGAATAGGCTTATCTGCTATGTATTCATCAACACATTAATTTTTAATTAGGGTTCTGACTGAGGGAGGAACTAGAGTCCAGAAAGCGCAGATAGCATTGGTAACAATGTAGAACAAACATGCACAGCATTTAATAAATGCCTCCGAAGCACCACGGAGGCTTTATTTTAACTAAGCAGGCGATCGTGCTCCAATCTGTTGGAAATTAACTCCAGCCAGAAATTGGTTTAACGCCTCGGTAAATTCTTCCGGACGCTCGATTTGGGGTAGGTGACCGCAGTCTGGTATCAAAACAAGTTGTCCTCTTGGTAGACGACTGACTGCTTCTTGAGCCTGTTTTATAGGAAAAATCAGGTCTTCAGCACCCCAAACGACAAGGGTTGGCATCTGTAACTGCGTTAAAGAGTCGAGCAACACCTTGTACTGTCCAAACATATTCAGTTGTGTTCGCAGTGAGGATAAAGTAGCTTCAAGAAAGCCGGGAAGAAGGGTACAATCTCTTTTTTGAAGTAGCCTTGCTCCGTAGCAAGGGTTGCTCTTTGCTGTGAATAGAGGGCAACTTGGTCTAAGTCAGCCCGCGTCACTTGGTAAGCGGCTGCCAGCCGTTCAGCTTGCTCTCCCATCGCTTCAGCTGTGGTGGGATCGGTCAAACCATCGTAAAGTAAAATGTCCGTGAGTTGCTCTGGGTTACTTAGGAGGACTTTGTAACCCCATCTTGCTCGGTGTGAGAGGAAAAATCCGGTTTGGGACATGGATTCCATTCCACCAGCAAGTACGATTTCGGCTTCCCCAGAACGAATAGCGGTGGCAGCGTTCATGACGCTCATCATTCCCGACGAACACACCATGTCTACTGCATACCCGTTCACCGTTTGGGGAATCATTGCCTTGAAAGCTGCTTGACGGGGCAATGACTGTCCGTGACCTGCCCTGAGTACATTGCCAAAAATGTACAAGTCTAAAGCTTCTCCGGGTATTCCCGCCCTCCCCAAGGCTTCCCGCATGGCGAATGCACCTAAATCCACTGGAGCAAAACCAGCTAGGGCACCTCCAAACCGACCCAGTGGCGTGCGTATTGCTGAGACAATATAGGCTTGTTCCATTTGTACTTGTGCCTTCGTAAATACAACTTACTCAACCAACATCCGCAGCTTGCCTAAATAGGCAATTTCTGGGTATTTTTTCCACGTATAATTTATACCAATAAAAAGGTTTATCGGCACAATTTTATCCGCAATTATTTTTGTAAATTTTTCTTTTTTCACATCAATCATTAGAGATAATTTGCAAATACGATTGAGTCGTTTTTGAGGTTGTAAAATCTGTATCATATAAGTAAGTAAAAGGAGCAACACCAATGGATTTGTTTAATAATTTTGAGCAAGCTTTGAGACAATTTAGCGAAATCCAAAGAGGCATTTACAATAGTTGGACATTTATGATGCCGAATATGCAGAGCTTTAACACACCAAATTTTCGCGAGCCTTTGGATAAAACTCTGAAGTTCCAGGAAAGCGTTGTTGCAAGTTCTCTGGAATTACAGGCTTTGTTAGCCCGTATGTCTATCGAAACCCAGAAGCAATTTTGGGAAAGCTATTTCAATATGTTGCGACAGTGAATCAACAAATAGTTGAATGTTGGCTGTTTCCGGTGAACATTCAACAGTGAACCATTAACTCGATATAAAGAAAATCCCCAATAAATATCTTGGGGAGTTTTTCAAATTTGAAGCTACTATCGTTAGGGAAAACCTTTACTATTCCGTGCTGTTCATGAAAAGTTTTACTTCACCAACTTAACGCCTTTGACTCCTTAATAATCTAACTCTGCGATCGGCTTCAAATCGTCTATCTAGAGAAAGGCTTTAATGTTAAGCAAAATTGTAACTTCAAATACAAAAATTAAGAAATCAATGCTGGATTGTGGGCAAATTTGTCCTAATATAAATGCAAAACTGACCCACTTCTTCCCGCACCGAAGCTACAATGAATTTTAGTCAATTGCTTCTTGATAAAATAGATACAATTGTAACAAACTGGATTGACGCAGTTCGCCTCGATAGACAGATTTCGAGTACTGAGAAGTTACCACGCTCAAGTATAAGAAATCACCTACCTGATGTTCTGAAAGCGATGGCAACCGTGGTTTCTCAATCCGAGAAAAGCGATATTGAGTCGATAGTACAGAACAGCTTGGAACATGGCATTCTGCGTGCTGCACAAGGTTTTGCTCCAACAGAAATTGCACGTGAATACCGTCTACTGCGACAGGTTATCTTTTCTACCTTAGAGCCAGACCTAGCAGAGGGTCAGGTCCGGGAAGTGATGCGAGTTTACAGTGCGATCGACGAGACTATTGACGAAGCTGTAGCCCAGTGCTTCAAAAGTTATGTGGAGGAGCGATTGCGGGAACTACAGCAACTCCAAAGTCAAGCAGAACTCACCAATCAGGAACTGACTCGCTTGTTAAAAGCGAATCAGGAAAATGTCTCGCAACTAGCCCACGAACTGAAAAACCCTCTAAATTCAATTATTGGGTACTCGGAACTGATTTTGCGCTCTTCTCGAAAGAAGACTGATGTTGAGGACACCTTTCCCCACATAGAACATATTGAACGAGTGGTACGCAATAGCAGACAATTACTCCGCTTGATCAATGATGCCCTTGAAATCTCGCGGTACAAGGCAGGGAAGATGGAATTGCACCCAGTGCCAACAAATGTGTGCTCTTTGATTGACGATGTCGTTAAAATGTTGGAGCCTTCAGCAAATGCCAAAGAGATACAGATAGTCGTTGATTGCGATCGCGCTCCCAAAACAGTGCTGATAGATCCTTTGCGATTGCAGCAAATTCTCACTAATCTTCTGAGCAATGCGATTCGCTACACAGAGGTAGGAAGCGTCAAATTAACCTGCAACATAGTAGACGCGAGCCATTTGTCTGTTGCCGTCAGTGATACAGGAGTCGGAATTGCACCAGAAGACCAACTGCGTGTCTTTGACCCCTTCTTTCGTGCTGAAAATATTGTCACTAACGTACCCGATAGCACTGGTTTGGGGTTGGCAATTGTCTCGCAGTTGGTCAAACTCATGCAAGGCAAAATAGAACTCGTATCCCAGGTTGGAGTTGGCTCTACCTTCACTGTCATCTTGCCATACTCTTAACTGTTAACTGCTAATGAGAATTCATAGTGTCTTTCAAAGGCAAAAATGCTTGAATTCTTGCCATTAATTCATCATAATCAATTGGCTTACGGATAAAGTCATTGGCTCCTAAATGTAATCCTTGTGGTATATCAGCTTCTATATAAGCTGTGATTAAAAGAATAGGAATAAAAGGTAGTTTTTTATTCTCCCGAATGCGCCGAGTAACTTCATAGCCATCCATTCCTGGCATCATAGCATCGCTCAAGACCAAATCGGGTGGAGATGCTTCTATCTTAGCTAACGCTAATTTGCCATTTTTCGCAACATCAACTTCATACCCTTCCTCCGTCAAAATTGCCTCTAGTAGAGACAAATTATCTTCTATATCATCCACAACCAAAATACGTTTGGCTTTGCTTTTAGCTTGAGAAGAAAACATAAAATCAAGTCTCCATCGAGGTAAAGAGGCTTATCTCAATCCTGCATACAAAATAATAGCTATTTGTTGGCTGGCTTACCTCCCACCTGAGAGGAGTCTCAGCTTAAGCCAATCTGCAATAGTTGGTGGTAGATCTCGCTGAACCTTACTGCTGACGTACATCCCAATATGCCCAACAGGAAAGGAGCGAACGGTGTAGTCTTCACTTCCAATATACTTTTCCAGAGCCAAGGAAGATGCACCGGGAACCAGATGATCCATCTCGGCGTAAATGTTCAAAATAGGTATGCGAATATTTCTCAAATCTACTCGCTTTTCCCCTATCTTGATTTCACCTGCAATCAGTTTATTTTTTTGGTAGAAGTCCTTGAGAAATTGTCGGGAAGCCCCACCCACTCGATCGGGGCTGTCAAAAATCCATTTTTCCATCCGCAGAAAGTTGACAAGCTTCTCTTTATTGTCAACGATATCCAGAACATCCATATACTTTTTAACCCCCAACTGAAAGGGCTTGAGCATGATAAACGCAAAGTTCAGGAAGTTGCCTGGGACATTGCCAAAAGTATCTACCATGAGGTCTACATCCAAAGCCTTTGACCCCAGAGTGCATCCACCCCAAACATTTAGCAAGCCCTCATTGATATGAAAATCGACTGGGGTGACCATGACAATGAGGTTTTTCACTTTCTCTTGGTAAAGGGAAGTGTAGCAAAGGCTGAAGGTTCCCCCCTGACAAATTCCTAATAAGTTAATTTGCGCCAGATTGTGGCGCTTGCGTATCACATCTACACAGTTATTGATATAACCATTGATGTAGTCGTCAAGAGTTAGCCAGCGATCGCCTCTCGTGGGATAGCCCCAGTCAATGAGATAGATATCTAAACCCAGTTTGAGTAAGTTGGCAACAAGCGATCGACCTTCCTGTAAATCAACCATATACGGACGGTTGACTAAGGCATAAACGATGAGGATGGGGATGCGATCGCAGGTGAACTCCTTGTCAGAAGATACGAAGCGGTATAGTACCACTTTGTCCTCTCGGTAGACCTCCTCCTTGGGGGTCACTCCTATTTCAATGTCTTCTTCACGTAGGTGACCCAAAGTATCAAAGCCCTTCACTAGCTTGTGGGTAATCTCGAAAGAGACTATATTTTAGTTTGCTTGCTGAATTTATGTATCACTCTGGGGTTGTAGCAAAGCTTTTCTCATGCTTTTCACTTCCTTTCGCAACTCGTAGAGACTGCGATGTATCTCGTCAAGTTCGCTACGAGTCGGTTGGTCGCTCATCTTCAGAAACATTTCCACAAGCTGTTGCTGGTGTAGTCGCCAAGTCATTGCTGCGTTTACTAATTTTCCCTGAATCTGAAGGGCATCTTCAGAACGGAACCTCTGTGCAAATGTTTGGTCAAATATGCTACTCCAAACTTGCAGAAATTGCTGCCAGTTCTCAAGCTTTTCACCCTTGTTGTGGGAATACACTAGCTCTTGCTTCAGTTCCTCAAATGCCTTTATCCAGACAGCAAGCAATAGTAACAAATAATCAAAGCTTGCCTGATTGAAGTTTACCCAGGCATCAAAGGTCTGAAGCAGTTTGTTTAATTCTGGGGCGTACAGCTGGCGTGCGATCGCCAAGTCCAGTCCTTTCACTAATTCATTCATCTTCTTCGTTTATTGGAATGTTGATGACAAATTCTGTGCCTTTTCCACAAGCTGAAATACATTGTAACTTTCCCCGGTGTTTTTGAGTGATAATTTGATAGCTAATAGAAAGACCCAATCCAGTGCCTTTACCCTTTGCTTTTGTTGTAAAAAAAGGATTAAATATTTGATTTTGCAATGACTCTGGTATCCCCGGTCCATTATCCGCAATCCGAATTATCACCTCGCTATCCCTTAAAGTTGTGCTAATCTTAACTTGAGGGTTTTGCTGCCACGTCGTTGCAGAGGTTCCCCCGATTTCTGCAGGTGGTGTAATTTTAGCATCTTCACAAGATTCCGGTTGATATTTTATATTCTGAATGAAATTTTCTCTCGCTTTTCCTGTCTCTCCATCTTCCCATTTACCCATATCCTCTAGAGCATCTATGGCATTGGTTAATAAGTTCATAAAAACTTGATTGAGTTGACCGGGGTAACATTTCACTACAGGCAAACTCCCATATTCTTTAATGACCTCTATCATAGGACGCTTAGGTCGAGCTTTTAAACGATGTTGCAAAATCATGAGGGTTGTTTCTAATCCATCATGAATATCCACAGCTATTTTCTGATTTCCATCTGCACGGGAGAAATTTCTGAGGGACTGCATAATTCCTTGAATGCGATCTGTTCCCAATTTCATTGAGGAAATCAGCTTGGGCAAATCTTCCAGTATATGATTTAGATCGATAACCTCAATTTCCTCTTCTATCTCACTTCCCGGTTGGGGAAATTGTTTTTGGTAAAGTTTTATTAAATGAATGAGATCTTCAACATATTGATCCGCATAGTGTAAATTACTGAAAATAAAGCCCAAAGGATTATTGACTTCATGAGCAACTCCAGCCACTAACTGTCCCAAAGAAGAAATTTTCTCACTGTGAACTAGCTGCAATTGAGCTTTTTTTAGTTCTTCAAGGGTTTCAGAAAGTTCAGCAGTTCTTTCTTGAACTCGATGTTCTAATTCTTGTTTTTGCTTATCTAACTCCAGATTCAAACGTCTCAAGTTTAAATGAACTTGTATCCTGGCTAATATTTCCTCTTGTTGAAAGGGTTTGGTAATGTAATCGACTGCTCCTAGATTCAGACCTTTGACTTTTTGTACTGTCTCAGAAAGAGCAGTCATGAAAATAATTGGAATATCTTTTGTTGCTGGATTTAATTTTAGTATGCGGCACGTTTCAAATCCGTCTATTTTTGGAATAATAATATCTAACAATATTAAATCTGCTTGTTTGTTCTGAGCTTGCTCAATTCCACTGGTTCCATCCATTGCAATTAACACATTATAACCAGCATCATTTAAAGTGATATACAAATAATCTAAATTTGCCTTACTATCATCAATAACCAAAATTGTTTCTTTTTTTTCTAAATGGCTGATTTCAATTTCTTGGTGATGCTTATCTAGCATAATTAGTTGACCTTAATATTTCTTAAAAAATTATGAGAATTTAAATTGTCATTTTTACATAAACGAAAATGCTAAGAAAAATGACATACTCAAAGCTACTCTCGTTATTGATACTGAGGTAGTGAATTGTAACACTCTATATCTTAAGTAGAATTACTATTCAGAGAAGGCAAAATCACTCTGACTGAGCTTTCATGCTTTCGTTAGAGAGAGTTACTCAAGTCTATAGTTCCCAAATTGAATTTAGAAATATAGATATATTCAGAATAATTAAAGAAAATTTGCCCAGTTGTCAGGGAGAACGCGAGTGCGTGCCACGCTCACAGCCATACCACAGGAGCACCCCTAGCAATGTGCTAGGTCTGAACAACAACAAAGCACTAAAAGGTGGGCGCTGCCCACCCCCCGTTCTTGGTTCGATTTGCGCTTCAGTTTTTTAAAAGGAGCGTACTTTCCGATCCACTTATTCATTCATATTACGATAAGTGGCAACTGCAGAAGGAGATATTCGATTTAAGTAGCGGAATATCCAGTATTTAAAAATGGTATCTAAGATGACTGGGAAGGTAGCAATAAATAAAAAGATGAAATCATGATTGGCTGGTAACCCCCAATGACGGGAAATACCTTCTAGAATGACTTCCCAACCATGAGGAGAGTGGAAGCCTACAAAAATATCAGTAAATAAGATGATAATAAAAGCTTTGGCACTGTCACTCAAACCATAAACAATATGGTCAAAAAAATCTTTTAACACGGCGATTTCTCGTCTGCTCATCAGTAAAATCCACGTGAAAGCAGTCACTGATAATATATCTGAAAAAACGTTTTTGATAGCATTATTGCTTTCATGACGAAATTCTTCAGCAATTGCCTGAGCCTTTTCTTTTATCTCAACTTCCATCTGCTCGTGAGACAGGGATTCATTATTGCTAATTAAACTGTTAAATTTGATTAGTCCTTCAAACCTTTCTAGCTCTGTTAGCGCTTCCTCTTCCATTTCAGAATTCAGAAAAATTTTAGCTTCTTCAGAATGGTTCCTAAAGTAATTGTCAACAATTGGTCCTACAAATAAAGCTTTTGACAACTGATGAGTCAAAATAGGAACTATGATGAGCAGTAGGATAAATCTAACAGATATTATTGTTCGTTTTTGATTGTTGCGGAAATTTTTAACAACATCTTGTTCGGCATTTGGATCTAACTCAACTTGTAAGCGAGTGATAGTGTTAAAAATAGAACGGGGTATCACTCCAGTAGTATTGGTTTTGCTTCGTGGAGTATTATCCTGTTTATTCTTGGGAACAATTTGCGGTTTTGTTTGATTTGACGTCAGTTCTAAACTGACAACTTTATCTTGAGACAATAAACTTTTGGAAGCTACTTCATCGGAATCAAATGTGTTGTATTTTCCTATAACTTCGTCGATAAACTTAAGTTTTTCTAAGATTAAGGAAGGGTGGGAGTATTCAAGCCCCATTTTCCTAGCAATTTTTTGATTGGATTCACTAAGGAAAAAACGGCTGAACTTGAACTCTGTTAGCCGCATCCGAATGATTTTTAATTGTTTTTTCAGGTCTGACTCAAAATAATCTGTGACACTGCGACCATGAGTAGAGACAATGTTAATTTTATTACCACTAAAGTACTCATCTTCTATTGCCTTGATCTGCAGGGCAGCCTTGTATGCTTCATCGAGAGAACGCTCTGATGTTTGTAAGTACCATTGGTAAGCTTTAAGTAGGAGGGGGTAAATTTTTTGCCGATAGATAGAGTTAATCATTTTTGTCAGCAATTCTCTAACATTGTTTTATATCTCTTAAGCTTAAGTTAACGTACAAGGGCTATTAACAAATCTCCAGAGGTGGTTTGTGGTTTATGATTCTCTTTGGATAACAGGTCCTAGCCGTAGTGGTAAGACAACTCGCTTGGTGGAACAGTTTTGTCGTTGGGTACTCAGTGCAACTGGCAAGAAAGCGTATTATACGAAAATTAGAGAGCGAAAACACAGCAATGGCGTAGCAAAACGCCTATATCTTTATCAAACAGAACCAGGTGTGTTAGTCTTGGCTGCAAATGACGAGAATCGACGGACTTTGGCAGATAAACTTGTAACTGCCACCGAGGGAAAATATCCAGTACGCTGCAAGACACCTCTAGGTTTCATTCAAGATGAAGTCATTTTATTTTGGCCATTGCTGATTGAGTTGTTGAAATTGAAGGCACAGTTTCCAGTACGACTACGCCCAGAAACAGAGCAGGAATTGGCAACGAAACTCTGGCGATCGCACTTAGATGAGGGGAGATTGCGTCAGGTGGGAATGAGCGAGTACCGTCTGGTACGGCGCATCCTGGATATATTGCAACTAGCTGCTTATAGTAGCACAAATTGCGAAGAAATAGAGAAAATCCTAGCACAAGCTTTGGCACAGCAGGAAACTCCTGCAAATCTAGAACCAGAATTCGTAGCATCTTTGCTACTGGACTGGCGGAACTGGTGTTTGGAGAGGGGATTCCTGACCTACGGTATTATGACTGAACTTTACAGCCAGCACTTACTCGCAGACTCAAGCTACCAGCAGGCGCTTTTTACACGTTATCAAGCTGTTTTGGCAGATGACGTGCAGGATTACCCGGCTGTAGCAGGTCAATTGTTTGCGGTACTGTTAGAAGGCGATGCTGTAGGAGCATTTAGTTTCAATCCCGAGAGTGTAGTGCGTTTGGGATTGGGGGCAGATCCCAGCTACTTGGAACAATTATCAGCACATTGTCAGCAAGAAACTTTGACTCCCCTTCCCCTTTTGAGCCTTGTAGATAGCTTGGGGACGCAAATACAGGAATTGGTGACAGAACCTATGGTGCTGTTGAGCTTACCAGAAGCAGTGCAGTCGATTCAAACAACTTCTCGAGCCCAATTATTGCGCCAAACGGCAGAGGTCATTGTCAATGCTATTAAACAAGGACAAGTGCAGCCAAAAGAAGTAGCAATTATTGCACCGGGGTTGGATGCGATCGCCCGTTACACCCTAGTAGAAATACTCACCAAGCAAAATATTCCGGTAGAATCCCTTAACGATCAACGCCCTCTCATTAGTTCTCCTATTGTCCGAGGTTTACTGACTGTCCTTGCCTTAGTTTACCCTGGTTTGGGTCGGTTGGTAGATAGGGATGTAGTGGCAGAGATGTTGGTTGTATTGAGTCGGGGATATGCAGAGAGTCCGAGAGGGGGAGGAGAGGAGAACCATTCTTCTGTGTCCCCATCTCCCTTATCCCCAAGTCCCCACATCGATCCAGTACGGGCTGGATTGATAGCAGACCATTGTTTTGTACCACATCCCGAGCGACCCAACTTGCTTCCCGTAACAGCGTTTGACCGATGGGATAGACTGGGATACGCAGCGACTACAGCTTACAGCGAGATACTGCAGTGGTTGGAAGAGCAGAGAAAGCAACAGGAGATGCGCCTGATTCCCAGCCCTATTTCTCTTTTAGACAGAGCAATTCAGCGCTTTTTATGGAATGGGAGCAATCTTCCATACGACCAATTAGCAGCACTGCGGGAACTGTTGGAAACCGCCCAACACTATTGGGAAATTGATACTAGACTGCGGCAAATCCCCCCCACTTCTGTAGAGACGAGTCATGAGGGATCGAGACAAATCCCCACTTTTTACTCCACAATTGCTGAATTCATACAACTGCTCAGACGGGGGACAATTACTGCTAACCCGTACCCCGTTCGTCCTGTTGGACTTCAATCAAACGCCGTCACCCTAGCAACAATCTTCCAGTACCGTTCTTCAAGACGATTTCACCGCTGGCATTTTTGGCTGGATGCTGGTTCGCCATTATGGGCAAAAGGTGGTGCATCGACTTTGTTTGCTGCTCCATTTTTCCTTAAGGAAAGGATGGGACAACCCTGGACAGCAGAAGATGAAAAATTGGCAGAAGACCAGCGATTGCAGAGAATTTTGGCAGATTTACTTGCCCGAGTTTCTGAGAAAATTTATTTATGTCACAGCGATTTAGCTGTCAGTGGGCAAGAACAACTCGGTCCACTACTGCCCTTTGTCAATGCGTCTGTGCCGATGTCGAGTAAACCTGATGTTGCTAGTGGTGTTCCTGTTCCACGGTAGGAAACCCGCACTCAACAAATAGGGCGGGGTAGTCCATAATATTAAGTAAAGTAAAGAATTTATCAGAAATCAAAATCAAGAGCAATGGTGTTATTTGGATTTGGTAAAAAATTAGATTTGCCCACTCCCGAACAGGCGCTACCAGGACGGGCACAAGAAATGCCAGTACCCGACCGTCACTATGTTAACGGTAACCCACTAAAACCCCCCTTTCCAGAGGGTATGGAGATGGCAATCTTTGGCATGGGGTGTTTTTGGGGAGCAGAACGTAAGTTTTGGCAACTAGAAGGAGTTTATACTACCGGTGTAGGTTACGCTGCGGGAATAACCTCCAATCCAACTTATCAAGAAGTCTGTACCGGAATGACCGGTCACAATGAAGTCGTGTACGTGGTTTACGATCCCAAAGTCATTAGTTACTCTCAATTGCTCAAAGTCTTTTGGGAAAACCACAACCCCACTCAAGGAATGCGTCAAGGTAACGACGTAGGAACCCAGTATCGTTCGGGAATTTATGTCTATTCCGAAGACCAAAGAAAACTAGCGCAAGCATCACGAGATGCCTATCAAGAAGCTCTAAACAAAGCTGGTTACGGCAAAATTACGACTGAAATTCTTGATGCTCCTACTTTTTACTACGCAGAAGCATACCATCAGCAATATCTTGCTAAAAATCCCAATGGATATTGTGGCTTAGGCGGAACCAACGTTGCTTGTCCTGTTGGAATTGTGCAAGCTAATTAGTACTCCGTTATCATTCGTAGGGTGGGCAGTGCCCACCAACATTAAATCGGCAATGCCTACCCTACAAAAATCGGTATTTTTACAATTAAACAAAAAAGCCAAACAACACGGCGATCGCAAAAATCCACAAAATAACGCTAACAGGTGCGCCGACTAAAATTCCCGCAATTGCCCAGCCTCTTTGATGCTCTTTAAAGTGTTGAATACTGCGCCAACGTCTACTTTTCCAAGCCCACTCATTGCCCCTAGCACCAAGAGCAACAGTCATTATCCAACCAACTTGTGGGATTAGGCACAATGAGCCAATCCATACCTTATTGCGCCACACCCAAAACCAAGGCAATAGAAATGCACCCCAGTTCCATCCTTTAATTTCCTCAGGCACAGGTTCTGCATAATTGTCAATACCGCATCCAGAATTATTTATGATTTCTTTGGAGGGCAAAGCTTGGGCTTGTACAACCAAACCGGAATTAAGCACATCCAATGCTTTACGAGCAGTTGAAAAGCGGTTTTCTGGTGCAGGTTCAGTCATCTTCTGCAACCAGCTGATAAAACTCGGACTCAGGCTGACTCGCTCAGCAAACTGAATTCGTAAATCCCGCTGAGGTAACTCAGATGGAGAAACACCTGTTAGTATATGAATCAATGACGCCCCAAGTGCGTATAAATCTGATGCAGGAACCGCCCTACCACCAAATTGCTCCATCGGCGCGTAACCATATGTTCCCACTACCGTAAAGGTCACTCCCTCTCGTGAAGCTTTGTCTTGAACTGCACCAAAATCAACCAAATAAATTTTATCGTCTTCACCCCAAATTAAATTACTCGGTTTAATATCGCGATGCAGGACAGCAGGATTGAGTTCGTGCAGTTCTGTGAGAATATCTAAGACTTCAACGGCAATTTTTCGTGCTTGTTTTTCTGTAAATCTTTTACCTAGAACTAGTAATTCCTTTAGGGATTCCCCCGGTATGTATTCTTGCACTAAGCTAAACCAGAGGGCTTGGTCATCGATACAAAAATAATCAACATACTTTGGAATGCGAGGATGATGGAGATTTTGGAGAATTTGTGCTTCCCGTTCAAAAAGTTTGAGGTCATCCCATTGTACAGTACCGCCAAAAGCAAGGCATTTTACCACAACTTGCTTTTTTTCTGCATCCGAGGCTTGTAAATCTAATGCCAGCCATGTTTGACGAATCCCGTTGTTACCAAGTTGGCATTGAAGTTGGTAACGGTTCTGTATCACTTGTTCTACTTGCAGCATCTAGCACCTGCTTGTCACCAGCCTGATTTTTCTAATCTAGCTGTAAGTTTTCGCTATGGCATCATGTGTTGAAGAAATTGCCTTACCAATGACGAATGACAAAGGACGACCAAAACTTAACTTTATTAAGCGTAAACTTTTCGGTAGTAAGCTTGATACTCCTCAGAAAGCAACGGTTCCCACCAATCGCGGTGAGTGAGGTACCATTCCACAGTCAGACGCAAACCTTCCGCGATCGTGACTGAAGGCGTCCAGCCTAAGTGTGTTTTAATTTTAGTGGCATCAATAGCATATCTCCGGTCATGTCCGGGTCTATCCTTAACAAAAGTAATCAATTCCTTTGAAGGATGGACTGGTAACTTGGGTGCTAATTCATCCATTAAAGTGCATAACATTTGCACAAGGTTGATATTTTCTACCTCATTGTTACCACCAATGTTATAGGTTTCACCCGGTTTTCCTAAATGAATAACCACGTCCAAAGCTTGGCAATGATCTCCCACATAAAGCCAATCCCTCACATTTTTACCATCCCCATAAACGGGTAATGGTTTACCTAGAAGAGCATTAATGCACATCAAAGGAATTAACTTTTCAGGGAACTGATAGGGACCATAATTGTTAGAGCAATTTGTAATAATCGTAGGTAAACCGTAAGTATGGTGATAAGCATGGGCTAAATGGTCGCTACCAGCTTTAGACGCTGAATAAGGGCTGTTGGGCGCATAAGGAGTTGTTTCCGAAAAGGCAGGATCGTTGGAACCAAGGCTACCGTAAACTTCATCAGTAGAAACGTGCAAAAAACGGTATTCAGATGGCTTACCCTTCTCTTCCCAATGCTGGCGAAAAGTTTCTAGTAAGGTAAAAGTCCCTACCACATTTGTTTGTACAAAAGCACCCGGTCCTAAAATTGACCTATCAACATGGGATTCAGCAGCAAAATGGGCAATGATATTAATATTTTCTGCTTGTAATAAGTCTGTAATGAGAGTGCGATCGCAAATGTCTCCCCGGACGAAGCGAAAATTTTCCTGTTCCTCAACTGACGCCAAATTGCGACGATTTCCCGCATAGGTCAAAGCATCCAACACCACTACACGGTCATTTGGATAAACCTTTAACCAATGATGTACAAAATTCGATCCAATAAATCCCGCACCACCAGTTACCAATAACCTACGACTCATCACACACACTCCTCTTTTGCTCTGGTCAACAAGCACTTTCCTCAATGGGGGTAACCCTCCCACGGAAGTACCCTACTCCGCAATCTATAGCGGGTTCAAGCATTTTCTTCCAACAACCGTCGCAAAGCTACCTTCATTTCTTCAGGCGTTGTCGTTGTTGTACCGAACTGCCGCACTACAATACTAGCCGCTAAATTACCCAGAACAGATGCTTCCCAAACAGACGCCCCAGCCGTTAAACCAAGAGTTAGTGCTGCTACTACAGTATCCCCAGCACCTGTCACATCAAACACTTGGGTTTTATTAAAAGCTGGAATGCGCTCCTGAGTACCATCATCATTAAACAGAGTCATCCCCTGTTCCCCACGAGTAATCAGGATATGTTTGGCGTGAGTCAATTTCAGCAAGTCTCGCCCTGCTTGATTTAAGGTTGTTTCATCAGTAATTGCATATCCTACGGCAAGTTCAGCTTCCGGTAAATTGGGGGTAAATAACGTTGCTCCCCGATACCGTTCCAAATGCTTTTGAGCATCCACAATAATCCGAGAACCAGAGAGTACTGCGGAAATGACAGGCTCAGTCAAAGTCCCATCACCATAATCAGAACAGACTACGGCATCTACTGAAGGAATTTGTTTTTTAATATACTCTGACAATTGTAACTGCAAATCCCAATCGGGTAAACCATCTGATTTGCGATCCACCCGAACTATTTGCTGAGTAACTGATTGACGGGAATGACCGGAGATCCTTGTTTTAGTCACTGTCGGACGATGGGGATCGAAAAAAACACCATCCATTTTGATTCCTGCAGATTCTAGCAAACCATGTAGCGCTTTGCCTTGCTCATCTTTGCCCAAAATCCCTACTGCCAAGACTTGCCCTCCCAATCGGGCAAAGTTAGAGACTGCATTTGCACCGCCTCCCGGTACTTGTTTGGTATTTTCATGACGGAGAATCAACACGGGCGCTTCCCGAGATACTCTTTCCACTTGACCTGTAAGAAATTCATCCAAAGTCAAATCTCCCACAATCAACACCTTAGACTGGGAAAAACTTTCTATAAGATGAAACAGTCGGTCGGCGACAGCACGCAGTTTATCTGCAAATTCAGAATCCAAAGGCATAATAGAATCAAAAAATACAAACAGCGGCTACTTTAACACTTTTGTGGATGTCATTTGTCATTTGTCATTTGTCATTTGTCATTGGTCATTGGTCATTGGTCATTAGTTTGTCCACCCGTTCCCGTTGTGGTGGGTAGGATGTTTTTCAAAGTACGAAATAATGACCAACGAGTTGCATTAACTGCGGCTGCATCCTTTAATGGTTGCTTGGCTTGTTGTTTTATTTTTTCTAACCTAGAACCATCTTTTTTGAGAAATTCATCTATAGATTTAGAAGATTTCTTAAGGTTGCATCGCTCACAAGACAAAGTTAAATTGCTGACTCTGTTGCTACCTCCCTGAGACTTGGCGTGAATATGCTCAATCTGAAGTGGTACACCAACTTTATCGCAATAAGCGCATTTGCGTCCCCATTTTTCTAAAAGATATTCGCGGACTTCATATCCCCACAAAGTTCCTTGACTGTATTCGATTCCTTCCACTTCTGGGTTTTGCATTTTCTGGGTGTCAAACTTAACTAATTCCATCATTATCTGGGTAATAGGAGCATAGCGACAAAGCCGCTTTACCCAAGTCTCAATAGTGAGAACGCGATGCATCAATGATGGAGGTAGCCAACCTTCTTTACGCTTGCGGTTATTAAATCTTGGTTCCCTATAACGAGTTTTGCGATTCCTGCGACTGCGGCGTAATGCTCTTCTAGAATCCAAAGATTTTTTGATATCCCATCCTCTATGCTCTAATTCAGCTACCCAAATAACATTTTCTCCATCTAAAACCGCAATCCCAGAAAATCGAGATCCGGGATCTAATTTTACCGTTAATGGTTTTAATGTTGGGTTAGCAACTGCGTGTTTAAGAATAATTGTGAATGGGTATATTCTAAACACAGCAGCTTTTTGTTTTGTAAGTAGCTCCCTAGCTCGTGATGGCGGAATGGGATTAAGAGGTTGTTTGTTGCTATCTAGAACGAAGACATGATTTTGCATTTCTGCAACTCCTTACGGGTAAAGTTAGCTATGCCTCCTTCGTCGGCACGCTTCGCGAATGACAACGTTTAGAGTCGGTACTGCCCAAACGACACTGGTTTATTCTCCGTAATCCTGTTTAATCGCTTGGTTCTAGAGCTTGGGACTAGCAAGCATCCCAAGGTAGGAACTTTAACTCTTGCTCTAAACGAGTAGTCTGGTCAGGTGGAGTCAACCAGCAAGCCCCTGCCTTTTAGGCATGGGGTCGCTACTTAACGAGAGAACTCTGACAGTTAATTAAATTCCTCCCTTCCTTAAAAAGTCGGGAATTGTGCAGCCCATCAACAAGCCTTTTTGAAATCGTATTGAGCAATCCGGGTAAAGGCGTTTTCCTTTATCTTTCCAGCCATGAAATCGTAATCCGTAATTTTGATTACGAATTACGAATGACAATTTATTTAATCGCTCCTTGCCCAAAGAATTTCGGTGGTTCCGCGAGGGTGTAAACTTGAGTTTCTGCTGCGATCGCTTTCCGCAAATGCAAAGGCAAGTGCAGCATACCGACAAGAGTGACACCATCTAGCATGCGAAAACCACTGCTTGTTTTTTCCTTCAACAGTTGGTCAGTTGCTTCTGGTTCAGGTCGCGTGTCAATTGTTTCGTCTGAAGCTAGGGCAAATCCCCAAGGTCTGCCATAGGTAGAAGTGTAACTGCTATATGACTGAACATTAGAAAACACCTCTTTTAGAGTCCGCACGAGGCGGGCGTGGAGGGTTAATTCTCCAGGAGACACCGGACCTGCTTGAATAACAAAGAATCCTTTGGGAGCGAGTACCCGACGGACTTTCTCAAAGTATTCCTTGGTAAACAATGGAAATGATGGGCCCGATTCAATAGGATCGGAAAGATCCGAGACGATCACATCCCATTGCTCTTGAGTGGTATCTAAAAAGTCGAGGGCATCCGCGATAATAACTTGGAAACGCTCATCGTCAAATGCATTTTGGTGCATCTCACTCAAGTGTTGGCGACATGCTTCCACAACTTCGCCATCAATGTCAATCATGACCACTTTTTCAACGGTATGCCATCGCAGCACTTCCCGTGCTGTAGCCCCCTCACCGCCACCAAGAATTAAGACTTTACGAGGCGCACCGTGAAAAATCATTGCTGGGTGAACCAGAGGTTCATGGTATAAAAATTCATCACCAGTGCAAGATTGCCACTTTCCATCTAGAACCAGTGCCTTACCATAAGTACCGGTCTCTACAATGTACATTTCTTGGTAGATAGTTTTTTTATGGGCAAGTACCTCAGTCACTCCATGAGAGTAGATATCCCAAGGTGTGATGTACTCGCTCATCCAAAAATCCGCACCCACATTGCTACCTGACATACAATTACCCTCTTTACTCCTTGACAGTTGTCAGTTTTTACCCATCAGTTATCAGCAAACACTGATAACTGAATAAGTTTTCGCTGATTTGATTAACGCTCGCCAGCTACCTGAAGGAACAAGCTGTCTTCCAGTCTCTTTTGGATATCTGGAGATAGCCTCCCTCTAGGAATTGTCAAGAGAGTATGATTTTTGGCTTGGAACGCTTGCAGCAGGTATTTGCAAGCTTTTTCTGGCTCTGCGTGTTCACCGCAGGTAAAAATATCTACCGCGATGTAGCCATGTTCCGGCCAAGTATGTATTGAAATGTGAGACTCGGCTAACAATGCTAGACCAGTTACTCCATAAGGCTCAAAATGGTGGGTAACTTCCGAAAGCAGAGTAGACTTGGCGACTTTAGCCGCTTCCTCAAGAGCCTGCTTAATAAACACAGGATTGTTGAGTAGGTGTGTTGGACAGTTGTAAAGCTCTAAAATGCAGTGTCTGCCAACTGGAACCAAAGGTGTGTCCCCCACCGGGTAAGATTGCATTTCCAATGTTTGACCCTTAAAACACAGAAGACGACAAAAAATGAACCTCTGGCATGATTAAATGCACGCCTCGCTACTTTGTTACTTTTAAATTAGCTTTGGTACTAAAGAGGTTGCCATGCAGTTATGCACAGAACGGCAATTATCGCATACTTAGAGTGGCTTTGTGTATAGTATTTTCTTATAAAAATACTCGCAGGAAAATTTATCAATTATCTATACTATTGTGTTATGTATGTAACACATTGTTAAGCTTGAACGCAACTGCGAAGCCATGACGTTTGATTGGTACATTTATGATGGGCTAGGCGTGGGTGTCGGGGTTTCGACAGGCGTTTCGGTGGGTGTGGGTGTCGGGGTTGCGGTAGGCGTTTCGGTAGGCGTTGGCGTCGGGGTTTCGGTAGGCGTTTCGGTAGGCGTGGGTGTTGGGGTTTCGACAGGCGTTTCGGTAGGCGTTGGTGTCGGCGATGGGGGTGGAGTGGGATTTTCTGCCCTAATGGTGAGTGAATAATCTAAGCTGTCTCTAGAAGCCACAGACACAACGACAAACTCATAAAATTTGCTTTCTGGAAGTTTCAGGGACAAATTACGTTTTTGCGAATCTTCTAAAATTTGGACTTTACCACTGGGAGAGTAGACAGAAAGCAAAATTTTGGGGCTAGCATTCAGCTTGACTTCCATTAACTGCCCTTTGCTAAGGTCTGCTATGAAAACTTTACCCTCTCCTGGTTTTAAGGTGCCGTTTCTTCTGGTACTAGTAGCCCCGTTATCGAATTGAATTCTAGTCAGAGCACTTCCAGCTAGAATAGCGTTGAGTTTATCGCTGACAAATCCGTACCATACTTGTCCAATAGGTTGATTGATAAAATTTTTGCCCCTCTGTTGTGGAAATTGCCGAAAGAAAGCCGCATCTCCTAAATCAAATAAAGAGCGGCTCCCAACATTCACTTGGTTGACTTGCACCTTCCAGCGATCGCGTTCTGCAACTGTAAAACTACCGAGTTGTCTGCGTGCGCCAGAACTCAGGACGGAGAGTTTTAAAAGAGTTTCGTCTGCTATACCATCCCATTGTGCCCTCAGTTGTAAATCTTCGGGATTATCCGTAAGAATGCGGTTGCGTAAACTTGGATTTTTCTCCCAGAAAAGCTGATTGACCAAATCAGTGAAAAACTTTACTTCAATACCCAATTGCTGGCGTCGTTCCTCCAATCTTGCCTTACGCTGCCGTTCTTCAGGAGGAAGTTTTGGGTCATCCGATGACAGGGAACCATCGGGATAGGAGTTTAACAATTGAGTCACCCCCCACACACCTACACCAGCAGTAATAGTCAATACCATTGCGATGATTATGATTTTACCGGGTGACCACCAACTGGTTGAGGGAGTGGGGGCGGGAGGGAGGGAGGGAGTGGGGGAGTAGGGGAGTGGAGGAGATACGGCTAGGGTTTGTTCTGTTTGCTTTGGCGGTGTTGGTGGGGGAGAAGGAGGGGGAGGCGGAAAACTAACAGCTGGGGGATTGAGTGCTTGCAGAACTTGATTGGCAGTTTGGTAGCGCATTCCCGGTGTCGGAGATAGCATTTTATCTAAAATATCCCCAAAAGACGGGCTGACATTAACTTCCTGTCGCCACTGCCAAGTGAGAGTTAGGGTATCAATTAATTCTTGTGGCTGTTTGCCGGTCAGTAAAACAAGCACAGTTGCGGACAAAGCGTACAAATCGCTGTGAGGCTCAACTAACCCTGTCTGCATCTGTTCTGGAGGAGAAAACCCTGCTTTCCCCAAAAGCGTGGGTGGAAGAGGCAATGCTACAGCATCAGGCTGATTGTAATACTGTGAAACAACGGTTGCAGCTACTTGTTTCACACCACCAAAATCAATTAAAACTGGTAGTTGGTCGAGGGTGCGAAGCATTAAATTCTCTGGAGAGATATCTCGATGAATGACTCCCAGAGAGTGGATATACTCTAACACTGGCAAAATTTGCTGCAACAGAAAGCGTACTTCTAATTCTGTAAACCGCAAACCTTGCTGTTTTCTAGCTTCTAATAAAGAGCGGTAAGTTAGCCCTTCTACATAGTCTTGAACTAAAAATAAACATTCCTTCCCGTCTAAATTACTGCGGAACAGTTCTCGAAAGCGGGGAATTTGGGGATGTTGCAGTTTGTAGAGAACACTGGCTTCCCGTTGAAACAGTTCTTCAGCTTTTTGTAAAACGTAAGCTGTTTGAACTTGAGGGGAAAATTCTTTTAAAACACAAAGTTCACGAAAACGATTGCTATCCTCAGCCAAATAAGTACGTCCAAACCCTCCTTGACCGAGTTGACGCTTAATAAGATACCGATTGCCCAAAGTTTGTCCCGGTTGAATACCAGCAAAACTCACCGGGTTATCCAACTTTTCCCCACAATGAAGACAAAAGCGACTACCTGTGGGATTTTCGTGTCCTTTGGAGCAATAAACGGGATACATATAAAGTAATTACTAACTACTAACCATTCCTAGTTTGCAGATTCTAGTTTACTCACTCGATCGGCAGCTAGTGCATACCAGATTTGACCGTAAGTTTGGGAGTCAAGTTTCTCATCTCTACGCCGTTGCTGTGGAAACAATCTATCAAATTTGTTATTTGTGTCACTAGTAAGTTGCTCAATGCTGTAGTCTCCGAATTGTCCTGACTCTAATTGCCTCCTCCAAGTTTCGTAATCCCGCCCGCTGTATCTTCCGAGTTTACTCCGCACTTGGGTGCCGAGTTCTGCCTGTTCTAACTTATTTAACAAGTCTTCCGCAATACGGTACCAATCATTTCTTAAAGAAGCATCTTCTGGATTACCTGTCAAAGCCCGTCCGTTAATTTCAGGATGTCTGGTATAAAAAATTTTATCTACCATTGGTGTAAAAAATGCATCTTGAATTCCTAGCTGCTGGCGACGGCTGGTTATTTCAAGGATACGTTTTGCTTCATTATTATTTGAGGGATTGATGTCAGGTGTGGAAATCTCCGGAAGTTTGGGTAAAGAAATGCTTGGCACGGTAATAGATGATACTGTAGTAATAACAGCATTGACTAGCGCCCAAGTTCCGGCAAACGTTAGGAGAACAACGCTGGTGCCAACCAGACTTAAGGCAAAGGGACGCAGCCAAGCTGGCACGGGGAGGTTTTGAACAGCTGCTTGAGTTTTATTGTGGAGTTTGCTAACTATAGTTTTGATGGGTTTTCTACCAGGGGAAACGACCATTGTTTTGAGTTTGGTTATTGGAGCGTTTACAGCTGGTTTGGCAGGGGTGTATAGTTGTAAATTCTTGAGAACTTCATCTGCTTTTTGGTAGCGATCGCTTGGTTTATAAGCCAGCATAATTTTTAGAACAGATTCCAATTTGGGGCTGGCTTTAATTTCCGTTCCCCAGCGCCAATTTCCGTCATAAGTGTCGTAAAGTTGTTGTGGTTCTTTGCCAGTCAATAACACAAGTGCCGTCACCGCTAAAGAGTATAAATCGCTACAAGCAAAAGCTTTCCCTTGACGTAACTGTTCTTCTGGTGCGTATCCTTTTTTCCCTAAAATAGTGCGATTGCCACTGAGTTGAGTCAACCAAAACCCTTTAGAAGCAGGTAATTGCTTGACCCCACCAAAGTCAATAAGTACTGGTAGATTATCGGTACGCCGCAAAATCAAATTATCAGGAGAGATATCGCGGTGAATAACATTGAGACTGTGGATGTAAGATAAAACAGGAAGTATTTGTTGCAGTAGCTTGACAACTTCCTCCTCACTAAAGGTTTTCCCCTGTGCGATACGAGCTTCCAACAAATCCCAGTAGTTGTCACCCTCTACGTAGTCCTGCACCAGCAAAAAGAAATCTTTATTACCCAAATGCACCTGCAGCGTTGAGTGAAAACGCGGAATTTGGGAATGGTGCAATTGTTTCAACACACTAGCTTCGCGTTCAAAAAGTTCCTTTGCTTTTTGTAAATCCTGCGGTTCGTCAACTTGGGGTGCAAATTCCTTCAGCACGCACTGTTGTGGAGACTGCTTCAAATCTTCCGCTAAATAGGTGCGTCCAAATCCCCCTTGCCCCAATTGGCGAAGAATTCGGTATCGACTATCTACAATCTGCCCTTGTGCAAGAGGTAATGGTTCACCGCACTGAGTGCAAAAGCGGTTACCTTCTTGATTTGCGTGATTTTTGCTGCAGTAAAAGTGCATGGTGCTGAAGGATGAAAGGTTTTTATGAATTAATACAAAATGAAAAGCTGCAATTACGAAGATAACTGCCTTCGTCTTGCTACCTCTCTAACAAATTCCAGAAAATTCCCCATCCAACGGAAGCAGTAGGACAGTTTGCGATACGAACCTTCAATTGCACCTTTTGAGGGAGGGGCAGCACAAGAGCAAATGTGCGAGTAGGGAACAATGCCATCTCCCCTACTGCACATTGTATCCAATACCGTTTCACGAAAAAGATAATACAAATCGGTAGTGTAAAGATGCGCCATAACGCTTCTGAACAGAATTTATATGTATCAAGATTAATGTGAAATGGTACAACCGAAAATTGCTAGGTTTATACATACAGCAGATTGCACTAAATGAGGTACAGGTCGTTGTAAGGGCGTGGCGGCCTTGCGCCCCTACCGATGTACTTCATTTACCTGAAAATGCTGTATCTTGCACCACCCGCCCCCAATCGAAAATTGTAAGCTGAAAAGCTGATGACTTCGTAGGGTGGGCACTGCCCACCACTTATTGAAAAAGCTGATGACTTGGTAGGGTGGGCAGTGCCCACCACTTATTAAAAAGGTGCAAGATATCAGTTTAAGCTTTATTCAGCTTTTCAACTCCCATTTTTGTCATCATCGTCGTTACCTCGGTTGTCATCACTCAGTACCTGAAGGAGCACAGGTACTAATGCTGCAACTAGAGGGATGTATTCTGGCTGCTGGACGCCAAGCCATAATACGCAACTAAAGCAACCAGACAGAAAAACTTTTGCGATTTTCTGGAATTTCATATAAATTGGATGTAGATATTTTGTAGCCCTTAAATTGTTACAAGCATTTAAGGCAGTGAACAGCGGTCATAATTTTCCCAAAAAGACTGTTTTGACCGCTTTTTATCAAAACAGTTTTTTTGAAAATTCCGTATCTTAAGTCAAATTAGTAACTTTTGTTTGAGCATTTTTCACTATTGCACTAGTAGGTTTTCAATTCTGATTACTTAAAGGCAGAGAGAAAGAGACCCTTGGAGAGGACAGCCTTTGAGTCGTAAGAAGATAGATGCACCTAACTAATACCGTTTCAATATCAAGATGCCTCGCAAGAACCCCACCGCCTGCGGCACCTCCCCTTAACAAGGGAAGGTTAGGAGGGGTAAAAATAATGTGCAGCTTCACGGAGAATTGGTATCAGACACAGGGAGAAGGAGATATAGTTTGACCGCAAACGGGCTGTTTTCTTCTGTATTCTATTCAAGCACAAAAACCATGAGTGTCAACCACAAAAACCATGAGTAAAAACCATGATTTTTCATGTAATATGAAAAATATAATCTCTTGTGACCAAGAATGCAAGACTCCCGGACTGCTAGAATATTACCATGAAGCGTAGAAGCGTAGGGTGGGCAGTGGTTACCAACATCGAACGATGGTTAGTGCCGTACTCTGCTGGAAAAGTCGGTAAGTTTAGAGCGGGCAAGGAGTAAGTTGCAAGACTTGGTTAAAATTTACAAAAAGAAAAAACGATAAGATAGAATTAAGGTTTTGAATGGATAGTAGCTTGTGCCAACTTGTAAATACATGACATTTGAAGAAGCAATCAAGGTTGTAGAGGCAGCATTTCAGGAGCATGAGGACAGGCACCTGAATGATGTTGAATTAGCTATACTTCGTGGCTCTTGGGAAAATATGACCTATGACGACATGGCAAAAAACTTCCAATACCAAGCAAATTACCTCAAGGGCGATGCTGGCCACAAGTTCTGGAAGAAACTGTCAGAAGTCTTGGGAGAATCAGTTAGTAAAAGGAATTTCCGAGCAGTGTTGGAGCGATCGCAATCGCGGTTTTTCCAAGATGGCGCTACACCAATGCAGCCGATAGATTTGGATTGTAACTATTATATAGAGCGCCCTCCTATTGATTCTTTATGTCGAAAGGAAATTATGACACCTGGTGCTCTGTTAAGGATTAAGGCTTCCCCCAAAATGGGCAAAACTCTACTTTTGTCTAAATTAATCAATCATACAGCAAAAGTGCCTGGTTATAGAGGGGTGGATTTAAAACTGCGGTTAGCCGAAAAAGAAGATTTCGAGAATTTGGATACATTCTTGCAGTGGTTCTGTAGTAGCGTTACTCAAATGCTGGAGCTAGAGTCAGACAACAAAGTGAAACAACACTGGGATAAACACCTTGGTAACAGCAAACTAAAATGCATGGACTATTTTGAGGATTGTCTGTTAAATGACAAACAGGGTTCCCTGGTCTTAGGCTTGGATGACGTAGATCGGATTTACCAATTTTCCGAAATTGCTGAAGAATTTTTGGGTCTGCTGCGAAGCTGGCATGAGAAGGCAAAAACTCGCCCTGTTTGGCAAAAACTTCGATTGATATTAGTGTATACCGAGGAGTACGCTCCTTTGGATATCAACCGCTCCCCATTTACTGTAGGCACAGTAGTAGAGTTACCAGAATTTAGCCCAGCTCAAGTGGAAGATTTGGCAAAGCGATATGAACTGAATTGGAACACCACTGAAGTTCAGCAGCTAATGGAGATGGTAAACGGACATCCGTATCTGGTGCGGGAAGCTCTTGAACACGTAACATCGTGGGACATAAAACTTGAAGATTTGTTAGCAACAATAAAACATCCTACGAGAGCTGGGATATATAGTGATTTGTTACAAGAACACTTGTGGAACTTGCGAAAGTATGTAAAACATAAAGAGACACTCAACCATTCAAAACTAGAAGAAGCACTTAAAGAAGAGACACTCAACCATTCAAAACTAGAAGAAGCACTTAAAAAAGTAGTTATGAATAATTCCCCAGTGGAATTAGATTCAGTTCTGGCGACGAAGTTATATGAATTGGGGCTAGTAAAGCTGCAAGGCAATGCCGTGATACCGTTCTGTGAGTTGTATCGTTTGTATTTTAAAGAACTCCTAAAAGACACCCAATGAATACAGAAGCAAACTCAGCCTATAAATATCAAGTTGGAGGCAGCCTATCAATTGATGCCCCCAGCTATGTAATGCGGCAAGCTGATGAAGAACTCTATGAAGCATTGATGAGTGGCGAGTTTTGTTATGTATTGAACTCGCGGCAGATGGGCAAGTCTAGCTTAAAAGTGCAGACGATACATCGTTTGCAACAAGAAGGCGTTACCTGTGCTGACGTAGATATTACAACAATTGGCAGCCAGTCTGGAATACCTCCTGAGGAGTGGTATGTAGGCTTTGTTGATTTGCTGTGTAGAGATTTCAATCTTTCAATTAAAAAAGAGTTAGAAGGTTGGTGGATTTCGCGTCAGCATCTTTCTCCCGTTCAACGGTTAAGTCATTTTATTGAAGAGGTACTGCTGCCAGAGGTTTCCCAAAATATCGTCATATTTATTGATGAAATTGATGCTCTTCTGACCTTAAACTTTAAAGATGATTTTTTTGCGTTTATACGTGCCTGCTATAACAAACGTGCCAACAATCCAAAGTACAGACGCCTCACCTTTGCTGTACTGGGAGTAGCTACACCATCGGATTTGATTGAAGATAAAAAAAAGTCACCATTTAACATTGGTAAAGCGATTGAATTACACGGCTTTTCCCTAGAAGAGGTTATACCTTTAGCTTCAGGGTTACAGCGGAAGGTCAAAAACTTAAAAGCTGTACTCAAAGAAGTGTTAACTTGGACGGGTGGTCAACCTTTCCTGACCCAAAAGCTCTGTCAACTTATTGCAACCTCAGCATTGCCTATTCCACAGGGTAGTGAAGCTAAGTGTATTGGTAACTTAGTCCGCTCTTCAATAATTGAAAATTGGGAAGCTCAAGATGTACCCCAACATTTAAAGACTATTCGCGATCGCATTTTGGGGAGTCAGGGAAGAACTATTCGTTTGTTGTCGCTATATCAGCAAATTTTGCAACAAGGAGAAATTACTGCTGATGATAGTCCAGAACAGATAGAGTTGCGGTTGTCAGGATTGGTTGTAAAGCAGAGCAATTCTTTAAAAGTTTATAACCGCATTTATGAGAATGTTTTTAACCAAACTTGGGTTATGAGGCAGTTGGGGATTGCCCGTCCCTATGCTGAATCCTTAAAAGCTTGGTTGGATTCTAAATATGACCAATCCTGGCTGTTGCAAGGACAAAAGCTCAAAGAAATTCTAGAATGGTCAAGGCATAAAAGTTTAGGCGAGCAGGATTACCAATTTCTAAGTGCCAGCCAAGAATTAGAAAGAGAAAAAGCTCAACAAATAGCCTCACATGAAGGGATACGAGCTCGGCAGTGGAAACAAGCTGCTATTTTGATTGCTGCTGTTGCAGTTCCTACTTTCTTAGGGGGAGGATTTGTGTTGTGGCGGCAGTCTATATCTTCTTGTCCAGCTCATCACATTAAGCTAGAAGACGATAGCTGTTCACTTGTAACTAGCAGTGGGGAGAGTATCCTCTTTCGATCTGAAGGTAACTTTGACCTTACTCGCGGGGTTGAGGCTTTCAAATCAGGTAAATATCAACCAGCAGTTGAGTTTTTTCAAAAAGCTGTAAATAGTGCTCCAAATAACCCAGAACCACAGATTTACCTTAATAATGCCAAAGCCCGTATGAAAGGCTCTCCTTTCACCCTAGCAGTTGCAGTACCAGTGGAGAACATTGCCACTAACGCTAAAGAAATGTTGCGAGGTGTGGCGGATGCACAAAGTCAATTCAACGGTGTGGCGGATGCACAAAGTCAATTCAACAAAGATAAAGATTTAAATGGTCGGTTATTAGAAATTATCATAGCCAATGATGGAGATGACAAAGAGCAAGCACAGAAAGTTGCCCGCCTATTGGCTGCCGACCCAGATGTTTTAGCAGTAATTGGTCACAATTCCAGCGATACCAGTGCTTCTGCATTACAGGAATACGAAAAAGCCGGGTTGGCTGTGGTTTCTCCCACTAGTACCAGTTCATCTTTAAAAAGTAAGGTTTTTTTCCGAACAGTTCCTTCTACCACAATAGCAGGTAACAAGTTAGCTTACTATATCAAAAGCAAGTTGCTCTTAGACAAACTAGTCATTTTCTTTGATTCCGAGAGCAACTATAGCAAAAGCGCGAAGCAAGACTTTGAAACGGCTTTCAAATTACAGGGAGGGAGGGTTGTCAAACATGTTGACCTGAGGGCTTCTAATCTAGATCCTAAGGCTGTAATTGAGCGCAGTGTGAATCAGGAGGGAGTACGCGCTGCTGTTTTATTACCAAGTACACAAACAATTTCTGTCGCCATCTCTGTTGCTAGGGCAAACGCTAAACTACAGCAAAGGTTGCAGCTATTAGGTGATACTGCGCTGTACAGTCCCAACACCCCAATACAGGGTGGAGATGATGTTGAGGGGTTAATTTTAAGCGTACCCTGGTTTGATGATGGAACTTCTTCCTCTCCAGAATACGCAAAAAACGCAAGGGAAAGATGGAAGGGAGAGATTAATTGGCGAACTGCGGGTGGTTATGATGCAACACAAGCTCTCATCGACGCGTTATCTAAAAACGCCACACGAGAAACAATACTTCAAAACTTAAGGTATGTGGATCTTCCACCAGATAAAACCTCAGGGGATAGGCTCAGGTTTTTTGCAACAGGCGATCCGGATCGGGAATACCGCCTCGTTCAAGTTTGTAGAAGTGGACCTGCTCCTCAAGGTTCTAAATCAGGTTTTTGTCCAATCGAAAAGGAAAACCAAGACACAAAATCGTCCTCCCAAAATAGTACTGTTGTGCAAGGTAACGAAGAGAAAAACCAAGACACACAATCTCCCCAAAACAGCACTAGTATACCGAGTCAGTAGGTTGGCGATATGCATTTCACAATTTCCATTGGTGTAGAGACACGCTATCTGACATCTTGCAGCTTCTTAATAAGGCAACGGTGGGCAGTGCCCACCCTACGAAACAATCAGCTTTTTAGCTTATGATTTTCGATTGGGAGAGGGTGTAATATTTACCCATCTATCTATAGCTATACAAAAAGCGGAAGGAGTTGTGAAAATGAAGGTAGAACAGCAGCAACGAGCGATCGCAGCATTTCAAGAGTTTTTAACTACCGATCTGGGCACACTCCTTCAGCAACATATTAAGGCAGATGCATCAATCGCAGCCCTAGCTTTATTTCACGATGTGGCTGTGAATGTGCCGGCTTACAAAGATTTTCTGGCACAACACGCTATAAATCCCGAGGAGTACCAAAATGCTGGGGATTTCCAGAGGATTCCAGAACTGACAAAACAAAATTACCTGCTACGTTATCCTTTAGCTGACTTGTGCCGCTATGGGCAGTTACAAACCTGCGATACGATCGCTGTTTCCTCAGGTTCTACGGGAAAACCTACTTTTTGGCCCCGTTTCTTTGCTGATGAAATGCAAATTGCCACCCGTTTTGAGCAGGTTTTTCATGACAGTTTTTATGCAGATGCCAAACGCACTCTGGCTGTCATTTGTTTCACTCTGGGAACCTGGGTGGGTGGAATGTTTACAACCAATTGCTGTCGCTATCTTGCCAGCAAGGGTTACCCTATTACTGTAGTCACTCCCGGTAATAATAAAGAAGAAATTTTTCGCGTCGTCCAAGAATTGGGTTCGTCTTTTGAGCAGGTTGTTCTCTTAGGGTATCCACCATTTTTAAAAGATATTATCGATACTGGTATTGCTCGTGGGATTGAGTGGCAGCGATATCAGGTAAAATTGGTTATGGCGGGAGAGGTGTTCAGTGAGGAATGGCGTAGTTTGGTTGGCGATCGCCTTGGTTCCCGTAATTTCTGCTACGATTCAGCCTCTCTCTACGGTACAGCAGATGCGGGTGTACTGGGCAATGAAACACCTTTAAGTATTTGCATTCGGCGGTTTTTAGCCAACACTCCAGAAGCAGCGCGGGCTTTGTTTGGTGAATCCCGTTTACCTACACTAGTACAATACGATCCCATCAGTCGCTTTTTTGAAGTGAAAGATGGCGCACTGTTATTTTCAGGAAATAATGGCATTCCTCTGGTGCGTTATAACATCTTAGATAATGGCGGCATAATGACTTACGATGCCATGCTCCAGTTTTTAGCAAAATGGGGCTTTAACCCAGTAGCCGAATTGCAGGAACACGGTGGACGAGGAATCTATCCGCTACCATTTGTTTATATCTTTGGACGCTCAAACTTTACAGTTTCTTTCTTTGGAGCAAATATTTACCCAGAAAATGTGACGGTAGGATTGGAACAATCAATTATTAGAGAATGGGTGACGGGTAAGTTTGTGTTGCAGGTGAAGGAAGATGCAGATAAGAATAGGTATTTATCTGTTGTTGTGGAGTTAGCACCGGGGATAGAGAGTAGTGAAGAGAAAAAACAAGCGATCGCATCCTCTATTCTCGAACAGCTAAAACGCCTTAATAGCGAATTTGCCAACTATGTTCCTCCAGAATACCAAATGCCACAAGTTGCTTTAGCTCCAATGGGCGATCCCGAGTATTTTCCTATTGGTGTTAAACATCGTTATACGCGGAAATGAACTCAAGGATAATACAAATATGGTTCAGGTTGTGTTGGGTTTCGTTCCTCAACCCAACCTACAATGCTGTGTAAATTTAAATATAAAAGATTAGATAAAAGACGCGCCATGGCGCGTCTCTACAGATAAGAATTTCCAAGAAATCAATTAAGAATTTCCAAGAAATCAATTAAGGATTTCCAAGAAATCAATTAAGGATTTCCAAGAAATCAATTATCCATATTGTGGGGTGGGCATCCCTGCCCGCCCTTACAATTTACAGATCGGGAGGCAAAATCACGTTATCAATAACATGGATAATGCCATTGCTAGCTTTGATGTCAGGTTGAACTACTTTAGCGTCATTTACCATGACACCACCTTGTTCAACTTTGACATTAATTGCACCGCCCTCAACACTTTTGACTTCACCAGATTTCAAACTGCTCGACTCTACAGCACCTGGTACTACATGATACCTCAAGATTTTTACCAGGACTTCCTTGTTTTCTGGCTTTAACAAATCTGTTACTGCGTCTTGTGGTAGTTTGGCAAATGCTGCATCGGTAGGCGCAAAAACAGTGAAGGGTCCTTCTCCTTGCAAAGTTTCTACTAGTCCAGCTGCTTTTAATGCCTTGGTTAGCATTGTGAAGGAGCCGTTAGACTCTGCCACTGCTACTATGTTTTTGCTATCTGTTGTACCTGAGGAAGGCGTTTCTTGTGCTGGTTTACTGGGTGTCTCTGGCGTACTCGGTACTTTAGTTGGCGGGGGAGTTGGAGTGTCTGGGGTTGTGTTAGAAGGGCTACTTGTTCCGCCTCCAGGACAAGCAGCACGGTTATAAGGGCATTCCTGCAAAATACTTGGGCTTGGGTTTGTTCTCCCACTGCCGCTTTGTGCTACTGTCTTTTCAGCAGGATTGTTCTTGGTAGATTTCGTTGCCGTTGTAACATCTGTACTGAGCGTGGACTCTGAGTTGATCGGAATACGCTGAGTCTTGTTATAGGGGGCTTCATTGAAAATACTGGGGTTGGGATTTAATACCTCGTTTGCTCCAACAGGTAGACCAATCAGGATACTAACACTCGTTACTCCCACAATGTTAGCCACTTTGGTTAGCAAATTGCTGTATTCAACCTTCATATAATTTATTTGGCTTTTGTTTCCAAGTGTCACCACTATTGATTTATATCATTTTGTTACACACACTATCTCACTTAAGAAGTAATATTTTTTCTTATTAATGCCCCACCTATTATATCTGTTGAAATTTGGAAGTTAGATAAATGTTATGTTGTTATTCTTCAGTTAATTGACTTGGAAAAAACCCTTATAGACGTTTTCATTAAGGATTATGTTCCCTGTTAATTCATTTTTTTCAATTACCTATTTTTCGTTAGTTGACGAGCGGCAATATCTAGTTAAACAAGGATAAAGGATAAAGGATGAAAAATAAATTCATAGATACGAGATTTTTAATTTATTGGAGGTCTTATTTTATACTTTATCTTTGATACTTCATACTTTAAATGTTGGGTTGAGGAACGAAACCCAACCTACGCTCTGTTCAATGTTAATTTGAGCAATTATATCTAAGCGATCGCTGACGAGATTTAGAGAGAAAAGTCTAAATTCAATTAAAAATATCAATTACTCTACCGAAGTAAAGATTGTAGAATCAATAAGTACACTAAGCACAGGAACTGAAAAATGCTGGAATTATACCAGTTTGAACTATCTCAGTACTCAGAGAAAGTTCGTCTGCTCCTAGATTATAAAGGGCTGGAGTACCGTAAAATTGAGGTGACACCTGGAATCGGACAGGTAGAATTGTTCAGTTTGACAGGTCACCGACAAGTACCAGTGCTCAAGGATGGGAGTAAATATATTGCAGATTCCACAGAAATAGCTAAGTATTTAGACTCACAATATCCGGAACGCCCGTTGATACCAACCGATTCTAAACAACGCGGTTTATGCTTGATGATGGAAGAATGGGCTGATGAGTCAATAGGCACAAAAAGTAGTAAAGCACTCTTTTCTGCTATAAGTCAAGACCAAAATTTTCGGAAATCTCTACTCCCAACTACAACACCAGACTTTGTGAAAAATCTCGTGAAAGAAGTACCCAGCGAACTGCTACAAGTGATGGGGTTAGGAGTAGGTTACACTCCAGATGTTATACGCAGTGCGATCGCTGACTTAAAGCAAGATTTGGAAGCACTAACACTATTGTTAGCAGATAGTCCTTATTTAGTAGGAGACGAACCAACCCTAGCTGATTTTGCCGTTGCGAGTTTATCAATATTATTGAAGTTCCCTAGCGGTTCCTATCTAAATTTGCCAGAACCTCTTAAAGGCAAAGGGGTGCCTATATTTGCAGAAAACCCAGCTTATGAACCATTCTTTAGCTGGCGAGACCGTCTTTACGCTCAATATCGCAAACCTTTATTAAGTTCTTTTGAGACAACAGCACCAAGTGCCCCAACTTCAATTCAAATTGAGTAATTTTTTAGCGGTTAGTCGTTAGTCGTGATTTATTTTTCCACTAACTACTAACTACTAACCACTAACAACCAAAATTTCTTTGGTGCAAAAAGCGAACTTTCCAATTACAATGCAACATATGATAGGAATGAAAATGTAAAAATGAATCTGGGACAGCCATTAGGTTCGGTTATACAAGGCTCTCTCATAGGGGGATTAGAAGTAAGATTGCACCCCGATATTTCAGTAGAAGATATGCGGGTGGGTAAATTTTTGGTGGTACAAGGGGTGCGATCGCGTTTCTTCTGCATGCTAACAGACGTATCTTTGGGTGTAGCCAACCAGAGAATTATTGCTAACCCTCCTAATTGGGACGACACTTTTTTGCGAGAGGTTTTAGGGGGAGGCGGTACATACGGCACGATAAACCTTGCTCCGATGCTGATGTTTACGCCTGAATCTGAAGAATCTTTTTCTGCGACAAACAGTAAATCTGCAAATCCCTTTGTTCCATCGGCAACAGGTTTGGCTTCATTTCAGGCACAAACTAGTACGACAATGGAATTACTACCCGTAAAAACAATTCCCAGCCACTTCAGCCAGGTTTATGAAGCGTCTGAAGATGACTTCCGTAGAGTATTTGGTTGGGAAGACGATCCCCAAAGGAAAAACTTTTCCATTGGAAAACCACTGGATATGGACGTACCAGTCTGCCTCGATTTAAATCGATTTGTAGAAAGAAGTAACGGAGTTTTTGGGAAATCTGGAACAGGCAAATCCTTTTTAACAAGATTACTTTTAGCTGGGACAATCCGTAAAAATGCAGCAGTTAATTTGATTTTTGATATGCACTCCGAATATGGCTGGGAAGCCGTCTCAGAGGGCAAACAATTTAGTACTGTTAAAGGTTTAAAACAGCTTTTTCCCGGCAAAGTAGAAGTATACACCGTTCTCCTCAACCCCAGAATTCTTCTTTTAGATGAAGCCACATCCGCCCTGGATTCTGAATCGGAAGCTTTGGTGCAAGAAGCATTAGAAAGGCTTATGGAGGGACGCACTGTATTTATTATCGCTCATCGCTTAAGTACAGTGCGACGGTGCGATCGCATTTTAGTTCTGGAAGGGGGACAGATTGTTGAGTCGGGAACTCACGAGGAATTGCTGAAGCTGGGAGACCGCTATGCTAGATTTTACACACAGCAGTTTAGCTTAACTTACCCACATTAACCTTGCGTTATCCACAAAATGTACATAACGCTTACTATATAAGCATTAAACCAAAACGCTGAAAATTTCAGAGAATTATGAAATTCAACGTAACACTTGACCGTGACGAAGATGGAGTTTGGATTGTAGAATGTCCCAGTATTCCTGGTTGTGTCAGTCAGGGACAGACAAAAGAAGAAGCTCTGGAAAATATAAAGGATGCGATCGCTGCTTGTTTACAAGTTCGTGCAGAACTTGGTTTACCACTTACTATCGAGACTTATCAAGTCGAGGTTGTGGCTTAGGTATGTCATCTGCACTTCCTGTTCTAAGCGGTCGTCAGGTAGTCCGCATTTTTGAGAAATTTGGTTGGCAAGTAGTGCGGCAAAGTGGAAGCCATATCATCTTGGTTAAGGATGGTGAAATGGCAACACTGTCTGTACCTGACCATAGTGAGATAGCGAAAGGAACTTTGCGTACCCTTATTCGCACTGCTGGACTTACCGTGAAAGAATTTGTGTCTGCGGCTTGAGTGCTTATTATGACAAAATTAACTTCAAGGGCAACCAATCTTTGCAAAAAATACAAGCTTACAACCAATGGATTCCTTTTTGTCATAGCAATGTGGATAGTGAGCCGACTGGTCATTGTTGTGGCAATGCAGGTTATCGCTCCTTTGCTTTACACATCACCCGTACAGACCCATTGGCAAACCTCCCATCCACTCGATTTTGTTCCCGGCTATATTCCTAAACCCAGTTGGGAACTCTTCTCCCATTGGGACGGTAAGTGGTACCGAAGAATTGCAGTTGCTGGTTATGACTATGCCGATGACGGACAGCAGCATTCCGTTGCTTTTTACCCCCTGTTTCCCTTGGTGATTCGTGGGGTGATGATGCTGGGCTTACCCTTTGAAGTGGCAGGTACACTTGTAAGCAATCTGGCGTTTCTGGGTGCGTTACTGCTGTTATACTCTTGGACAAAAGAGCGTCACGGTATTTCTGTTGCAAGGTGGGCAACTGCTGTCATGGCTTGGTGTCCTTTTTCGCTGTTCGGCACTGTTATTTACACTGAGGGATTGTTTTTACTGATAACGACAGCAGCTTTGCGAGCATTTGACAAACGCCAACACCTACAAGCTGCTATTTGGGGTGCATTGGCGAGTGCAACTCGAGCAACAGGAGTTACACTCATGCCCGCCTTTCTTTTTGTGGCTTGGAAAGAAAAAAGACCTGCGCTGGCTTATGTATCGGGTTTGGCTGTAGGAATTGGGCTGATTTCATTCAGCGCCTACTGCGGTTTTCGATTTGGCGACCCCTTGGCATTTGTTCGCATACAGAAAGCATGGGCGCAGCCAAGTTGGTGGTTTATATTGACAGATGCTCTAGACGTAGGTAGAGATAGCTTGATTAAAGTTGTTATGGTTTTTGGTGGTGGCTACCTGTTATGGTATTTACGCCACAAACTTAGCAGGGTTGCTGTCGTTTATGGCTTTTGTTCCTTGTTGCTCACGATCTTCTCCGGCGCTTTAATGTCCATCAACCGCTATGTTTTTGGCATCGTTTCGATGTCTATCGCATTTGGGATGTTGCTTTCCCAGTATCGTCGTTGGGGATACGCAATATTAAGCTGGTTCGCCATATCGCTTTTGTTCTATGCAATTGACTTTGCCGTCTGGAACTGGGTGGCATAGCTAAGCCATTGCCCTAGAATTATCTTATTGTCTTGATACTATCAATTTGTTTTGCAAATAGGTCGGTAAAAATGCTCATAACCGTTCGCTCGCGTACCTTAATATTTGCACTGATTGACATTCCTGATTGAAGTGGCACTTCTCGATTCTTAATCTTAATATCTTGCCGTTGTAAGCGAATTTTGGCGGGGAAACTGTAGTACGGACGAATTTGGTCTGGTGGTAAAGCATCTGAACCTATCCAAACAACTTCACCTTTGACATCACCAAACTCGCTAAAGGGAAAAGAGTCAATTCTAACATCCACTGTCATGCCCTCTTTTATAAAACCAATATCTTGGTTAGTGATATAAACCTTAGCAGTGAGAGCTTCATCAGGAACAATTTTGACAACAGCTTGACTGGGATTGGTTACAAAACCAGGGCTGCGAGCTTGTAAATCAAAAATAATTCCATCTGCCGGAGCGCGAAGTTCTTGATATTGTAGGTTTAACTTTGTTTGACTAATTTGACTTTCAACTTCAGCAATCCGCTTCTCATTTTCTAAAATTGCTTTATTCAATTCGCTATCAATTTGGGCAATTTGTTTGTCATTATTAGCAATTTCAGTCAAGAGCTCTTTTTTTGCTGCAGCAATAGTATTGCGAAGCTTTTCCTGGGATTGGGTGATGGCAGATCTCAAACGTGCTTGTTCTTGTGTCAGCCTTTCCACATCACCTTGGTGTACGCGAACCTGCTCTTGTTGCTTGAGGTATTGTAAGCGAGCAATTGCTCCCTCTTTGACCAGAGGTTCAATATTGTTGAGAATAGTCTGGTTAACTTGCCGAATATCTCGAGCAGAGGATAACTGAGCTTGGCTTTCGTTGAGTTGTTTTTTTAATTGCTCTGTTTGCAATTCATCAGATGCGATGCGAGCATTTAATTCTGTGCGGCTAAATTCCAGACGAGCCTCTTCCTCTGGGGACAAATTGTTTTGATATGTCCCATTTAATTGAGCGCGGTAAACCCGATTTTCTGCTATAAGTGCGGCGCGGCTTTGAGTCAGAGAAGCTAATCCTGGAGGTAACTTGACTTGCGCTATCAATTGTGCAGTTTCCGAACCTGCTCTGTTGCCAATCAGTTGAGCGCGGTAGAATTGATTTTCCTGTGTTAAAGAAGTGCGAATTTTAAGCTGAGAAATGAGCTGTGCCTGCACGGCTGTTGCATCCAGTCTCAAAAGCAAATCACCACGGCGTACTCGTTGTCCATCCTTAACAAAGACAGCTTTTACAACTCCAGCGACAGGAGTTTGCACTTCTTTGACAGTTCCTTGAGGTTCTAGTTTTCCTTGAGTGGGAATGGCTTCCTCAATTTTGGCAAAATTCGCCCAAACCAACACTACGGAAGTGACTCCGACAATTCCCCAAAGGATAGCTCTCGACCAAAAAGCCGACTGACGTAAAACGACTGAACGCGTAAATCCCTTGTCCTCAGCAGGAGTATTTGTAGGTACTTTTATCTCAGGTTCAAGAGCCCTTGGTGGTATTAATGGTCTTTGATTGAACTGAATGGTATTGGATTCGTTCATAGTTAGTATTTTTTAAAGCTGTGCTTCTTGTTGTTGATAAAGGCAGTAGTAGCGACCTCTTTGTGTCATGAGTAGATCGTGGGTTCCCTGTTCTACAACGGCTCCTTGCTCTAACAGCAAAATGACATCAGCATTCTTAACGGTACTTAAACGATGGGTAATAAAAAAGACCGTGCGATCGCGAAACGCTTCTGCTAGATTGAGACAAACTTGTCTTTCTGACTGGTAATCTAAGGCACTTGTGGCTTCGTCTAGAATCAGCAAGCGGGGATTTTGTAGAACAGTACGGGCAATGGCGATTCTCTGCCTCTGTCCTCCTGATAAAGCTGAACCCCTCTCGCCAACCCTGGTATTGTAACCATTAGGCAGAGACATAATGAAATCATGTGCTGCAGCGATTTTTGCTGCTTCGATAATTTCCTCCGGTGTAGCGTCTGGTTGAGTGAGTGCAATATTCTCCTGCACAGTGCCATCAAATAAGAGAGAATCTTGCAGCACCATGCCAATCTGACGGCGTAGTGAATAGAGTTCTACTTTGGCAATATCATAGCTGTCAATGAGAATTCTGCCGGATTCTGAATCGTAAAGACGCGGCAATAGCTTTGTTAGAGTACTTTTTCCAGAACCACTTTGTCCTACAATGCCAATAAACTGTCCGGGCTGAAACTCTAAATTAATATTCTTCAGTTGCAGTGGACCATTGGGGTTAAACCGAAAGCTGACATTCTCAAACTTAACATCACCGGAAATTGTGGGCATGGGAATGTTTTGACGGTCTAATTCTGTGACTTCCATCGGGCTATCTAAAATATCGCCAAGGCGTTCTAAAGAGAGTGCTGTCTCTTGAAAGTTTTGCCACAGTTGAGTTAAACGCAGTAACGGGGCGGTAACGTAGCCAGCAATGATGCGGAAAGCAATCAGCTGCCCTAAGGAAAGTTGTCCCTGAAGAACTAAAGATGCCCCCACCCATATAACTAACAATGAAGAAACTTGGTTGAGAAAATTGCTTGTGACGTTCGCACCAGTGGAAGTAATAACAGTTTTGAAACCAGCATCTACATAGTTAGCATAATGTTCTTGCCACTGCCAACGGGAACGCAACTCTATATTTTGTGCTTTCACCGTTTGGATACCTGACATCACCTCCACTAAGTAAGACTGAGCTTCGGCATTACGTTCTGCTTTATTTCGCAATTGCCTTCGCACAATCGGTGAAACCACCATTGTCAGAAAGGCAAAAAACGGTACGGTTGCTAAAGCCACAACAGTCAGCGCCCAACTGTAGATTGCCATCACTACAATATAGATAACGGAAAATACCGCGTCTAACACCACTGTTAAAGCAGTTCCTGTAAGAAATGAACGAATATTTTCCAGTTCCTGAGCGCGAGTGGCAAGTTCTCCTACAGGTCTTCGCTCAAAATAACGTAAGGGCAGACGTAGCAGATGGTCAATAATCTCTGAACCTAAGGTGAGGTCAATTCGATTAGTTGTATCGACAAATAAGTATGTGCGGAGACTGGTTAAAATCCCTTCAAATACAGCCAGTATTAACAGTAACAGCCCCAGTACATTGAGGGTATTAAAACTGTTCTGAATAATGACTTTGTCAATAATTAGCTGGATGATTAAGGGATTCGCTAGAGTGAAAACCTGGACAAAGAAGGAAGCAAGTAAGACTTCAAAGAGAACTTTACGGTATTTAATCAGGGAAGGAACAAACCAACGCAAGCTAAACTTCTGCTTGGGTGTGTATTTGGTTGGTTTGAGTAGCAATACCTGACCTTCTTCACCCCAATTTTCAATAAAATTGGTCAGCTTTTGCTGGACAATACCTACTTCCGGGACTGCTAATACCAGCTTCTGTTCGCTCGTTTCATAAAGAATGGCGAAACTATCCTGCCAGCGAATCATTGCAGGAGGTTGCAGTTTAGCGATCGAAACTGCGCTGATGTTGATTAGTTGAGCATTTAACCCTATTAATTCTGCAATGGCACCGCATAGTTGTAATGACAGGGTTTGAGTGCGCTGAATTTGATTGTCCAGCACTTTGCAGATTCCATCCCGACGAAAAGGAATGTTCCAATATTGGCTCAGCATTTGGAAACAAGCTAACGTTGCATCCCTCGGTCCTCTACCTTGAATATAGGGGTAATTTGGCGATCGCGACGAGCTAAGAACCGTTGCTGCTTCTAATTTGGGGGGGCTTTCAGGTCCATAGGGAATCTCTTGTAAAGGTTGAAGAGTCAAGGTTGAAGGTTGAAAAGTTTCTTCTTTTATACTTCCCAGTTCATTCCGTAGCGGCAAACCTACTAAACGTACAGGCATAGAACTTTCTGCCTTCAAATGAGTTGGATCGATGCTTGATGGTAGCCGAGTTCCTATAGGAAAATCTTTGACTGCGTTGTTACTGACAAACCAGGTATACTCCGGCTCTAATTTTATTGTGGAAGTTTTGCCCTTCAAAAGAGTGACAGTAAGGGCTTCTGGGAATACTTTACCAGTCAGTTCCGCAATATCTGAAACCCCATAAGATTTAAGTAATGTCTCACTATCAGCCTGACTTGTGAGTTCCGCACCTAATAACTCGAAAACTTCAATCGTACTACAGTGGTTGTGAAAACCTTTTGCAAAAGCCGGGAAATTTTCTATTAAGCTTAAAAAATCTGTGGCGGGCAAAGTGATACAAATTGTTTCACAAGAAGCAATGGCTGTTTCACAAGGAATTCCCCGTAGCAAACTTACCCAACCCAAGATATCTCCTGGTTTAAGTCGTTGTATTGTGACAGGCATTTGAGTATTGGGGTCATTACCTAATAAACGTGCCTGCCCCTCATAGAGAATCAATACTTGAGCAGATATGTGTTCCTGCACAAGAACGATTTGACCCATACGATAGCGCAAAAGCTGCAACTTGGGAAGAAATTCCACCAGTGCTTGTGCAGGTAGTTGGTTGAAAGGGAATAATCCAGCTAAAAAATCCTCAATTGAGGCTTTAGTATAAGTCATGAAATTTCGGATTTAGATTTTCGAGTCACTCACGTGCAGGGGTTCGCCCCATTGACCGATGTGGCGTGATTTTAGATTGGGAATGTCGATTGTTAGTAGTTAGTAGTTGGTAGGTGGTAGGTGGTAGGTGGTAGTTGGTAGGTGGTAGTTAATAGTTGGTAGGTGGTAGGTGGTAGATTGTTCTTTTCCACTAACCACTAACCCTTAACTACTAACCACTAACTGTTTTCCCATCTCCTCTTCTTTTCCACTCCTCAGTTTCTGAAGCTGTTCTGTCAGCCAGGTTTCAAAGAGTTCATTCAACAAACGCACTTTCATAGGTTCATCAAGCTGTGCGGGAATAAATTTTTCTAACCGCACAACGATAAACCACTCCCCAATACGAGTTGGTGGTAGCAGTTTTCCAGGTAGACTGCTAGAAAGCATTTGCACCATTACTGGATGGAGTGTAGACAATTCAACCGGACCTACTAACCCACCAGTTTGGGCTTCCGGACCTTGGGAATATTCCCGCGCTAGTTCGGCAAAGGGCTGTTCTTTTGCCAAAATGCGGAAGTAAAGTTCTTGAGCCACTCCTGCATCCTGAGTTCGCAGTAGGGAATAAATCACCTTGTCCAGCTTTGTCTTGCACTGGAAAAAGTAGGGTTCTAATTTTTTGCCCCAAGTCTGTTGCTTGAATTTTTCGATTTTTAGCTTGCGAATGATGATGGTTTCTAGTTGATTGGGAACTACACCGTAATAAGCCATCCATGCTCTGACATCAACTATGTTTTTAAGCTGATGTTCGGCATAAAACAGCTGTTGAGCGCGATTGACTTCATCGGGTGTACAGTCTATTGATGCAATAGCCTCATCAATAACTAGCTCTCGCAGCAACTGCGGCAGCATTTGATAACTTCCCAGTAAGGAAGCCAGTTCACTCGCATTGATTGTACGGTTACCAATTTGCAACACTTCAGTCATTAACTGCCATGCATAGAAAAATGCTTAATTTGCTTGGTGTTGCTCCCTGAGTTTGTAGATGTTATTTAGACGCATCAAAAAAGTGAGCCATGTACCTGGCTTTCCCATCGAGAATTTTTTCTCTGCACCCACATTGTCAAGATAGACTCACTCTTTTATCGTTGTCTACAAAATTTTAACAATAAGATATGCTGTTTGCGTCGATTTTAGCAAGAGAATCGACGCAAATCAAATAAAAATTTCCAACCCAGTTAGGGCTACAGCTTTTCAGCCAAGCCCATTTGGATATTATTTGTAGGGGCGATCGCGGTTATGGTGTATATTGAGAAAATCACGCCTTTAGGCAACTAAACCCAGGAGCTTGCGCCCGTGTGATTTTCGGTCAAAAATTCGCTGCAGACGCAATTGTAGGCAGACCTGGTACCAGGTTGAGCTGATAATTCCCTGAATTTAAGAACTTTTTGTTGACAAGTTCTTTGAACGTCTGCCAGTCTTTTTGCCAGTTGCCAATGATTTGAGTCAGGGTACTACATACCTCACTTTGTTTATCTTGGGGAAGTGAGCGATTGAAGTTAGCAGAGAACTGAACTGCTCTTACTACTGTTTTATCTAGCATCTGCAGCCCAGTTTCATTGATGTCCAAGTTGAGTTGTGCGTCCTCTAAGGTGTAAACCAAGTGCAGCGACCCCATCACAGGGGCTTTGCCAAACTCTTGCCAAGACCCGGAATTAAGCAATGTTTTAAAGATGTAGTTGCGAGCTGTATTGTTTTGCTCATCAAAAAGAACATGACCCCGAAAGTTGACGCCAATTGCCACATACTCTATTTCAGGCAATTTGTCAATATATTTTTTGGCGATCGTCGGCACTTCCACTGCCGATGGTTCTTTGCTACCAATCAACTCAGCAAACACAATTTTATTAACTTGTGCCCCAATATTGACACCGTTTTGGAAGATAACCTGGGCTACAGAATCCGTTAGGATGGCAGGTCGGATCAATTCCCAGCTACTTGGGACAATGCCAGCGTATTTCAGAAAATCTGGAGTTAAAAGTTTAGGATTATATTGTCTAGCTGCAATTGCGATCGCAATTTCCTGAATATTTAGGCTTTGGCTCATATTGTGTTTAGCGTCCATGAGTTTTTAGTTGACAGGAGGAATTTTGTGACAAGACCTCAACAAGCACAGCTTGTTGACATATCGCTGCTACGCTTGATTTCTGGCTCCTGCTGATGTTTTGGTAGACACTCTCAGCGCAAGTTGTCAAAAATTTTCTAAAAAAATTATTAATATTTTTGCTTTTGCACTTCCTCTGTATAACTACTTACGTAGATTACACGGAATAGACAGCATTATAGTGTAACTTTATATATTCTTTAATAGAAAGAACAAATTTAAAAAGGTTTCGCAGAAACTTAATTGCAATCAAATGTTACCAGTCTCTTATAACTGATTTCTCTGAGGCGCTCTGGGCGGTTTAACGAAATCATAATTAACTTCGTCAACATTTAAGCGCCAATTCAGGAGTTTCTCTAAAATTCTGCTTTGGCGTTTGGCATTGTACTCAATCTCCTCAAACACCCCAGCAGTTGCACTGCGAACAAAGCAATCCTGATGCCAAGAGTAGGTCAAATCAAGGATGCGATCGAGGTGAGATATATATTCTCTAGCAAGAGAGTATTGATGTTGTTCGTATTGCTGATTCACAACATTCACAATGGCTTCAGACTTGCTTCCCTCCAGTTTATAGGAAGTGAGACGCCAATCTAGAAGTTGTTCAAGGAGAAGACGCTGACGTTTGGCGTTTTGCTCGACTTCTTCAAAAGCTTTAACGGTTGCATTGTCGTCGAGGCGACCTTGACGCCAAAGATGGGCCAAAGCAAGAATGCAGTTAACAGACAGCTTAAACTCCACTGATATAGAAGATACCCATTGTCTGAACTGATGGTTAATCCAATCTACATCTATATCTTTCTTCAGGCTGACGGTATTATTACTCATAATATGAAAATTTATGTTAATTTTCTCTACTACTAATCAATACGCGGTAACAAACGGTAAATCTCGGAATTCTCTTTTACCTTACAAGTTTTTCGTTCTTGCCTTCATATACCTAAAAGTAGATTGTTGATTTATGAAGTCGGATTTTCTATCTTTAGATATATTGATTTAGTATAAATTTTAAATAAGCAAGTTCCTCAAATACAACAGAGAATATTGGGTAAATAGTTATTTATGATACAATATTTTTTGATATTTTATGCCTTTTCTTGCATTTCTTAAACTGAAATTTTAGGATGTTAATTATTCAAACTGAGTTTAATTAAGCATGAGAAGTTTCTACATAATGAAGAAAAAGTAGCGAGGGGAGACATGGCAGCAATACCAGTGAATCAAAAAGTTTTTGATAAATTAAAACAAGCATACATAGAAAAATTTGGTGCTTCACCTAAATTTCTTATTACTGAGTTAAATCGAGTTTATCAAGACAAAAGAGAAACTTCAAAAGATATTATTTCAGATAAAACAATCCGCAACTTCTTTAAAGATGATGAACCAACAAAGATGCAGGAAAAAAACCTGAACTTTTTATGCGGTGTGTTATTAGGCTATGAAAGCTATCAAGAAGCTTTGAGGCAACAAGCAGTGTTAGACGAAGTCACACAGGGCAATTTTGAGGTCAAGGGAGATTGGCTGCATCATTATCAGGAATATATTCAAATAAAGTGCGGTACTATGAAAGTCTTGACGATGACTCACCCCGTACAATTAGATAGCATTTATGCGAATGTGAGTGTGTTAGAAAGTGTTAGAGGGAAACAATCAAAAACCATTCAAGAATTGTTAACCAACCTCTCCAGTACAAGTACTATCTTTAGTCGTCTTCACTATAAAATTGGCAGTCAGTTAGCTGCTGTAGATGCTGTTAAACGCTATTCCAAGCTGCTTATATGGGGTAGACCTGGAGCAGGAAAAACAACATTTTTGAAGCATTTAGCTGTACATTCTTTTCAAGAATTGGGGAGGCAAGATATTCCAATTTTTATCTCATTAAAAGCCTTTTCTGATGAAGACGATCGCCCAAATCTTGTTGATGCTATAAAAAAAGAATTGACACCGTATATTTCTGAACCAGAACAATTTATCCAAGAGTTACTAGAGCAAGGTCGTTGTTTAATTTTATTGGATGGATTGGATGAAGTTGCATATGCCAAAAGCGAGGCAGTGTATCGAACTATTGATACTTTTATCAAAAGGTATTCAAAAAACCGTTTTGTCATGACCTGTCGTTCTGGAGCATCTGATTATACATTTCCTGACTTTACAGAAGTGGCAATGGCAGATTTTGATGACAACAAAATTGAGGTGTTTGTAAAAAAATGGTTTGCATCAAGTCAAGAGTTAAAGTTAGCAGATAGCTTACTAGAAGAAATAGAAAAAAATAGATCCATACAAGAGTTAACACCAAATCCATTACTTCTAACCATGTTGTGTTTGGTATTTGATGACAACTATGAACTGCCAAGAAATCAGTACACTCTTATTCATGACGCGGTAGATATACTACTACGCAAATGGGATGCAAGCAGACGTATAGAACGCCATTTAGCCAATCGGTTTAACTTACCCCATCAACGAAAAGTTAATTTGCTGAGTCAGATAGCTTATGAATCTTTTCAACAAGAACCACACAAACATTTATGGCATCAAAGAGAACTAGAAGAGATAATTGGAGATTACATTGAAAATCTTCCTGAAGTTTCGTCGGATACTCTGGCTATTGATAGTTTAGCTATTTTAAAAACCATCGAGGCAAATCATGGTTTATTTATCAAGCAAGCTCAGGATATATATTCCTTTTCTCACTTAACTTTTCAAGAATATTTTGTGGCTAATTATATTGTAGACAGTCAAGATATTGAACTCTTAAAGGAAGTTGTCAAACAGCATTTAACTAATCGTCATTGGCGAGAAGTGTTTCTTATGATTGCAGGACGTCTGGCAAATGCAGATGCTTTTTTAAGGCTTATATTTAACCAAATTAATCGCATAGCCAGTAGTAAAGTATTGCAAGATATGTTAACTTGGCTAGATGATGTTACAAGTTATCATGGGATAAAATCAAGTTCTTGGAGAGCTTTTTACCTGTTTGTAGATCAGGAGTTTGAACTCTATACGAATCAACTTACAAAAGTTGACTCTGCCCTAGCTCAAAAACTTGCCATTTTACTAAAAGAGTTTAATAGGGAACGAAAGAAGATAATCGAGCGCTCGCCCCTTTCTGATTTCGCATTATATTTAGTTGACACCTACAGCAAAGTTGCTGCTAGAGCCCAGGACAAGCAATTTCAGCCTCAGAAAGTTAGCCCGTTGCTGAGAAGAGAACTTCCTATGAGTGATGATACGGCTAACTCCCCTGAATTAGGGGGTGAAGGAGTGACGGTTGATAAAGATAAGGGTGTGATTACCCTGAACAAACAACAGAGGCAAATTACCCTAGATAAAGATCATTTCCCCAATCAAGTGATTTCAGGCATTGTTAGCGAGCGCCCCTTAAATTATGAGGGTTTAGCGGATGAATTGATGTTTTTGCTGGAAAGTTTTCCTCAGGAAGATGCCCCTACATCTGATTGGCAGGATTGGACGAAACATTTAAGAGGGGTGATGAGGCTGTATTTAAATATTGGCTATGATGACGTGAAATTTTCACCCGAACAAATCAAAATCGTAAAAGATTATTTTTATGCTAATGTCCTTCTTCTAGAATGCGTCAGAGGAGGCAGTTACTCTTCTAAAGAGTTACGCAACCAGATTGTTGACCACCTGTTATTACCAAATAAACGGATTCCCCGCTCTTTGATTGGTGAACCTTGACCTGCTGTTTTTACTAGCTTTTTACCGTTAGTTACCGTAAATTACCTAAAAATGCTATGATTTTGAGGTACTTTGTAAGGTATGGGAGCAGAATTGAACTTAATATGGGCAAGCAAGTAAAGAAAGTATGCAATCACAAACCGGGCGAAAAGTGGACAGATGGTTGTTGTAGCCCAAAGCCACTAGGTGATTCTGAATCGGGAAAGTTTGAGGGCTCAACAATACACTCTGCGATCGATTTATCTTTTGCAATCCAGCCGGAAACGCAAAAGCAGCCGGTAGATGCTGCTTTCTAGAGCATTGGTAAGTAGGTCGGCATAAATAAAGTTAACTAGTTATGACTGTCATGAGTCATTTGTAAGAGTTTCTGTCCTTTTCACCTTTCTTCACATAGTTGCCTTTATCTCCGCCTACTTACTTACTGAGTCAAAACTGTATAAATTCATGAACCGTTTAAGTAGCTAGCCGATCGCCCTCAAACAGAAACTGGTTTTTGGACTGACAAAACCGAGTATTTTGAAGAAATATAAAGAAAACTAAACTTTTCTTAACAAAAGTCTTTGCAATTTCTTAAGCTTTTAAGAAATAAAAAGCTGCCCCTTCCGTCTTTCATCTTAGAGGAAACGCCACAGCTTTGTTATTGGGATTACAGAGACTCCAAATAGGTTAAAAGGTCTGCCATTTCCTGAGGACTTGGCTGAAATTTAGGCATTGGTGGTGTTTCGCCGCTGGTGACTTGGTGAATGAGACCAAAGGGTGATTTACGTTTCGAGACACCTTGCAAGCTTGGACCAACACTCCCATCTGCTTGCCAGCCATGACAACCAGCACAATTTATTTGAAAGATGGCGTGTCCTTGTACTGGGTCACCTTTGAGCCCTAGAACAGCTTTTGCATATGGATCTGAGGGTCTCATTGCATAAACAGCAAAAGTGCCCAAAAGGACTGCTAGCACAACCGCTAGAGCGATGAAAGCGATTCGCTGAATCAGAGTTTTAGGTTTGGCAATCTGGTTATCCAAAAGTTGGCTGTTCAAGTCAAAGTGTACAAAAAATTTTTATTTCATACACATAGCTTAAAAGTTCTTGATTCTGATGACAAGCTATCTTAGGTAATGACAACCCTTTCTCCTCACACCCGTCGAGCTTGGTGCTGAATTTGGTAGAATCAAGTGCGGGAACTCATTTGTTGCATAAAGGAGATTTAACGTGGTTGAACCCCTGCTTGACGGCATTGTGCTGGGTCTAATCTTCGTAACCCTGGGCGGGTTGTTTTTCAAAGCTTACGAGCAATACAAGCGCGGCAACCAGCTTGGTCTGTAAGTTGATAAGTGGAGGACAAGGAAGACAGGCGGAAACCGTCTTCGTTATCTTCCCCTTCTCCCTTGTCTCTCCTCACTCCGCAATTCTGTAAAAGGTCAAAGCAGTGTTGCCGTAAACTTTCTCGCGGCAAATTTCCCAGCCGGACACGATTGGTGATGTCCAGTCTTGAGGACTGTGTTCTAATGCTATTTCTCCATCTGGATCTAAAAGATGATGGTAAGCTAAGACTTCTAGTACTGGCTGATATAAACCACTAGCATAGGGCGGGTCGAAATAGATTCTGTCAAATTGCTGCCCCGAAAGTTTTGGCAACATCTGTACGATATCTCCCCGCAGTAATTGAAATTTTTGTTCGGCTTTAGCTAAGCGCTGCCAATTTTCTTGAATAATTGCACAGGCACGACTGGATTTCTCAATGCCTACGACTAAACTGGCTCCTCTACACAAAGCCTCAGCGCCCATTGAACCAGTACCAGTACACAAATCTAGCCAACGGCAACCTTCTATCGTTCCCTGCCAAATGTTAAATACCGCCTCCCTTACTCGCGCACTGGTGGGTCTGGTTTCTTTCCCTGGTAATGTTTTTAACGGGCGGTTACCGTAAATTCTCAAACTCATGAGTCAATAGTCATTGGTCAAGAGGTCATTGGTCATTTGACAATAGACACTGAACAAATGACACTGGACTGAATTCTATTATGCAGCAGTTATTAGTCATTGGTTATTTGACAATAGACACTGAACAAATGACACTGGACAAATGACAAAGAACTGAATCCTATTACGCAGCAACCTGTGTCCAAACTTGAGATACGAAATTAGAGAGAATTTGCAATCCGATATTAGAGGATTTTTCAGGGTGGAATTGAACTGCCATGATGTTATCGCAGGTAACCGCAGCGGTGACAGTTTGACTTCCATGAGTAACAGTTGCAGCACAAACTTGTGGATCGGCTGGATCTACGTAATAGGAATGCACAAAATAAACCCAAGGATTTTGCGGTAAATATTCCCACAAAGTTGTTTTTGGCTGAGTGAGTTCGAGTTGATTCCAACCCATGTGGGGAATAGTGATACCCGGTTCTCGAACAAATCGCCGTACTACTCCTTTGATAATTCCCAGCCCTGGTTCAACTCCTTCTGCACTTGATTCAAAAAGAATTTGCATACCCAAACAAATACCTAAAAAGGGTTTGCCAGAAGCAATTGCTTCTTTTATGGGTTTTTCCAAATCACGCGATCGCAACTGCTGTACAGCTGGGTCGAATGCACCCACTCCCGGCAAAACGATAGCATCTGCCTTCTCTAATTCTTTTGAGGAATCAGCAATTTTTGGAGTTGCACCAGCTTTTTCTAATCCTTTGCAGACCGAGTGCAAGTTTCCCATGTCGTAGTCTACGACTGCAATCACCGCCATTTACCTGCTCCCTGCTAATTTATTATGGAGAGTATTTATATTGTAAATAATATTTCTTATGCAGAAAAGGTTTCTATTAACTTCTTTTCAGATTTGGTTGCCCCATCAAAAATCGAATTCTTCTGATGATTTATTGGCAGAAGTTGCCCGACTAGATTCGTTACCTTATGAGTTAACGCTGTTGCGACAGTTGCCTGTAGATGTGCAGCCAGCCAGTTTTCGGGTTCTAGAAACCATCCGCGAACTTACTCCAGACGTTATTATTTGCTGTGGCATGGCCGAAAGACGGACGTTATTAAGTGTGGAAGCAATCGCCATCTGTGGAGAAAGTATGTTGCGGACAACGGTTGATTTAGAAAAATTAGTGGCGGGCACCCAGGCAGTTGAGATTAGCAACGACTGCGGGAAATTTGTCTGTGAAGGTCTCTATTATTCCGTTTTAGATGAACTGCGCCGCAGCCAACTAAGAACTCCTTGCATCTTTGTCCACGTTCCGATTTTGACTGAAGAAAATTTGACCTCAATTCTTGAGGATTTTGTAGCGATCCTCCATAAACTGGCACTTTTGTAAAGATGTTTGCGTCTCAAAAAAGAAAAAAATATGTAGGTATATGTTTCCATTCTTACCCATTTTTCCCATCGCACAAATCACACCTCCCCCACCAGTCGCTCCTCCACCGGCACCTCTTGAAGAAATTGTTCAACAGCAACAAGTACGTCCTTTACCGGGAAAATTGGATTCCGTGCCAGTCTTTAATAGCAATAGCCCAGAAAAAGTACTCAAAGAAGGGATTTTACTCTCAACTTTTCCAGCAGAGGGCAAAAAAGTGCCAACAGCACATTTAAATTTTCCTTTTAAAGGTCGATTTGATGTTTTTGCCCATCATGTGGCTGAAGCACCCACCCCAGAGGATTTACGAACACTGTATTTGGGAATTATCCTGCATAACCCAGGGAAGCAAGCAGTGACGGTAAATATCCTGCAAGCAGCCAGTTATCTCAGCCAACCAGAAGCACCTTTTGTTGAGTTGCCATCATATAGTGATAATATCTTGAGCACAGTCTATGCAGGACCGGGCGATCGCGTTACAAATGATATCCTTCGAGGACAGAGGCAAGATGTTTTCCCGGCTCAAATCGTAATTCCACCAGGGGAAAGCCAAATGTTACTCAATGCACCAATTCCCGTAAGAGAACTCACGCCACCTTTAAATGGTCGGTCTACATATATGCGATTGCGGAGTAGCGACACAGTCTATGCAGCAAGTCTAGCAATGTTTGCTCCAACTAATCCTGATGGAAGCGAACGTGCCCCCACTGTAGAAGAATGGGAATCTTTATTAAACAACGGTCAACTATCAGAACCCCGAGACAAAACCCCCACCCCTCTTGAAGAAACAAACAAACCTATAATTTATGGTCGTGTTGCTGGGGTTGCCTTGGGTTCGGAATGGAAAGGTCTACTAGTAGATAACCCAGAAAAAACATATCTAACCATTCCCAGCCCCGGTCAAACTTTTTCCTATATAGTAAGTGCATTGCATCGGGGTACCTTGGGTACCGATCAAATACAAAGTGCCCCCATGCTGGTGCGCTATCCCGATACTGCCTATCGGGCACATGGAAACTATGGAGTGCAATACAGCTTGAGTTTGCCGTTGCATAACAAAACTCAGAACCCACAGACAGTGACTGTGTCGATACAAACACCAATAAAGGAAGACAAGTTAACCAAACCAGGTTTGCGCTTTTTTAATACAGCTGCGCCACAAGTCTTCTTTCGTGGGTCAGTGCGAGTACGTTATAACGACGATCGAGGTTTGCCTCAAACCCAATTTGTACATTTGGTGCAAAGACGGGGTCAACTAGGAGAAGCGTTAGTAACACTGAATATGAAGGAAGGCGAGCAAAGATTGGTTGAAGTTGATTTTCTTTATCCACCAGACGCTACTCCACCGCAAGTTCTGACAGTTCAGACTTTGAACAGTACAAATTCAGGTGAAGTTATGAACAAGTAAGTAGGTCGGTACAAATAGAGTTAACTAGTTAATACTGTCATTCGTCATTTATAGGGGTTATAGCCATTTTAAAAGCTCTATATATTGCATTACCGCCCTTACCTTGTCTCCAGTCAGTTAAAAAAATTTACAAACAGAGGTAATTTCAACACGCTAGTGGGAAAAATAAGTTTGTAAGAAAAAAGACAGTGTTGCTTTGCGAGAGGTGGCTGTGGTAGAACTGGCTGGTTATCTCATTTCTCAACAAATCTATCTGGGTAATAAAACTGTAATCTATCGGGGACTTAGAGAACGAGACCGAAAAGCAGTCGTTTTGAAAATGATGCGTAGTGAGTATCCTAGCTTTAAAGAACTGATACAATTTCGCAATCAGTACACCATTGCCAAAAATCTTCAGTTAGAAGGTGTGATTCAAACATATAGTTTGGAACCATACCAAAACGGCTATGTTTTGGTGATGGAAGACTTTGGAGGTATTTCTCTAAAGGATTACGTCACTAATGTAGAGACGTTGTATGCAAAGTCACTACATGAATTTCTTCACATTGCCATTCAAATTGTTACGGCTTTAGAAGGGCTGTATCGCTACCATATCATTCATAAAGACATCAAACCAGCCAACATCCTGATTAACCCCACTACCAAGCAAGTTAAACTGATTGATTTCAGTATTGCCTCTTTACTTCTTAGAGAAACCCAAACCCTCATATGTCCCAATGTTTTAGAAGGGACGTTAGCATATCTATCTCCGGAACAAACCGGACGCATGAATCGAGGACACCAAGCTTTGCTGCTGCAGCAGCAAAATCCGGGCGAGGTGGACGTTGATTTGGGTCAGTGGGAGAATTGGCTGGCACTCCTAGCGCATCCTTTAACTGTTGTTCGGTGACACCAAGCTTTGCCGCCACTGCTGCAAAATCCGGGCGGCGTCGATGAGGTCGAACACCGAGTGCATCTTTTAACTGTTGTTCAGTGACACCAAGCTTTGCCGCTGCTGCTTGAAAATCGGGTCGAGGTGGTCGCTGATTTGGGTCAGTGGGAGGATTGGCAGGTATTCCTAGCGCATCCTTTAACTGCTGTTCGGTAACACCAAGCTTCGCGGCTGCTGCTGCAAAATCGGGTCGAGGTGGTCGCCTTTGTCCGTCTGGTCGTTGGTTAGGCTGTTGTGAAGTCTGGGCAATCAGATAAGATGGATTAGCAGCATTTACCTGATTCATCAAACTAAATGTACCAGCCACAATGGAAATTGCTGTTACAACCGCTGCTGTATTAAATTTCATATCATCCACCACAGGATAGATTATTTATATTTCTGATTGAAGTAGCTGAACATGACAGTTTGCCCTGCTTCTAAATTACAATTTTGTAATTTTTGTTCCAGTACATTGCTCAAGTTAGGTCATCTGAAGCCCAACATCAAAGGTTGCTGCGTAGCCCCGTCCATCCTTAGCGAGATCGAGCAACATTTGTTCTCCACCATCAGCAAAAATTCCATCATCGGCATTTTTGAACCTGCGTTGTCCTTTGCTAGCGTAGGGTGCTTGAGTATACACGCGAGCGCTAATTGCATCATCAAAATATAACTGAGAAGTAAACTCATAACTTTGTCCTGATGCCCCAGCTGTGCGAACCTTAAAGTGGATGTGAGCAGTTCTACCTGGATACCAACCAGGGTAAATGGTTGTGAATTGGACACTTCCTTTAGCATCGGTGACTTGATAGCCGCGCAGAAACTTTTTGCCAACAGTATTAAAGCTTCTATCTGTTACGTCGGAATAGACACCCAGTGCATCACAATGCCAAACATCCACAATCGCACCTACCAGCGCTGTACAGCCAGTACTACCAACCTGAGAAACGTGCAACGTCAGTTGCAGGGGTACACCTTCTTTCACCGAACCATCTGTCGGATCGGAACGGATATCGGAACGATTAAGCTTTTCATCTACAAAATAGGGTCCTTCAGTTTGCTCTGGACTCACAACACACGCAGACAATGTAGTAGACTTAACCTTAGATGATGCCGGGATAGCTGCACTCAACTGTGCCTGTGTAGAGATTGACTTTCGCGGTAGACATCCAACCAAAAGTATTGCAGTTCCAGATGCCCTCAATAAAGCAAGTGCTTCTCTTCGAGTGAAAATGCGACCTAACCGGCGATTGTTATTTTTCATGATGTCTAACTTTTAATGCCCTCGAAAAATGACTGTTGCTTACATTTCCGATTAACCTATCTGAAAATGATAGCTTGTCTATTTTCTCAATTACACTTTTGTAATTTGGGCTATGGAGCAATACGGTTCAGATAAAACCAGAACCCCTATCACAAACACAATGTAGAGACGCTTCAAACAGCGCGTCTCTACACACATGATTTTTTACACATTAACCTTAACTGAACTGTATTGGGCTATGGAGCCGTCAATCTAAAATGAAATAACAATAACAGATAATGCGAAGCGGCTGTCTACCTAAAAAAACGAGCGCTTCAGCTAAGGGATATCTAAGAAATAAATTATCCTTTGAATGTGGTCTGGGCGTCCTCGCCCGTTCTATATAGGTGGCTCTTGAGACGCCCGCACCACAAGAGAAAGTTGGATGTTTTTTTATTTGGAAGTTCCTAAACTTAGCCCATCGCCTCTACGGCCAGAATCATTATCCTTGAGAGGATTTTCAATTACGCTCTGATTTTGTGGGAATTAAACACCATGAATTTCAACAAACCTGTTAAACGATAGCAGTGGCAATAATTTCACTAATTCGTTGAAGTAAGTTGTTAGCAATTTTAGGAGAAAGTACTCGTTTCAATACAAACTTCAACAGCATTTTTTGAGTTTTTTTATCCAATAAAGTCTGTGGATGAAGTTGAATTGCCATCATCAACTTCTGACCAGCTTGCTTCACTCCATCAATTCCAGAAACACGTGTTAAACATAAGTGGGCTGAATACTGATAGGCATTAGCTAGGCTCTGATTTTTGAGGGCTTGGAGTTCCGGTCGCGCTGCTTGAAATGCTCGCTCAAGCACAATGAACTTGCATTGTTCCATAAACTCTATTTTAGAGGACATTGAGCTTGATGATTGACGATAAAAAATTTGTGGCTTAGGAACAACAACAAAATGCCAATGAGCCGCTAACCGCAGCCAATAGTCCCAATCTGCAGAACCTCCAGCAGGAGGATAAAATTCTCCTACCGACTCAATCGCTTGCTTGCGAATAAGTGGATTTGAGCCACTAGCAAGAAAGTTTTTGACTAACAAATTTCTATAAACATTACCTTCAAAAAATATAGGCTCATCTGCATGGAAAGATTTTCCTTGTTCATCCATAAAATGAGTCCAGCTATAAGCAACGCCTGCCTCTGGATGTTGTTTTAAAGCTGCAAGTTGCAATTCTAACTTATCAGGTGACCATAAATCGTCGGCATCAAGAAATGCAAGAAATTCTCCAGTTGCATGAGCTATTCCACGATTGCGAGCTACTGGTAAACCACCATTTTCATAGGAAAAAATTTTGAGACGAGAGTCAGCGATCGCATTCAATATTTCTAAAGTCCTGTCAGTTGAACCATCATTAATGACAATTATCTCAAAATCTGAAAATGTTTGTTTCTGAACTGACTTAATAGTCTCTAAGATAGTATGTTCAGCGTTGTAGGCAGGGACAATGATAGATATAGTTGGCATAAAAATTTACCTCAATGTAGTAGAAATAGATATTTTTCTGATGAAAACATATTTAATAGCCCAAATAGTGAACACAGGCATAGCTAGACCGTGAGTAATGAGTACCGTTGCAGCTACCCAAAAAATTCCCCATTTCACAGCAACCAGTAAGGAAATTGCAAATATTACAGTGAAAATTAGATCCCAGTATAGGTTAATATGAGTTTTATCTAGAGATTGGAGTAAGAGAGAAGCAGCAATAGAAAAGGGACGTGGTAGAGCTGAAAGACATATCAATACTAATATTGGAATTGCCGCTATCCACTTTTGTCCAAAAATAATTGGTACATAAAAGGGGGCTAAACTCGATTGTAGAAGAACAAGTGGAACTACAACCGAAGCGATCGTTTTGAGACCGCTAAAAAATCGTGTCTTCAGTTGCTTGATATCTCCACGGGCTGCACAAAGATGCGGGTACATAGCCCAAATAAACGAATTCATAACATTTAGACTTATCCCCAGCCCAGCATTAAAGGCGAAATAATAAAGACCCAGGGCATCAATACCAAGAAAACGCCCAACCAATAAATAATCTAAGTTACTTCTGAGCTTATTTAAGAGTTCACTTCCTAGAACATTTTTAGCAAAATTAGCAATTTCGCGCCATCGGTAAAGAGTAAAGGGCTTAGTAACTCGCCAAGGATGGTTTCTGCGATTGATTACAACCCAAACTGGAGACGTTAAGACAACCGGTAATACTACAGCCCACATTCCCAGACCTAATAATGCCAAACCTATAGTAAGAAGATTGGCAAGCAGGGACTGCGTAACAGTACACAGTGCTAATATATTGAGTCGGTTTTCTCGCTGAATTAATGCACATTGAACCATGTAAGTCGGCAACATTAAATAAACTGTAGCGACCACACAAATAGGCAAGATGACTTGCGTATTTCCATAAAACCAAGCAATAGGAAAAGCAGCGATACACTGAATAATAAAAAGCGAGCCACATAAAATCCAATTAAGCCAGTAAGCTGTATTGGATAAAACTTCGATATCACTTTGGTCGGCTTGAATAAGTTTAGCTCCAATGCCAGCTTTGAGGCTAAAAACATCTGCAAAATCTTTCGTGGTAAGAACAACTGCTGCCAAACCATAATCGTAAGGGCTTAATAAGCGAGCTAAAGTTACTGTTGTTGCCAAGCGAAAAATACGATTCGCTAACTCCGCCCCACCAAGCGAACCAAAATTACGGATAAATTGACTGGAGAATTTTTGCTTAATCTGGCTGATTAACATATTTGTCATTTTGAAGAGACAATTGCATTTTTTCTTATAAGGGATTACTAAGGCATCAATTATTGTTCTTACAGGGTGAGCACTCTTGCCCCCTCCAATCATTAAAGGGGCAAGAAGTAGATATTGTTTCTTTAAAAATTTCTAAATTCGACCTTTAAACATAGGTTTTCTCTGGGTTTCTATTCCAAGGAGAACTAGGAGCTTGTACTTCTCCTTTGAGTGCGATTCCCATAATGATTAAACCAGGCCAGTATAGATATGCCAAACGCTGCTGACTATCATTAAAAGTAAAGAGAAATAAAATCAAAAGAAAAGACAATGCTATCCTGGCTGTTGCACTTTTATGTACCTTAATTGCCAAACTGATAATACTCAATAGCATTGGTACTAAAAAAGCGGTAAAACCAACTAGCCCCTTTATAAACAAGAGACCGAACCAGGTATGGTGGGAGCCAATGGGCATCATTGCCACTACCTTGGGACCGGGTACCTCCGGAACCCCATGACCCCATATAGGGGCTTCCTGCCAACGCTCCGAAGCGATTTCAGCTAAAGCTTCATGCACTCTTGAAGAGTCAGGTCTGGCATTATGAAATATATCATAAGCATCTCTGGCAGCCCCAAGAATTACCGTGCTAAAAATACCTGATAAAAAGCTAACTAACCCGATGACAATTGGTGTGACAGCTTTAGTAATTTTGGAAATAAATAAAACTAATATGAAAACTATCGGCATAGCTATAAAAGACAAGCGAGAAACCGACACAATACTCATAGCCAAGGAGCCAATTATAGCAATTCTGCGCCATGTTTTGTTAGGTTCTCCAAGAGCCAGGAAGAAGTAGATATTGCCCATCAAACCTAACGCTGGTCCCCAAGGAGCAAAGAGAAATAGACGTACCTCATTCGTACCGTACTCAATACTATAAAGATTTACAGTATAAAAAAGAGAACCATTTTGTATTAGTCTTTCAATTGGAGAAGAAAAAAGTACCTCAGGCAACTTTAGTATCCAAGTTAAATAAAAAATGGGAATTAAAATCAAACTTTGAAGACATAATATACAGACGGCTCGATAAATCAATTGGGGTCGAATGTTGAGACAACCACTTAAGGGAAATAATGCTAGCAATGCCCAGTCTGTACCCCAATTGATCAACGATCTAAGGGTTTGATTAGTGCCGACATCAGAATCAATACAACCTACGACTGTCGCAATTGCAATGATGATAATACCGACAAGCCAAAGCCACAGTATCCAGGAAACGTTAATTCTTTTTTCAATAGGAGTATGTTTTGTTTGGTTCCAAAGTCGTTTACATAAATACAAAAATAGTACCCAACCTAAGATGAAATTTACAGGATATATAAGAGCAAGAAAATAAAATCCATAGGTACCAATTATGGAAGACCAAACCAGACGTTCTTCAAAGTTTTGAGGTTTCATTGTCGATTGTCTTTTTCTATTTATTCCCAGTCGTGTCAGTTATCGAATTTTTACGTTCGCGCCACCAAAGTAACACGAGTCCAAGGGATACAAAAAAGGAGCCAGCAGCCGAGCCTAGTAAAACCAATTTTTCTTTTGGTGAACTTGGAGTATCGGGTAAGGTAGGCTGTATAACAAGTTGAATGAGTGGATAAGAGCCAAAGGCATTCGACTTACCAAGATCTAATCTAGCCAGAGTAGAGGAAAAGACAGCTTCAGCAATTTGTGTATTCCGTTTCAGAGACTCCAAAGTAATTTGCTGCTGTGTTAGAGCTTTGAGTCTACCTTCAAGCTGGGCTATCTGTTGTTCTATTTCTTGAGCTTGGGCTGTGAACCCCTTTTGCTCTGCCTGAACTTTAACAAGTTCTTGGAAAAGAGTGTCCCGAGGAACAGCATTACCAGAATTATTGCTACTCAGGCTTAATTGCTTTAGCGTTGCTAAACTGACTGGTCGTCCTAAAAGAAATTGCCCTCGGGCTAGCACAGCCCGTTGAGCAGCATCTCGTTTGGCTGTCTCTGTAATTAATGTAGGGTGGTTGGGCAAAAATTTGGATTCTAAAACAACCAAAGCAGCGCTGGCGTCACTGTAGCTTTTTAAGTTCTGTTGAAATATTTGGTCTGTTTGAAGAACGAAAGCATCTGAAGCTTGACCTGCAGATAGTTTTAAATTAGCTGATAATTGTGCCAGACGAGTATTGGCTTGTTTCTGTTGAGCTAATATTTCGGCTCGTTGTCTGCGTAGCTCTTCTATGTTGGTTGTCAGGTCGTTAATTTGATTTTCAGAGCTCAAACCCGAACGCGCTTTATAATCGGAAAGTTGCTTCTGAGCAGTTGCCAATTTTTTTTGGGAAGAAGTCAGGGCAGTTCGGTAACCTACATCTCTTTGAATAGCTTCTTGAGATCTCAACTCGTTGAGTTTTGCTTGAAAGGCTTTGTAAAAAGCTAAAGATTTATTTTGAGCTTCCTCGGGGCTCGCACCCTGGAAATCAACGCTCATAATGGAAGTATTAACTATTACCTTAAGCCGAGGTTCGCCAAACTCTTCTAAAGTCATATTAAGCTGTTCTGCTGCTGCTTGCAAAACAGGTTCGCTTTCAGCAATATATTTATAAATTTCTCTTGGATCTTGGGTGGAGAGAGCAGCGTATGGAGACACATTTTCATAATTAGCTTGACCGATGCCTGGTAAGTTAACATTGGTGTTTGACCACGCACCTGGCAGATTAATAGCTGAAGAGCTCGTATAGGTATGTGGTGCCACCTTTAGATAAAGAAAAGCTGAACCCCAAAAGGCTAGGTTAGTCGCTAGACCTAAAAGAAAGTAACGCTGCCAACGTCCTTGGTTCGCTCCTGTTTTACGCGATCTGCCAGGATAACCAGCAGAGATTTCTATAGAATTGGTCATTAACAATCCTTGCAATGGGAAAATGGTGGAATAACAGAGGCTGTGCAGTACCGTGCGATCGCCTGAGTGTAATTTTAGGCTGATGCTTTAGTAACCCGAGACATTCTCTGATAGTCTTAGTACTAGTTTCCTACTTAAACATCAGTGTAAATACTATCTGGCGGTTACGATCGCACCGATACAGATAGCATCCTGACGGGAAAATAAAATTATCCACCTAGCTATCCACCTGGAAGTGGTATATCGTCGGTTGGGTTAAGGAACGAAACCCAACAAAACCTTAACAAAATTGAATTGGAGAACGAAACCCAATCTACGCCAATTTGGAGGTTATATTCTTGTATCAGGAACATTTACGGTTGGATGTACAGTTGTAAGGGCTCTCAACCGTTCGCCCCTACTGATACATTTCATTTATCTGAAAAATGCTGTATTCATAAGATTGGTTCTCTTTGGACTTGCCAGCTTTGATGAGTTCAACACCCTGCTTGCTAAACTCTGCCGCTTTTCCCGCTTGAATATAAATTTGTTCACCTTCCATTGCTGTTATTGATCGGCTTGCTCTTGAATCTTGTTAAATTCCTTTCGCAATTCGTCATCACTCGGTCTATCGGAAAACTCTTTATGAGTGTACACCCAAAGCAAATAGACTGTGTGCTGCGGCTCATGAATCTGTTCAAGTCTTACAAAGTTATTCCTTTTGCTGTTGCAGTTTTTGTTGCACTAACAGTTCCTACATTGGCATTCTTGGTATCAGCCTTAGCTGAGGTCAATTCATCAAGTCCTGTTCCTAGTTCCGGAAAGACAGCAGCAACTACAGTGGATGGTCTCACGCAGGAAATTGTGAAACTTGAAGTTGAGCGTGCGTTGCTGGATGCCCGATTTACTCCTGAATCTCCAATTGTTCAGGAAATTGAACGTCAGATTCAAGACGCCCGTACTCGACTTATCCGGGCAGGTGGAACTAACGAGATGGTTAACCCTATGGTAGCAGATGGTCTTAAGGTAAAAGTTGCAAATTTGGAGGTAGAAGTTGCAATACTCAATGCACGTTACACTCCAGATTCACCAGTGATTGGGGACATGGAAAGAAAGCTTCGTGCATTGCGTCAACGCTATGCTAAGTTCCAACCACGTAATTCTAAAAAGATAGTCAATACAGCTGTCTCTCAGGCACTGCGAACTAAAATTGCAGAATTTAAGGCAGAACGCTCGCAGCTCAGCAAACGCTATTTACCCACCAGTATAGAAATTATGACCTTTGATTCGCAGCTTCGTAGTTTGGAAAAGAGACTGGCAATGTATCAATAAATAATTTACAGGTAGCTTTTAATTAATTTGCTTGAGCAATCGCTGAATAAGTTCACTGGCAAAATTTTTACTAACGATCGAAGTAAGCAAATTTTGCTCATACAGACGCTGCCAAGCTTTACGAATCTGCTTAGGTTTAAATAGCTTGCGCTTGCGATCGCTATTCTTGAAAAATCTATAAGTAATGTAGGTAAGGCTATGCTTTAGCAATTGAATAACGGTGGGCGGTGCCCACCCTACTTATGTTTTTGAGCAATTGAATAACGGTGGGCAGTGCTTATATTTCAAAAATTCAAATAGGATTTCTATATTTCAGAAATCTCTATAGTTTTATTCCAACAGCTTCAATAATCCCCGTACAAGCTCAACAGCGAAAGTTTTGTAACCCACTTTCTCAAACAAAATTACCATTTTATCTGCTTCATAGCGCATCACGCGCCCTTTGCCAAAGTTGGTATGAATGACCGTGCTGTTAATTGGGAAAGGATGAGATACATTTTCCTCAATGGTTATACCAGCTTGGCAGTTATCGCAGAAGCCACATTTGTTCGTCAATGCTTCTCCAAAATAGTTAAGCAAGAACTGACGGCGACAATCTTGCAATTCTGCATAGTTTCGCATCATTTCTAAGCGCGATCGCACAAATTGTTTGTGTCGTTCCTCAGACAGTGCTGCTGCTTTTGCTGCTGATTCCCGATCTATTTCTGTCTCGGTTACAGTCACTTCTCCTGTTGGCAAAATTTCCACTGCCTCTATTTCTTCCAGCCGACTCAGGGCTTTTGTAAGTTTTGTTTTAGACAGTTCTGTTTCTTCCTTTAAATCTTCCAATTCAATCGGTGCATCAGCCTTTTGTACAGATTCTGCAACTTGTACAACATCATCATAATCGACTTTACCGCCACTAGCAAAAAAACGGCGGATGTTAAGGTCACCTGAATTATAGAAAAGAAGCGCTTTTGCCTCTTTTCCATCTCGTCCTGCACGTCCAATTTCTTGATAGTAGGAGTCAATTGAATCGCTAATTTCGTAATGAAAGACAAAGCGTACATTTGGCTTATCAACGCCCATACCAAAAGCTGTGGTAGCAACAATGACTTCTGCTTCATCTTCCATAAATGCAGCATGAACTTGCTCTCGTTCTGCTGCTTTCATTCCTGCATGATAGTAGACTGCTTTGATACCTTTTTTCTGCAAAGCTTCCGTCATTTCTTCTGTGTGTTTGCGGGTAGCTGCGTAAACTATACCTGGTTTTTCCGCTGCTGTCACTTGTTTGAGTAAAGCTATTTTTTTCTCATCTTCTTCATGAAATGTCTCCACACCCAACCATATATTGGCACGGTCAAAGCCACGTACAAAAACACGCGGGTTCTTCATTGACAAACGTTCAACAATTTCATCCCGCACAATAGGAGAAGCAGTGGCGGTTAATGCCAATACCCTGGGATGACCGAGGGCTTCGATAACACGACCCAACCTCAGGTACTCAGGACGAAAATCATGTCCCCATTCACTAATACAATGAGCTTCGTCAATGACAAATAAGGAAGGTTTTGCCTCTATCAGTCGGGTGAGTATTTCCTCGTTGTTAAATTGTTCTGGGGCGAGAAATAAGAACTCTAGCTTTTTCTTTTCCAAATCTACAAACGCTTCTTCCCTTTCTGTATTGGATATGGTAGAGTTGACAGCAGTTGCAGAGGCTATATCTTGGTCTTCAATTGCTTCTAGTTGATCGTACTGAAGCGCAATTAAAGGAGAAATCACAACCGTTGCACCGGGAATCAGTAAGGCAGCAATTTGGTAAATTGCTGATTTACCCGAACCTGTTGGAAAAACAGCTAAAGTGTCATGCCCAGCAACAACGGCTTCGATAACCTCTTGCTGTCCGGTACGCAATTCTTCATAACCAAATGTTTTTTTCGCAATTTCTTGAATTTGCGATCGCTCCAATCGCTGCCCAGCCATACCTAAGTTCCCATGTAGATAAGTATATATTGGGTGGGGCTGAAAGTGCTGACCTCTTGCTAAGGAGTTAAACTAGGAGAAGTAGCTCCTGCAATGCGGTCTGTTGTCTCGGATTTGCCATCATCTTTCCATGACAAATGGCTTCTCATGTCTGCATTGCGAAAGATTGAGATTTGTGTAGCTTTTAAAAATTTCTCAATCTATTTGGGAATCATTAATATACACATCAAAATATTTTGAGCATTTAAGCGGCTTTATCCCACCCACTTAAACTCATACCTCGTTCACTTTAATCATCGTTCTAAGCAACCAAATGCTAACTCTTCCTGGTTATGTTCTTACTGAGACTGTCTATGAAGGCACTTACAGCGTTATTTATCGTGCCATCAAACAGGTAGATGCGATTTCTGTCATCATTAAAGTTCTCAGGGCTGAATATCCTACCCTGGAAGAATTAACTCGACTCAGACACGAGTATAAAACCCTCAAAAGCTTAATAAATGTTGAAGGAGCGATACAGACTTTAGGGCTAGAAAATTATCAAAACGGTTTAGCCCTAGTTCTGGAAGACATAAATGGGATTTCGCTAAAAAACTTTACTAATCAACACCAATTATCATTAAAAGATTTTCTATTGATTGCTATTCAACTAGCCTCAGCATTGGCAAATATTCACAACAAACAAGTTATTCATAAAGATATTAAACCACATAATATTATTATTAATCCTAAAAATCTAATTGTTAAAATTATCGATTTTAGTATTGCAACACACCTAACTAGAGAAAACCAAAGCATTAGCAGCCCCAACTTACTAGAAGGCACTCTTGCTTATATGTCTCCCGAACAAACGGGAAGAATGAATCGGTCACTTGACTACCGCACCGATTTTTATTCTTTAGGTGTGACCTTTTATCAAATGTTAACTGGTTTGCTACCTTTTAATACTACCGATTCTCTAAAAATTATTCACGCCCATATTGCTAAAATTCCAACTGCGCCCCATGAAGTCAATTCAGAGATTCCGTTGGTAATCTCTAACATTATTATGAAACTTTTAGCTAAGACGGCTGAAGAAAGATACCAAAATGCTTTAGGTCTGAAAGCCGATTTGGAAGCTTGTCTCAATCAATTGGAGAAAACTGACAAAATTAGTAATTTTACAATTGGTCAATTAGATCTATACAGTCAATTTCTCATTCCCCAAAAACTTTACGGTCGGGAACAAGAAGTTTCTATCTTACTTAAAGCCTTCGATCGCATTAGCAGTGGAAAAACTGAGATGGTTTTAGTCTCAGGTTATTCAGGAATTGGCAAATCTTCCTTAGTTAATGAAATTCATAAACCAATTATACGCCAGAGAGGCTACTTCATTTCGGGGAAATTCGAGCAATTTAAACGCAATATTCCTTATGCTTCATTAATTCAAGCTTTTCAAGAATTAATGCGGCAACTATTAACAGAAACTGTCGAATTTCTAGAAAGTTGGAAATCTAAACTGCTAACAGCCCTTGGCGCTAACGGTCAAGTCATTATAGATGTGATTCCAGAAGTTGAACGAATTATTGGTTTTCAACCTGCAGTTCCTCAATTAGGGGCTACGGAATCCCAAAACCGTTTTCATCGAGTTTTTAAACAGTTTCTTAATGTATTTACAAAACCAGAACATCCCCTAGTTTTATTTCTCGATGATTTACAGTGGGCGGATTCAGCATCTTTGAAGCTCATTGAGTTAATTATGACCGCTCCAGACAAGCAATTTTTGTTATTTATTGGGGCTTATCGTGATAATGAAGTCAGCGCTACTCATCCCTTGCTTCATACCTTAGAGCAAATTCAACAATTTGGAGTTACTATAAATAACATTGTTCTCCAACCTTTAAATATTGGTCATGTTCAGCAATTAGTTCGCGATACCCTTTGCAGCAAAGAATCAAAAAGCGAACCACTAGCTGAATTAGTGTTTTATAAAACTCAAGGCAATCCTTTTTTTGTAACCCAGTTGCTCAAATTCCTGTATCAAGAGAAATTGCTAATATTTGATTTTTCTAAAGAAATTTGGAAATGGAATAGTGAACGCATACAAGAGATTAAAATTACAGATAATGTTGTAGAGTTGATGGTTAGGCAAATTCAAAAACTGTCACCAAAGACCATTAACACCTTAAAGTTAGCTGCCTGTATTGGAGACACATTTACTTTAGGAGTTTTAACAATTGTTAATGAAAAAAGCCATGCAGAAACTGCTAAAGAAATGTGGGAAGCTTTGCAGGCAGGGTTAGTTTTACCCTTAAATAATTCCTATAAAATTCCACTGGTGTTTGAACAAAAAGAGATAGAGAGTGAGGGATGGCAAGCAGAAAGTATACCTGATTTTGCTCAATTCCCCATAAGCTACAAATTTTTACATGACCGCGTGCAGCAAGCATCTTATTCCTTAATTCCAGAATTTCAAAAGAAACAAATTCACTTGAAAATTGGTCAATTGCTACTGCAAAATACTAGAATTGAAGAACGAAAAGAAAACATTTTTGCTATCGTCAACCAACTGAATTATAGTGTCGATTTACTTATCTTAAAGTCGGAGAAATACGAGGTCGCTGAACTTAATCTGGTAGCCAGTCAGAAAGCAAAAGCAGCTATGGCATATGAGTCTGCCTTCCGCTACTTGAAGGTGGGTTTAAGTCTGGTGGAAACTTCTAGTTGGCAGGAACAGTATGAACTGACATTAGCGCTGCATCAAGAAGTGGTAGAAGTGGCATTTCTTAACGGTGATTTTGAGCAGATGGAGCAATTTGCCAAGGTATTGCTACAGTATGCTAGAACGTTGGTGGATAAAGTAAAAGTTTACGAGGTACGCATTAAAGCTTGTGAAGTCCAAAGAAAATTACTCGAAGCGGTAAGGATAGGGCTGCAAGTTTTGGAAATACTGGACGTGAAACTTGTTGAATCACCAACAACCTTAGATATCGAACAAGCTATCGAAAAGACTAAAACCAATTTAGCTCTTAAAACAATAGAAGATCTAATTAATTTGCCGTTAATGACAGATGGAACTAAGTTAGCAGTCTTTCGTCTAATAGCAAGTCTAATTCCGGCTACTTTTCAAGCTGCACCAGCGTTGTTTCCTCTAATGGTTTGCGAACAAGTAAGTTTATCTGTCAATTCTGGCAATTGTCTCTTTTCACCTAGTGGTTTTGCTGACTATGGAATTCTTTTAAGTGGTGTTTTACAAGATATTGAATCTGGTTATAAATTTGGACAATTGGCTTTAAATTTAGTAGAGCGATTAAATGCTAGGGAAGTTAAGAGCCAAACACTCTTCAAAGTTTCATCTTTTACAATACACTGGAAATATCATGTCAAAAGTACTTTGTCGCTTTTACAAAATGCTTACTCTAGTGGATTGGAGAATGGAGATTTAGCACACGCTGGCTATTCGGCAAGTCATAAATGTCAATATTCTTACTGGAGTGGATTGGAACTAAAGAGCCTTGAACAGGAAATGGCTACTTACAGTAAAGCCATCGCTCAAATTAATCAAGAAACTGCTTTAAAGTGGTTGCAAATATTTCAGCAAGCAGTTTTAAACTTGTTAGGAAGTGTTACAAATCCTTGCCGTTTAATTGGTGAAGCTTACAATGAAGAGCAATTATTATCACTTCATATTGAAGCCAATGAGCGAACAGTCATACACTATGTATTTTTAAATAAATTAATTTTGTGTTACCTATTTGATGAAGTAACACAAGCGGTGGAAAATGCAACTAAAGCCGAACAATATTTAGACGGAGTCACGGGATGGTTAGCTGTGCCTTTGTTCTACTTTTACGATTCTCTAGCACAATTAGCCCTATATCCATCAGTTCCAAAAGCAGAGCAAGAATATATCTTAAGTAGAGTGACAAAAAACCAAGAAAAAATGCAAAAATGGGCAAACTATGCACCAATGAATTTCCAGCATAAATATCAGCTTGTGGAGGCAGAAAAAGCACGGGTATTGGGAAAATTCGTAGAAGCGATGGAATTGTATGACCAAGCGATCGCTAATTCTAAAAAACAAGGATACATTCAAGAAGAGGCTTTAGCAAATGAACTAGCTGCCAAGTTTTATTTCTCATTTGGTAAAGAGAAAATTGCTCAAGTCTATTTAACCGATGCTCATTATGGGTATGTACGTTGGGGAGCAAAAGCTAAGGTAAAAGACATAGAAGCAAAATACGCTCAAGTCTTTTCTCGAAAGCAGAAGATGCTAGCCCTCGGTACGGACAATTCTCCGATAACAGCAGCTACAACCGGGGATGTTTCCAAAAATCTAGATTTAGCCACAGTCATGAAAGCAACTCAAGCTCTTTCTGGCGAAATCGTTCTCTCGCAATTGCTGACAAAGTTAATGCAGATTGCGATCGAAAATGCTGGCGCTCAAACGGGTTTCCTAATTTTAGAAAAAGACGGTGCTCTTGTTATAGAAGCACAAGCAGATCTAGAGAAAGATAATGCGATCGTACTGCAATCAACACCAGTAGAAACTAGCCCCCATTTGCCACTATCTCTGATTAATTATGTAGCCCGAACTCAGGAGAACCTTTTATTCAGCAATACCACTCGTGAGGAACTTTTTGCAACAGACCCTTATATTATCACCCATCAACCAAAATCAGTATTGTGTACGCCACTTCTCCATCAAGGAAAATTGAGCGGTATCCTCTACCTAGAAAATAATCTAACTCCTGAAGCATTTACACCAGAACGCTTAGAAGTCTTAAAACTTTTATCTTCCCAAGCAGCAATTTCTATTGAAAATGCTCGTCTCTATAGCGATTTGGAAGCAGCTAATGTCACCCTTGAAGCAAAAGTTCAAGAGCGAACACAGGAGTTACAAGAAAAAAACCTACATTTGCAAAAAGCAGAAGCAGCAGCTCAATCTGCAAATCGTGCTAAAAGCGAATTTTTAGCAAACATGAGTCACGAACTCCGCACTCCACTGAACGGAATCTTAGGTTATGCCCAAATTCTGAAACGCGATAAAGATTTAACAAGTTCTCAAAAAGATGGTTTGAACATTATTTATCAGTGTGGCGATCACCTTTTAAATCTGATTAACGAAATTTTGGATCTTTCCAAAATTGAAGCTCGGAGAATGGAAATATATCCCACAAATTTTCATTTTCCCGAATTTCTTGAAGGCATTGCAGAAATTTGCCGTCTTCGCGCTCAACAAAAAGGTATCTCACTCATTTATCAACCGACAACTCAACTTCCTAAGGTAGTGAAAGCTGATGAGAAACGGTTGCGACAAATACTCATTAATTTACTAGGTAACGCAGTGAAGTTTACCGACCGGGGTACAGTGACTTTTAAAGTAGGAGTCATTAGTTATGAGTCATGTGACATTTGTCAAGAGCCTCTGAAAAATACATTTGAACCAATGACAAAGGACAAAGGAGAAATAACGACTTACAAAATTCACTTTGAAGTAGAAGATACTGGAGTTGGTATGACTACAGAACAATTAAAAGAAATATTTTTGCCCTTTCACCAAGTAGGGGACAATAATCGCAAGGTTGAAGGCACAGGATTGGGACTATCTATTAGCCGTAAATTAGTGCAGATGATGGGTGGAGAAATTCAGGTGAAAAGCACCTTGGGCACGGGCAGCGTTTTCTTTTTCGATTTAGAGTTACCTGTTAACCAAGATACTGATGTTGTGAAAGGTGAGTTGAAAGGAGAAACACAAAATATCTTACATTTTAGGGGTAATAAACGAAAAATTATTGTAGCTGACGATCAATGGGAAAATAGGTCATTTTTAGTTGATACCCTGGCTCCCTTAGGCTTTGAAATTTTGGAAGCAATCAACGGTCAGGATTGTTTGGATAAAGTGGCACAATTTAAGCCAGATTGCATATTAATGGATTTGCTCATGCCAACAATCAGTGGTTTTGAAGTAACTCGTCAAATTAGGCAGTCAGAGGAGTTTAAAGATGTCGTGATTATTGTTACTTCTGCTAGTGTTTTTGATTTCGATAAACAAAAAAGTCAAGAAGTCGGTTGTAATGATTTTATAGCCAAGCCAATTCGAGTCACAGAACTGTTAGAAAAGTTACAAATTCATTTAGAATTGGAATCGATTTATGAAGAGTCGGAAAAATTTGTGTTGTCTCAACCTAATCCTTCCAGACAAATTTTAATATTTCCTCCGCCTGAAGAAATTACGATTCTTTTGAGTTTAGTTATGAAAGGCGATCTCAAAGCCATTATGGAGCGTTCCACTTACTTGGAAGAATTAAGTTCTCAATACATTCCCTTTTCTCAAGAACTATATCGACTAGCAAAAGGATTTCAAGTAAAAAAAATTCGTGAATTTCTTAAAAGTGTAGGAAATTAATTGTGATTCAAGAGAAGGATAAAAACAACATTATTTTAATTGTTGATGACAATCCCACTAATTTAGGTGTATTGTTCGATTTTTTAGTAGATTCTGGTTTCCTAGTTTTAGTTGCTCAGGATGGTGAAGATGCGATTGAACAGGTGGAATATGCCTTGCCCGATTTAATCTTGTTAGACGTGATTATGCCTGGAATAGATGGCTTTGAAACCTGCCGTTGTTTAAAAGCCAAGGACATAACAAAAGAGATTCCCATCATTTTTATGACAGCACTGTCGGAAACGGTTGATAAAGTTAGAGGTTTAAATCTTGGGGCGGTAGATTATATTACCAAGCCGTTGCAGTATGAAGAAGTTTTAGCTCGTGTCAATATACATTTGAGCCTGCGAAACTTGACTAAGAGACTGCAAGAACATTCTGTGCGTTTAGAGCGAGAAATTCAAGAACGCCTAAACGCAGAGCAAGCACTTTTGCAGTTAACCGCTGAGTTAGAAAAACGAGTGGCAGAAAGAACGGCTGAACTTCAAGCAGCAAATCAAACACTGCAACAGGAAATTAATGAGCGGATATTAACAGAACAAGCCTTGCAACAGTCAGAGGTTCGTTATCGAGAACAAGCCCGTCAGCTTGAAATTGCTTTTCGTCAACTGCAAGAAACTCAAAGCCAGTTAGTACAAAGTGAAAAAATGTCCAGTCTCGGACAACTGGTAGCAGGGGTTGCTCATGAAATTAATAATCCGGTTAGCTTCATTTATGGAAATTTAGTTCATGCGAATCAATACACTCAAGATTTGCTTTACCTCTTAGATTTGTACGGTAAGTATACTCTTTCACTACCTCCGGAAGTTCAGCAACAGATAGAGGCGATAGATCTAGAGTTTCTGATTGAAGACTTGCCCAAATTACTGGCATCTATGAAGATTGGAGCTGAACGCATCCGCGAGATTATTCGGTCATTACAAAATTTTTCTCGTGTTGATGAAGCGGGAATGAAGCCAGTGGATATTCACGAGGGTTTGGATAGTACACTACTGATATTACAAAATCGACTGAAAGCAAATACGAATCATTCAGATATTAAAGTCATAAGAGAGTATGGAAGTTTACCACTGGTGGAGTGTTATGCCGGACAAATAAATCAGGTGTTTATGATCTACTTCTACCACCCGCTTGATCCGGGGTAGACATACTACCACTTTTATCAATGATTAACGTGTAATCGCGATCGCTCATCATATTTGCTTTAGATTGTGGTCTATATCTACCAGTCTAACTGTTGGGTTATGGTACGGTATTTAATCACGAATGCTTTGTAACATTAGACCTGTGGCATAAATTTTTTATCTTGCACAAAGAAGCAAAGAAAGACAAGGGGGACAAGGCAGACAAAGAAGAGAAGGTAAAATGTACGAACGCAACTTGGAATTATCCGACCAAATCGAAGATTAACTATAATTCTTATGTTGCAGCCGCTCAAGTTGCACTCATTAAGGAATGTGCAGCTGTAGAGTTACAAGCGGACATGGTTAAAATGCTGTGCGAAGTAAAGCAGTTACCACCATGTGAACTAAGAATTCCTAGAATTCTGGTTTGGGAAGTGTCAATATGTGTGGATGGTTGAGGAGTAAAAAAAACACTACATGGAAATCGGCAATCTATTTACAGCAGGTGGGGTAGTGATGTGGCCCTTGCTAGCGTTTTCGATGCTAGCAGTAGCACTCATTACTGAGCGAATCTTGTTTTGGGTACGGATTACGAAGCGTCAGAACCAAGTGGTTCGAGAAGTGCTCAATCTCTACCGTCTTGATAACGTTGTCGGTGCTTTGGATAAATTGCAAAAAAATGCGGATTTACCCATTGCACGGATTTTTTTAGCAGCATTACAATTGGAACAACCTACTCCAGAAGAATTTCGTCTTGCTTTGGAAAGTGAAGCGCAAGCTGAAATACCTTTGCTTAAGCGTTTTCAAAATATCTTTGATACCATCATTTCCCTTGCGCCACTGTTAGGGCTTTTAGGAACTGTTTTGGGGTTGATTGGCTCTTTTAAGTCTTTGAATATCGGTGATGTGGGAGGTACTAGGACAGCCGGTGTGACGTCTGGTATTAGTGAAGCTTTGGTTTCTACCGCATCAGGATTAGTTGTTGCTATTTTTACGCTCCTATTTGCCAATACCTTTCGGGGACTCTACCAGCGACAAATTGCATTGATTCAAGAGTATGGCGGACAGTTGGAGTTGCTGTATCGTCGCCGTTATGAAAGAGGAGACAAAGCTTATGCGCCTTCCAGATGAACCAGATCTGCCAGCACAAATTAATATTGTACCGATGATTGATGTCATATTTGCAATTTTGACCTTCTTTATTATGTCAACATTGTTTCTTACACGGCAAGATGGATTGCCGGTCAATTTGCCAAAAGCAGCAACCGCACAGCAACAACAAGCATCAGAACCAATTACGGTGACGATAGATAATCAAGGACAAATCAGCTTAAACCGTCAACCTGTTGCTCTTGACGCTTTGGTAGAGCAAGTACGTGGATTGATTGGCAACCAAGAAACTGTGGTAATTATTAATGCAGACGAACAAGTGCATCACGGTCAGGTGGTAGCTGTGATGGATCGCTTGCGTCAGGTACAGGGAGCAAGACTAGCTATTGCTACCGAAAAGCCATAACCACTAACCACTAACCACTAACCACTAACTAGAAGATAATGACTATTTGGGTAAATGAGCAAATTGATGCGTCTGGCATGATTCATGCTTGTATTGCTTGTTGTGATGAGTCTCAAGCTAAAGATTGTCATGAGTCCTTTAAGCAAAATTTGACTGAGGAGCAAAAAGCATGGGGTTGGATAGCGCGATTGCGGACGGTTGATTCTTGGGATGAAGTTCCAGTCAATGCTTTAAAGCTAAATTGATATTGCTAGGAAGCTCCAAGAGCAGGAGTGGAAAACGTTGAAAGGAAAAATAATTTTTTCTGTTTTCCTACTGCCTGCTTTCCACTTTCGGTATCAAAAACGTAAATTAAGCAGCAGAATGTGCTATCAGAGAAGGTTAAGAAAAGATAAGACATCGATTAAAAATAAATTTTTTATTAAAAATATCTAATAATAAGGTTATATATAAAGAAAATTTGAACGTGTTATGGAGTAAGAAAGAGTTATCATCAATATAAAACATGAATTGAAAAACTTGCAAAAACACAAATCAAGTTAAGTGAACTATCCAACAGTTTACACTTCTGAACAAGTAAACCCCATTCATTTGGTTGGCAAAATGGGGCGGTCTGTTCAAATTTCAATTCATTCTCCAAGTCAGTATATCTGTGCCAACCGCGAACAGATATTACCAGATTGGAGAAATGCACTCTCCTTATGGGTGGTGATTGTTCTACAGCAAACGCAATATGAAATGGTGGACACGACACCAGAAATAGAAGCAGAAAAAGAAAAGTTGCGGGAAAAGTTTATGAGGTTTGGCTGCGATGTTGCCTTTAATTTGCGCGATCGCGGCTACTTAACAGACCTTATCGATCCCCGCACGGGATATCCCTTGCTCTCTCGTCCGGGGAAAAAAACCCATGATGATACGGCAGTGGTAAAAGCTTTACTGCATTACCCAGTGATTCAAAATAGATGCCGCGTATTAGTCCACCCGACTTGGGGGGCAGCAGTTTATCCAAGTGTTTTGATATCAGAAGCTCCCCCGATGGTCATTGAATGGGCGATAAGAAGCATAGCTCCTTTGCATGATTGGCAACAAAAAGATGTAGAGACACTGTGAAACGGGGATGTGACGAATTTACAACGGCTCGGAAATATTATCGCAAACATCCCGAACTCCATTATTCAACCAGAAAAGATGATTGCGAGCGTCTTTAACCAATTGACAACCCCGTGCTAATGCTCTATTCAAATCCAAGAGTTCTGTGTTCCAAAGCAAGGCAGTACTATCACTGCTGACTGAAGCCAGTGTCTTGCCGTCGGGACTAAAGCTGACGCCGTAGACAGGATCTGTGTGCCCCTTAAAAGTGCTGATGCCTTTTCTTTCCTTGACGTTCCACAGTCTAATAGTTTTGTCACTACTAGCAGAAGCTAAGATATCTGACTTGGGAAGAAAACTGACGCTATTCACACCTTCACCATGTCCTCTAAGTTTGTAGGATATTTTGCCATCAAGAATATTCCAGATGATAACCATTCTGTCTTCACTCCCAGATGCCAATATTTTGCCATCAGAACTAAAATTCACACTATTAACTGGTGCTATGTGCCCTTCAAGTACGTTAATTTCCTGACGTTTCTCCACATTCCAAAGTTTAATGCTTTTCGTACTTCCAGAAGCTAACATCTTGCCGTCAGGGCTAAAGCTGATGCTTAACACTCCATTTTTTTGTTTTGGGAACGTTGCAAGTAACTCACCTTTTCTATTCCATAGCTTAATAGTTCTGTCATAACTGGCTGAGGCTAGCATTTTACTATCGGGGCTGAAACTGAGGCTGCGAATCGTGTCATCATGTGCTTTTAGTGTTGTGAGTTTTTCTCCATTTTCTGGATTCCAGAAGATAATGTTACCTCTAGTATCTCCTGAGGCTAATAGCTGGCTATCTGGGCTAAAGCTAGTTGCCGTGATATCAATTTGATGCCCTAAGAGAGTCCTCAATTCCTTGCCATCTAATTTTCTCCAGAGTTTAATTTTGTAAAACTTTTCCTTATCTACAAACGTAAAATCACTACCAGCTGTAGCGACCGTTTTACTATCACCACTGATGCTGACGGTATAAAGTTTTTGGCTGTGTCCTGCAAGAGTTATCACATCATCACCTTGAATTCTCCAGAGTTTGATAGTACTGTCAATCCCGGCTGAAGCTAGGAGTTTGCCATCAGGGCTGATGTTGACAGTACGAACAGCACTACTATGCCCTGCCAAGGTTTTCAGTTCTTTGCCATCCTCAACACGCCAGAATTTAATGGTGTTGTCGTTACTACCCGAAATTAATATTTTGCCATCTACAGTAAAACTCGTGCTAAAAACCTCGAACTTATGCCCAGTCAGAGTTCTTATCTTTTTACCTTGTTGAATGTTCCAAAGTATAATTGTACTATCAGCGCTAAAGGAAGCTAACGTTTTACCGTCTGGACTAAAGCTGACTCCGTAGACGCGGTCGCTATGTTCTTGTGGTAAAGTTTTCAGCAGTTGACCTTTTGAATTCCAAATTCGCACTGTTTTATCATCATTGCCTGCGGCAATCAAATTACCATCAGGGGTAAAGCTGACTCCAAAAAATGAGTATGGTTTTGGGGAACCACTACTTTGATTTTTGTCTTTTGCTTTTGCTTCTAGTATTTCGTTAGGAAGTTCTACAGTTTTGATAAATGTCAACTTATTATCCTTCACACTCCACAGTTTTACAGTGCCATCCCAACTTGCCGAAGCGAGCATCTTACCATCAGGGCTAAAACTCACACTATAAACCTGTGCTTGATGCACTTGTTTATCGTCCAGTAACTTGCCATGAATACTCCAGAGCTTGATAGTTTTGTCATAACTTCCTGAAGCGAAAATTTGACCATTAGGACTAAAGCTTACACTATTCACAATATCTTTATGCTTTTCAATATTATGAAGTATTTTGCCCTTTAAATCCCAGAGTTTTATGGTATTGTCAGTACTTGCTGAAGCGAGAATTTGCCCGTTCGGGCTAAAGCTGACACTCCTAATAGTATTCTTATGTCCTAGCAAGCGGTTGCGTTCGCGTGTCCAGTAAGCTGCCTGTTGCAAAGCAGACATTGTTTCCAACTTAGTATTGGCTGCTATTCCTATCGGTATTTCTAGTTGTTTGCCTGCTTTTAAAGCGTCGCTCAGTGCTTCTAGCTGCTTGTTAGAGTTAAAGGATATTTCGCTCATGGCTGCCAGTTTTCCTGTCCGAGCATCTCGATTTTCACTCCACTGAACAAAAGCAAATGCCAACACCATACTGAATACAGCAAAAAACGAACCCCTTCTAATCCACTGCTTAGTTTTTCGGCGCTGAATGCTACTCCTAACAAACTGAGTTTCTAGCTTGTTATACCAATTGTCTGGGGAGTGGAGTACCTTTTCTAAAACATCCAAATACGGGTTATTATCCCATAAAAAGTTTTCTTTTCTATATTTTTCCCGAAAATACTTTGCCCAGTTGCGGGGGTTTGTTCTCCAATCAAAATTTATCGATTTTTCTCTTTCCCATTCCTCTGCAGCAGGAGTCAATCTACGTTGTATGGTTATTAAATTTTCTATTAAATCTTCCCGCTTTTGCGTTGGTTCTAACCAATCGCGCAACTGACTCCAACCCCTTACCAAAGCATCATGAGCAGGTTCAACGTATTCATTACCTTTTTCATCTCGCCCTTTCACCAACAAGCGAGCTTCTGTAAATTCTCTAATGACCTCATCTACTTTGCTCTGAACTGCTTTGGGATATTCCAGTTCCTTCATAAAAACCCGTCTGCGAGCCAAATCACCACTTCCCTCCGCTACCATTCGCAGCATCACGTTTTTGATGATTTTGTCGTAGTCTTTGTGTTGACTCACTAACTTCTGATATATTTCATCTGCTCTTCTCGTAAGGCTACCAGTCGCTTTACCTAATTCTTCGTAATCTTTATGCGTAATGACCCGATTGTATTGTTCATATTCCCGAACATTTCTATAAAATTTACGATAAAGTTCGTTCAAAGTGAAGGAAAGGAGTGATAAACCCCCAGGCATATTGATGACTTCATCAATCAATCGATCTACCAAAGAGATTTCGTAATCTTGTGTTGCACCCTCAAAAAATAAGGCTATCCTCTCAGCAGGTTCGACAATTGCTTCTCGTAATTCTTCACGCGTCATTGGCGTAACTTCAAATCTTGCCTTTACCAAATCAACTTTGGCATAGTCTTGAAATGCTGATTGAAATAGCGATCGCAACACAGGTTCATAGTCAGAACGCAGCGTCACAACGATACACAACTTATTTCGATACTTAATAACTGCTTTAGCTAATTGTTCTAAAAACTGCTTCCGCTCTTTTTCATCACGGCACAGAGTCACTAATTCTTCAAGCTGGTCAATGACTAATAAGAATTTTTTATTGGGATGGACTAAAGCCAAATTCCCAACTAAACCAGTGAAATGTTCAGTGTCAGTGCTAAGTGCTTTACGCCGTAACTCGGTCTTTTTGGCTTGCAATACAGGGTTTTCTATATCATTACATACTCGTGCTAGTGCAGTGAGAGGAGATTCACCCGGACGAGTTGGTTCTAAAATTTTAAAATCAGACTGAGTAGCTGATTCCAATTCAGGAACAAGCCCCGCTTTCACTAAACTAGATTTTCCCGAACCAGAAGCTCCCGAGACAATAGAAAGTGTTTCTGTACTGACTTTTTGCGCTAGGGTTTTAATTAACCTTTTTCTACCAAAAAATTTATCTTTATCTTCTCTTTCAAATGATAACAAACCCTTATAGGGATATCTTGGATTTTTTTCATCGGGAAGAGGGGCTTTTTGTAGTATTTTGTTTGCATCAAATCCTGGTATAACAAATATATATTTCCCAAAATCATGTTTCTTCAATTGAGTATATCCGGGTGTTTGTCCGGAATTCATTTCTAAAAATTTTTGTTCTATATATTGAATGATTTCGGTAATAGTAACAACGCCATCTTTGTTATAGTCTGCATTATTTTCACTGTCCGGCTCGAGAGCTTCAAATAAAGTACTAGCAAAGGGAGAGTGTCGCTCATCTTCCCCGCGTTCCCCAAAACTATATAAAGAATCCGCAGCAGTCTCATTATAAGCAGCAGAGGTAATCACCTCTTGGGCGCAACCTGCGATGTACCGATTGTAGCGTTCCAAATACAAATCTTCTTCTGACAGCACTGCTTGTCTGACCGCCGAACGGAAACTCCCAGCAAAGCAACAATCTAATATAATTAATAAATGACGGCAACCCAGTTTTACCAAAGCATCGTGCAGCTGCCGCATGGGTAGCAAACTTTTATCATCTCTACTGGCGTCTTGAGGAAAGATAAAGCCTTGGGGCCCATCATCTTTTTCATCTACTCTCCTAGCAACACCATGTCCGGCAAAATAGAATAAGACACGGTCGTCAGGTTCTACTCTTCTATTTCCATTAGGGAAAGGAATTGTTTGATTTTCAAAAGCTGTGAATAGTTCATTCAGTGTTTTAGCAGTTGCTTGTTCATCTACCAGTTGTAAAACTTCATATTGGTATTTATCTCTTAATATTTCAGCCAACTTTCGAGCGTCATTAGTCGCACTTTTTAATTTCCAGCTTGGTTCAGTGTACTGATTGATACCAATAATAACTGCATAACTATTTTTAATTTCAGACATAAAATAGTAGTGTCCTTTGTCATTGGTAAATGAACTTCACTCTGTTTGTTATATTTCCGGATTAACCCACTCCATAAGCCCAGATTTCAAATTTAGCTTCAGAAGAAAGAATTGTGTCCAGCGAGCCATAATGCTTAATACAAAACTCTTCAAACTCATTTAAAGCCTGCTGAAAGGTCTCATCCGATACTTGCCAACATAAGCCATATGCCCTTGATTTAAAGAAATTTAATAATTCTCCCACTGTGTTATTAACTGACCACTCCTTTGCAATGAAATAATTTGATGTGTATCCTTTATTATTTAAATACCTCTCCACATTTATTTCTTGGATTGTTGCATCTACAGGTTTTGATTTTTGCTTGTTACCTTCATACTCAGACAATATTGCTCGAAAATAGCCCTCAAACTCTCTCCGGGCGGGAGGAGTTATCCATTGACAGTTGAGATAAAAGCCTTTAGGTTTTAGCACTCGGTCGATATCATCTAAAAATACTTTCCAGTCAGAGACAGTATGAATCATGTGAACGGTTAATACTACATCAAAACTGTTGTCTGGAAAAGGTAATTGCTCGGCATCAGCATGAATCAATTTCAAATTGGGAGGATTTCCATTTATTTTTTGACGAAACTGATTTAGCATTTCTTGAGAGATATCGATTCCTGTTACGAAATAGCCGCGTCTGACGAGAGGAAGAACATTTAAGCCTGTGCCAACTCCAGGTTCTAAAAAAGATGTTTCAAGTGTTGCAGACGTAAGCTCAAGAATAAAGTTTGCGACTTCTTCTGCTACTGATTCCGTCAACCACCTTGTTTGGTCGTAGATTTGTGCAATCTTGTTGTAATAATTAAGCTTGTTCATATGCTACCTAGACAGGTTATCTTGTGTCTGTTTACAATAAGTGTAATTGCAGCAATTTTCCAGTGAATGAACCATTGTACGGTTGATTACTTGCAATATCCCGATTTTACTTTTTCCCGTCCCTCCATATGATTGGGGGCTACTGTGGTGGTGTACAAGTTGAATTTACCCCCCTTTATCCCCCCTTATAAAGGGGGGAAGCAAGTCAATATAATCCCTCTCCTTTATAAGGGGAGGGCTAGGGAGGGGTATTTTTTGTTTATAAAGGGAGGGCTAGGGAGGGGTATTTTTTGTAAGTGTTTATCAGGACATGATATGCGAGGCTACTTTGTTACTTTAGTGCTAAACACTAAAAGCAACTATCCTGGAACATTTGGTTGCACAAGCATTAAAGAAACTTCTTTCGTCATCCAATTATCATTACTTTTATCTGAAACACGCATAACTTGACGAGTGTAGACTCGATCCATTAAACGATTGAGGGAACCATTTAAGCCTCCTGTAGAACGAGTCGTAGGTAGTGGGGCATCAAGCCCTGGTTGCCTTAACAAGCTAGCATCAAAATCTGAAGTGCTGACAATTAATTTGAAGATTTCTTTGTACTCGGTAATGCCCTTGGCTAAGAAATTCTTTGGAATCCCATAAGGAACTTTTTTACTGACAATGGTTGCACCTGGTTGAGATTTTTTGGGTAAAAGTAAACCACTTCTTTCAGGGAATAAAGGAGGAATACAAACTTCGTAATCTCCTGCAAATTCTACTATCTGAAAGTAAAGGTCTTTTTCAGTATTATTGATGACTTTAATTTGTAGGGTTGGCGCTACCCACCTACCATTATTATAAATATATTCTCCACGCAGTTCTGAGGTTGCTGATTTTGAGGAATACTCTTTTCCTCCTGTAAAGATAATCAACTCCATCTCCACATCACTAGGTTTTATTTGGCTTGTGGGTGGAGTTTTGAGGTCAAGAATATTCTGCCATCGTGCAATATGTTCTAATCTTTGAATGATTTGATGGGCGCGTTTTGCGGTATAACCATCGCTATCTGATGTCTCAGGAACGGGCGCAACTAATGGATGTTTATTTGATGCTTGTTTAATCCAATACTGACCTTCGCTGGCTTCTACATAGTAATTTGCACTTGTCAGATCTTCCACTTCCCGGACATATAACGACGGTTTATTATCATAGCCAGATGTTGAAAGTGTTTTGCGAGCAAGTTCTACACCTGTATTGTCACCTTGAAAATAAACTTTTAACTGTGGTAGTGGTAAGCTTACAATAACTGCATAATAACCTTTTTCAGTCAATAGACCGGTTCCATACCCAATAATTTCAACTGTGCTTAGTTCTGGGAATACCCGCTTGACTTTAGCTTGACAAATTGCCTTGTTTAATTGAAGTAACTCTTCTGAGGAAGTGTTTTCTGGAAAGATGGCTAACAAAGTCTCTTCACCGTTAGAAGGTCTGGGAATACCGTGTAAAGCACCAGCGTTTATAGTCCAACTATTATATTTGTTATTGTAGGTGAGGTTAAAATAAGCATCGCGATCGCTAACCGCACCGCCTAAGAAAGCTTGGTTTAAATCATCTATTTCAGGTGCTTCAATTTGTGGGGATTGTTCTTGTCTTTTCCCACTCACCAATGCACGGGTATTATTGATTAAATCGCTATAGGACAAACTACCATTGGTATTTTGCAGTGTTTGTGTTAGAAAATAAGAAAAAGCACCTCGTGGTTGACCATCTTCGTCTTTGTACTCCTTAGCAGTTTGATGGGAACGACAAGCTGCGATCGCAATATGTCTTGGAGGTTTGTAATTTGTGTTTGAGCGACAAAGAAGCCATTCTACAGGAAAAATAAAGTCTTTCAAATCTCGTTGTCTTGCATCATTAGGGGCTTGACGTACAATAACTTCTGGGTCTCGTGTACCAGTACCGGAGTGACAGCAGTCCAAAATAACTACAATATGTGGGTTCTTCTTTGCAGCCTGGGAAATTAAGTATTCCAATTCCTTATCTGCAAGATGAAAACCGTTTTCTGTCCGACTATCGTAGCAAACTAAGTTTTCAATCAGATGGTCTGGCTCATCAGACCACAACTCTGGTGGTGCGGTTTCTTGCGAACCATGACCCGCATAGTAAAACAAGACGACATCTTCGCTGTCAGCTTGAGATAAATGCTGTTGAAAACCATTGATAATTGCTTGACGCGTTGCCCATTCATTTGTCAGTATCCAAGGAATATCGGAGTTTTCAACCAATTGCCATTCCTTATCTGTGGCAATGCGCTTTCGGAGATACACTTCAATCGCTTTGATATCATTAACGCAACCATACAGGGAAGGTACTTTTGAAGCAGGATGGTACTCGTCAATCCCAACCAGCAAGGCATAAATATTTTTAGCCATAGATTTTTACCGAGATTTTTATTTCATTAGCGAAATCAGCGCCTCAACTAGAGCTTGATTTTGCTCGTCAGTACCAACAGTAATACGTAATTTATCATCCAATCCGGGCTGCTTGAAGTAGCGCACTAAAATTAAGAGTTCCTTTAGCCTGAGGTAGAGTTCCTCCGCATTCCCTAGGGGAGGCTGTACCAGCAAGAAATTTGCTTGGGAATCCCACACGCGAAAACCTAATTGTTTTAAATCTATTGCGAGCTTTGTCCGTGATGCTTTAATCTTTTCTATACAAGCATTTTTATAAGCTTGGTCTCTCATTGCAGCTGCCCCAACCGCACAAGCGATCGCATCAACGTTATAGCTATCCTTCACCTTATACAATCCACTCAACAGCTTTGGATTTGCGATTCCAAACCCCAACCGGATTCCCGCTAAGGAGTAACCCTTAGAAAGCGTTCTAATTGCGATCGTATTCTCGAATTCCCGAACTAACTCCAAAGCACTCTCTCCAGCAAAATCTACATATGCTTCGTCAATGACTAAAACCCCCGATAGACGATTTGCTAATTGTCGTAAATCCTCTAAGGGAACGATATGCCCCGACGGGCTATTAGGCGATGCAATAAATGTTACACAACCATTGACAGCGATCAATTCCTCAAGAGGTAAGCGATAATCTTCACTGTAGGGAATCTCCACAATTTCCGCAGACTGCATCTGGGTTAATGTGTGATATAATACATAAGTTGGTATTGGGTAGACCACCTTCCGCCCTGGTTCTGCACAGGCACGCATCACAACGTTCAACAGCTCATCACTGCCATTTCCAACAATAATCCAATCAGCAGGAACTCCTAAGGCTTGACTTGCAGCTTCCCGGAACTCTTGAGCGAAGGGATTTGGATACCGCCGCAACCATTCCCCATCAAAGTTCCGCAGCACTTCCATCACTGCAGGGGAAGGGGGATAGGGATTTTCGTTGCTGTTGAGTTTAATAAATTTAGTACCGGGTTTGGGCTGTTCACCCGGAACATAAGCAGCCATTAGGTCAACATTAGAGCGGAAGAAGTCAGTCATTGTAGAAGTTTTCAGGAGAGGATTCCCATATCTTATGATAGGAATTGTTTATTTCCACTAAGTTTATCTAAGGGGAAAGTTTCATACCTTTTAAAGTGCGGTAATCTGTACTGCAGACCCTGCCAAGTTCCGATTAAAATCAAATATATAAAACGAGTTGAGGAGTCACTGGGATGCAAGTTACATACGATTCCAATAAGCGCAAATTGCTATCATCTCTGTCTCATGGTGCGATTTTCTTTAGCACGGCATTAATTTCGATTGGGGTTCCAATTGCGATTACCTTCATTTCCGATGACCCAGTTGTTCAAAGTAACGCGAAAGAATCAATCAATTTTCACTTTAATGTTTGGTTCTGGGCGACTTTAATTGGAGTACCAATTGGTGTTTTATCTTGGCTTACCTTTGGTATTGCTGGAATATTGCTCTTTCCAGTTATTGCTTTTGGTTTTTTACTGCACTGGGGACTGACAATTTGGGCATTGATACATTGTTTAACCAAGCCTGATGAACCTTTCCGTTATCCATTTATTTTTCGCCTTTTGTAATGAAAGATGAAGGATAAAGGATGAAGTAGATAGTAAATACATCAATAAATTGAAAGGCTTGAACTTATACCAGTTCTCCATAAAGATGTACTTAATTTTCAGAATTAACCGCCAAGATGCGAAGAGCGCCAAGAAGAGAAACTTAATCAGAAGAGTGCAGGTTTATAGAGAATTGGTATTTGAATAAAATTTTTCTTAAGTAAGTAGGTGGGTGGGAATAAACAGAACTACATTACAAAATGTAACTACCCCGGAAAGCCTTACAAAGGACTAAGGACGACCTTCTCCAGTTACCCTTTTTCATACCGACCCACTTATCAATAAATTGAGGAGGCAGTGTATTGACAGGGTTACCTCGTTTAAAGCAACTGCCATTAGCTAGTACCCACCTGCAAACCTATTTTTCATCCTTTATCCTTCATCCTTCATCCTTTTTTTATGAGGTTGTTCTACTCCGTTTAAGGACATCGATATTAAGGTCTAGCTTTTTGCCCAGCCACAAAGCATGTTCGGTGTGATCTGCCACATCATCTCCCGTTTCAGGGTGGATGAGAATATCCAATCCCTCATGATTGAGCATTAACCAGGGGACAACTTCGCTAAACTGATTTGGTGAGAACGCAACTTGATACATTGCTTTTGGGTGTGGACCGATAGGTTGGTCATGCCAGCGCCCAAGCCGGACATCAAAGTTAGCGTCCAATCCTTCACGCACCCGTGCTGCCGTGTCCCGAGTCATGGTATCGTAGTACACATGGGCGTGAAAACCGACAATTTTGATAGAATCTTCTTTCATTGCTCTAGGATCTACTTTTTACCTCAACTCTATTTTGACGGCTGAGGGTGGTCTTTAAGATTTACATCATCTTCCTGTAGAAACAACGATTCAACAAGTGCGCGAGAAGCTGGAAAAATATTTTCAATCTTCCCAACTTCAAACTCATGAGCAAATTCACAACATAGTTGAGCATATTTATACTCTAGTTAAGTAAACTTAGAGCTAAAGGAAATTTATTGATAGTTGTAGTATTTAGGTAGGCAATAAGTTCGATGATACGGAGCGATCGCATACCGTGCCGATTTATCAGTGAATTCTCCTCCATGCCACCATTGCTTGATTTTTGTAGTATACCATCTTACTTTTTCGGTCATCTTCTGACGGGAAGGGAGTGAACAAAAACCAGCTAACAGGGAAAAGTTAACTGGTTTATTAAGCAAAAATTTATGCCCTACTGAAAATTACAAATTAAGGTTTCTACTACGTAGCGGGACTTAGACAAAAATTCAGCCCAAATAAAGTCGAAACTGGCTTTATGAGAGGCAAATACGTCACGATTAATGGTTAGCCATTCAAAAAAACGAAAAGAAATCGCTGTTCTAAAGGCATCTATTGCATCACTAAAAGTGTTCTTTGACACCATTTTTCAAAGCATGGGGGCTTGGCTGTCTGATTTGTCTCTTTTATGGGGCCTATTTTAACGTGAAAGCTATGCCACGTCTGCATTGTAACCTTTTTTGATCTCTTTTTTTGCTTAATTCTCGGCAGGAATGTGTTGAATCTTGATACGTGAAACCTTTCCGTCAAGTCCATTGTCGTGCTCATGTACTACATTAACACCGTTAGACCCATACGGTTGGCTAGGTTCAAAAGTACCTACTACGAACCGAGTAACTGGTTGTGTGACTGTAATGGTGGTATAGTCATCATTTTCAGCACCGTCTGGGTCATCATAATTGGCGATTAAATACGTACTTGAGGGTCAAACTAGAATAGAAGTCTCAGAATTATTAAGCTGTAGTTATAAAACTTTATCAACTTGGATAGATCAGTTTCTTGAGGGAGGATTGGATAAATTGGTTTCCCCAATCATTCATAAAGTGCCTTCTCAATTAAATTTAGAACAAAAGTTGGAATTAAAAATAATACTAGAAAAGAAACCAATAGACTCTGGTATAAATAGAAATATTTGGACAGCTAAAATTATTAGTAGTATGATGGAGACCCTTTGGGGAGTAAAACTTAAAACAAGTCGAATTTATGAAATCTTGGACGAATTAAATTTATCACATCAAAAAGCTAATATCCAGGATGAAATTCAAATTTAAAATAGACCTATAGAACCATATTAGAATTGTAGAAAGTTTTGCTATCTGTTTTCAAACAACAAGAATGAAAATGAGGCAGAACTATTTGAAGAAATTCCCAGGAATCAGCTGGGAACGATAGGAAAAGTAGAATAAATTAGTTTTACTCGCTTTGTTGTTGGTTCAACCAAGTCACTAAATCACCCACTTTAGAGAAATCAAGCAAAGCTTCTGCTAAATCTCCTAATTGCTCAGTGGATAATCCCCTAACTCGCTCTAATACCGATGAGTCAAGTTTACCAAAACGCCGATTAAGCTGACGCATAATTAATAAAATTGCTTCTTTTTTTCTTTCCTTTGCAGCAATATCTTGATAAATTACTGATTCTTGCATCATATCCTCCGGCAAAAATTGACGAATTAAATCTTTGGTAAATCGCAAGCCCGCTAAGACTTCCAGACAACCCGCAACATTTTGTCGTTCCTCTCTATCTGAAATTCTATCTACATTTTCTGCAACTCGCGCCAACAATCCTTGGGGTGAATCTGTCCGAGTTAAAGGTGCTAGGGGTAACAATCCTGGGTTAGCGAGAAATAATGCTGAATCTTGTTCCCATAGACGAACGACTCCATAACGGTGAACTGTGGCAGAACTATTTGAATAAATTCCCAGGAATCACCTGGGGACAACAGGAAAAGTGAAATAAATTAGTTTTACTCCCTTTGTTGTTGGTTCAACCAAGTCACTAAATCACCCACTTCAGAGAAATCAAGCAAAGCTTCTGCTAAATCTCCTAATTGCTCAGTGGATAACCCCCTAACTCGATCCATTACCGATGAGTCAAGTTGACCAAAACGCCGATTCAGCAGACGCATGATTAATAAAATTGCTTCCTGCTGTCTTCCTTTCTGCAAAACCTTTTGATAAATCACTGATTCTTGCATGATATTCTCTCCTAGAAACTGCTCAATTAAATTATCTGGAAACCGTAAACCAGCTAAAAACCCTACACAACCTGCAACATTTTGTCGTTGGTCTCTATCTGAAATTCTATCCACGTTTTCTGCAACTCGCGCCAGCAATCCTTGGGGTGAATCTGTCCGCGTTAAAGGTGCTAGAGGTAACAATCCTGGGTTAGCGAGAAATAATGCTGAATCTTGTTCCCATAGACGAACAACCCGATAGCGGTGAACTGTTGTCTCATCTCGATATTCTTCTGTAAAGACAATTTTATTATCTTCCTCTTGTAAAAAGACGATGACTTGTGTTACACCACACTGATATTGCCGCTTTAATCGCACTGAGTAATCCAGCATTCGGAACGGCAGTGGTGGATTTGATGACGTTGAAGTTTGAAATTCTATATGCAAAATTTGGTTTGCTGTTTGCAGGAAAATAACAGAATCAGCGCGAATTGGTTCTAAACTCAATTCTGTTTTCAATATATTAATCTCCTGGGGTTCAATTCCTAGTAACCAACGGACAAATTCTGCTGGGTATTGTTCGGCTAAATATTTACAAACGTTGTCGTAACTCATTTTTTGTTTGGTTGATTTTTAGGATTTCCGCAACACCCCGTCCTGTAATTACCGATAGGCTGGATTGAGGAACAAAACTCAGCAACAACCCGATATCAAATCCCTTAATATCAGAATATTAGCTGCCTTTGTTCTCTTCTTGTTCTTTTCTCCCTCTGTGTACTCTGTGCTTGCTGATGCTTGATTCGGCATCAGCACTTGTTAGGTTTCGCGCTTTGCTCAACCCAACCTACTTCCTAATTTCTCTCCTTCTGCGTAGCCATCGAAAACTGTATGGCATTTGTTGGGTTTCGCGCTTTGCTCAACCCAATCTACTCCCTAATTTCTCTCTCCTTCTGCGTAGCCATTGAAAACTATATGGCAGTTTGTGCATTTATGCCAGGGAGTAGGTAAAAAATAAGGACGGGCAACAAGATTCCCATCCTACTAGATATTGATAGATTTGTGAAGTGCTGTTCTTCCCCCCTTTAAGAGGTAATTTATAAAGTAAATCTTAAATCGCCAAATGTATTGTGTAGGTAGGGCTAAAGCTTACCAGATCAAACTCTTGATTGGTATTGCTGAATCCAACATTGAACCCTTATTGTTGGGTTTCGTTCCTCAACCCAACCTACCTCTTCTTAATGTTTACTTTATAAATTATCTCTAAGCCAAAGATATTAACTCACCAAATCTTAAACCTGAGATAATTCTGGAGTTAAAGCTTTCTGACTTTGTATGGTCGTTAACTGTAACTTTCTTTGAGGGAAGAGTTTGGCATAGCGGTTTGTCAAATAGCGGTTAAACCTCTTATCCAAAAAACTGAGGACTTTTTTCAACGGCTTGTTTTCACACCCAAAGCTCAATTGACGGGTTAAAGGTTTGATAATCGTCCCTCTACGCCTCCATCCCAACTTTTTGTACTTGGTTTTGAAATATCCATCTTCCGCTAAATCCCATTTTTCACGAATGCGCTTTAAACTTCCTAAAGTCCACGCATCACTCCAGCGCAGCATATAAAAATGTATATCTGTCCAATCTAGTGGTGGTCCCGGTACATAGGTAACGATACAGTCTGGCTCAAAATAGACTGTTCCTCCTGCTTGCGTCACAGTCATACAGAAATCAAGATGCTCTTTGGTGTTGAGCATTGCTTCGTCTAACAAACCAATGCGCTGAAATATTTCGGTACGAACAAGCAAGCAGTGAAACTCTGCTAACTCTGTTTGAGACCGCTTGAGTTGGGAACGGACATCTGCTACCATCTGCTTTTGCTTGTACATTTTCTCACGCAGATGTCGTCTGCCTTTGATGTCTGTGACAATGCGACATTCTCCACCTGCAAAGTGAATGATTTGGTGTACTGGTTCTTTTTCGCACATCAAAGGACCAACGACTGTAGCCCCTGTCTCTTCAGCACAATTCACTAAGGCTTTTAACCAACCTGGTGACACAATAACGTCGTTATCAACAAATACTAAGTATTTGGTATTAACTTGGCTCAAACCAATGTTTCGAGCATGATTGGGAGAAAGGTAGTAATCTGTCCGAATAATTTGGAAGTTCTTTTCTTGTGCTTGGGTTTTAAGGTACGAGCGAACTTTAGGTGGTGAATTACCATCAACGTAAATTAAGTTGAAGGGGATATCTGTATGTTGGTAAATGCTTGAGAGGGATTCTTGAGTGCAACTAAAACGTTCGCGAGGGACTACGACAATTGTGACTAATGGTTGTTCTATTGTTGATAGTTTCATAAGGATGTGTTCTTTGTTATTTGTTATTTCTAAGGGTTATGGCAATTTTTTGATTCGTTAGCTTAACTGCTTTTATTTCCGCTGACCTATTTAATAAGGATTGCGGGGTTGTTTCTGGATTTAGCAGTTGTTGATAAATTTCAACTAATTCATCGTTGAGTTTGTTCATGTCGTATTTTTCTTCAACACGCGCACGACCAGCAAGACCTATTGATTTCCAAATTTCTGGATGTGATATGAGATAAGTTATTTTCTCAGCGATCGCATCTGAGTTTCGTTCTGGAACAAGAAATCCGGAAATACCATCTTGCACTAATTCGGGAATACCACCATGAAAGGTACTAATTACAGGTAATCCCATTGCCATTGCTTCTTTTAAGGTGTTGACGCTTCATCCGCGATAACATATCGAGGAACATTTGATAACCCCTCAAAGACAAGCTTTAACCCTTTAGCGGAAGCTTTAAGTTGTAGCATTTCTTTGATTGATTCAACAACCCAATGCAAATCAAATCTGTGTTTATTAAGCGTGACTTTACCTGCCTCAATTTTGGACATTTCTAACACATCATTAATCAGCGCTAGCAAATGTTCTCCACTGCGATTGATAATTTCTAGGTTTTTGAGTTGTTGTGAAGGTAGGGCATTTTCACGAATCATGATTTGGGTGAAACCAAGAATAGCATTGAGGGGAGTACGTAACTCATGACTCATTTTTGCCAAAAATTGACTTTTAGCACGGTTGGCAACTTCGGCTTGTTTTGCTGCTTCTTCTAGCGCTGAGTGAGAAAATTCCAACATCGCTAGCATCAATGTGTTTTTGAGTTCCCGTGCAGCATCAATTTCCACTTGTTGCCAGGGTAAAGATTTTTCACGAACTGTTTCTTTCCAAAGTTCAAAAGATTTACGTGGTGACAGCTTTACACTGCCATTATTTCCCACTACAACAGGTTTATTGGGATTCCCACCCCAGTTAACCGTATGAACAGCTTCCGGTCTAAACCACAGGATGTGGTAAGAAGTCTGGTAAAGAAAAATAGAAATACTTAGTAACCCACTAGCAGTGTCTTTAAACTCTTTTGCTACCGGATAAATCTTGGATAGAGTATTTGTAAAAAATATTTCTTGTCTGTAAGAACTAATGAGCCAAGCTAATAAGTTTTCTACAGCTTCTCTGGATGGAGTCTGACCGATTAAGGTTAACTCTTGACCCAAGCAAACTGCTGCTCCTGTTGCTCGAACTAACTCTAGTATATTTTTGCTATTCTGCTCTAAAATCCGACCAATATCTCCAGAATTTTCCGAAAATTTATTTTTCAGGTTTTCTTGGATAACATGAATTTTTTGACGATATATTTCTGCTTCCTCATTTTGCTTTTTTACAAGATAAACCGACATGAGTTGCCCAATAAATTCACAATATTGTCGGGTTTTATAATCTACATATTTTGGTGAATAGTGATGACCAACTATCATTCCCCAAAGTTGTTTTTCATTTACTAATGAAATGCATATAGAAGCAGCAACACCCATATTTTGACAATATTCTCTGTGTAGCGAAGAAACACTTCTTAATAAAGAGAAACTCAAATCTAAAGGAGCATTTGTTAGAGGATTCAGAGTAGGTATAATTTCAACTGGCTGGTAATTCATATCAACTATTAACCGCAGCCAATTTTCGTAATACAGTTTTCTTGCCTGCTGAGGAACGTCTGATGCTGGGTAGTGTAAATCTAAGTAAGATTCCAGCCCTTCTTGTTTATCTTCAGCAATCACAACTCCAGTACCATCGGGTTCAAACCGATAAATCATGACTCTGTCATATTCCGTTATTCTTCTGATTTCTTTAACAATAAATTCTGTTGCTTCGGTGAAATTAACAGCTTTCTTAATTTTTAAAATCGATGCTTTGACTTGATGGTAAAAACTCAGTTCGCTACTTCCTCTTGCAGATAAAGGTGGTTCTAGTTCTAGAATTAAAATACTATTATTACGATGGAGCATACCATCAAATACTAAAGTTTGATTCTGAACTTCAACCGATAGTCTTAAAGGATTAAAAACTTCTGCTTCTTCTTGAGCAATACAGATTTTTAGAATTTCTATTTGACTCGGAGAAAATAAAATATCTAAGTTTTTGTTAATTAATGATTCAGAAGAAATTTTGAAAAACTTATCTATGTTATTACTAACTTGTAAAATCTTCAGTTCCGGTTCCTGTAAAACAAGAAGAATACCATGAGGCTGAATCTCCCCCGGAATGTGGATAGCTTCGCGATCGCAGTTGGTTAAATCTACCTCTTGTGTACTGACAAAATTTTTTATTTCCATCTTCCAAAATCTTTTCTCATTTTGAACATAGGTTTTAGGGTGTGATAGTGTACCCATAAAACATTCTCTTGAAACTAGGAGAACGCTTGAGGAGAAAACAATAGTAACATTACTTATTTCGATAGGTACTATTTATACTAATCTATGTTATATCTAAGGCATAATAAACTAGAATCAACATCTTAGGAAAAGTTGTCATCTGCTGTGAGAGGTAGATTTTGAACTAAGTAATATTAATGTTACAATTCACTTTCGCTCTGGATAATAATTATTACAATAGAAAAAGTAACCAACCTCTGGAGTTCTAGCAGTGGGCTTATTTGATGACCTGAGTCAGTTTCTGGAAAACCGTCTAGAAGAATTCTTGCGAAGTAATCCGCATTTGGAGTTAGAAGCGTTAATAGAGCAACTGCGCCAGCAAGAGGAAGATACTTTAAAATTGATAGCCGATTTACAATTACAGGAAAAGCGATCGCAGGAAGAAGTTTTGTCAACTGCCCAAGAAATTCAAAAGTGGCATTTTCGTGTGGACAAGGCAAAAGCTTCTAACAGACAGGATTTGGTAGCAGCCGCACAGCAGAGAGAAGCCGCCCTGTTGCGTGAGGGGAATCAGCTTTGGGGACAGATGCAAGGAGTCAAAGAACGCATCAGCCAAGCAAAAGAACTACTGCGAAAAATCCAACAGCGGCGACAGGAAGTGCAAGCTAAAGCAACAGAAGCACAGACAGCACGTGCCAAAGCACAATCGCAGCAGAGGGTGGAGGCTTCAGGTTGGTGGAATGCAGCTAGCAATTTTTCAGGTGGCTACGATGATTTAGAAGAAAAGTTCCGCCGTTGGGAAACCGAAGCAGAGTTAGAACAAATGAAACGCAATATGGGAAAGTAGTCAAGTGTCAAGTGTCATTTGCCACTAACCACTAACCACTAACCACTATAAAAAGATATGAATAATGGCAACGGCTTAAAAAAACACAATGGCACACACGTTCCTCATTGGAAAAAGCACATTTGCCGTACAGAACACGTTTCCGTTCAAGTGCAAGATGACCGCACGGGAATGGACATTGAAACGCTCAAACGTGCTTTTTTAGATAACCTCTACTATATCCAAGCAAAAGACAAGAATTGGGCAACAGCACATGATTTTTTCATGGCGTTGTCTTATACTGTACGCGATCGCTTGCTACACCGATGGCTCAAGACTGTTGAGCAAACCTACGTCCGAAAAGATGTCAAAGTCGTATGCTACCTGTCTGCTGAATATCTTATTGGACCCCAACTTAGTAAAAACCTGACTAATGTGGGGCTTTACGAGCAAGCCCGCCAAGTGGTGCGGGAGTCAGTGGGACTGGATTTGTACGATTTGCTGGAACAGGAAGATGAACCGGGATTGGGTAACGGTGGTTTGGGAAGACTAGCTGCTTGTTTTTTAGATTCCCTCTCAACCTTGGAAATTCCTGCTGTTGGTTACGGTATCCGTTACGAGTACGGCATTTTTCAGCAGGATATTCGCAATGGTACTCAAGTGGAAGTTCCCGATCGCTGGTTGCGCTTTGGCAATCCTTGGGAAATTGCCCGTCCTGATTATACTGTGGAAGTCAAATTTGGCGGACATACAGAAGCATACACAGATGAATTGGGCTACTACCGAGTGCGTTGGATTCCAGAAAGAACCATACTGGGAACACCCTACGACACTCCAATGGTTGGCTACAACTCCAACACCGTAAATACCTTGCGTCTGTGGAGTGCTAAAGCCAGTGAGGACTTTAACTTACAGATTTTTAATAGTGGAGACTTCACCAAAGCGGTTGCCGATAAAGTCTACTCAGAGAATATTACCAAAGTCCTCTATCCCAATGACAGTAACTATCAAGGCAGAGAACTGCGCCTCATGCAGGAATATTTCTTTGTTTCCTGTTCTCTACAAGATATTATCCGTGTTTACCTTCTCAACCACGACAACTTTGACCAATTTCCCAATAAATTTGCTATCCAAATCAACGATACTCACCCTGCCATTGGCATTGCCGAACTGATGCGGCTACTCCTAGATGTTCACAAACTAGGATGGGACGAAGCTTGGAATATTACCCAGAAATCCTTCGGTTTTACCAATCATACATTGCTGCCCGAAGCTTTGGAACGTTGGCCCCTAAGTTTATTTGGCAGACTCTTGCCCCGACACTTAGAAATTATTTTTGAGATTAACCAGCGTTTTCTAGATTGGGTTCGCCCTCAGTATCCTGGAGACATTGGGAAAATTGCCCGACTCTCACTTATTGAAGAAGGAGCAGAAAAACAGGTAAGAATGGCTCATCTTGCCTGTGTGGGCAGTCATGCTATCAACGGCGTTGCAGAACTACACACGGAACTGGTGAAAAACAACCTGTTTCCAGACTTTTACCAACTGTTTCCAGAAAAGTTTAGCAACAAAACTAATGGAGCAACCCCCCGTCGCTGGATGTTGATTGCTAATCCCAAACTAGCCCTACTTATGACAAACAAAATAGGGAAGGGTTGGATTAAGAATTTAGACGAACTCAGGCAGTTAGAAGCATATATAGACGATGGGGAGTTTCGCAACCATTGGCGGCAAATCAAACAGGAAAACAAGCAGGATTTAGCAGAGTATATTCTGCAAACTACTGGCATTCATGTTGAAGCTAATTCCCTGTTTGATATACAGGTGAAGCGAATTCACGAGTACAAGCGCCAGCATTTGAGTGTGCTGCGTATTATTACACTTTATAACTACATCAAACAGAATCCCAATGTAGATGTTGTACCGCGAACTGTCATTTTTGCTGGTAAGGCTGCACCTGGTTATGCAATGGCAAAGCTCATTATTGAGCTGATTAACTCAATTGCAGATGTGGTAAATAATGACCCAGATATAGGATCTCGTCTCAAGGTCGTTTTTCTGAAAAACTACAATGTGTCCCTGGCACAGCGAATTTATCCGTCTGCCGATCTTTCCGAGCAAATCTCAACTGCAGGTAAGGAAGCTTCTGGGACGAGTAACATGAAGTTTGCCATGAATGGGGCTCTGACTATAGGAACTCTGGACGGGGCAAATATTGAAATTCGCGATCGCGTTGGACATGAAAACTTTTTCCTCTTTGGACTCAGTGCCGCTCAAGTTTTACAATGGAAAGCAAGTGGCTACCGTCCTTGGGATTACTACAACAGTAATAACCAACTCAGACAGGCGATCGACCAAATTGCATCGGGTTACTTTTCCAAAGGTGACAGCAATTTGTTTAAACCACTAGTCGAATCCCTCAAGAACCGGGATGACTATATGCTGTTTGCCGATTACCAATCCTACATTGATTGTCAGCAACAGGTAGATGAGGCATACCGGAATCAAGACCGGTGGCTGCGAATGTCAATTCTGAACTCAGCTCGCACGGGCTACTTTTCCTCAGACCGTACAATTGCCGAATACGCCCGAGATATTTGGCACGTTCACTCAGTACCTGTGACTTTAGAGGATGCACGAGAAGAAAATGCTGCAATCAAGCTTGATGGAAAACAAGCTAAGGTTTAGAGAACGCTTGCCATCATTGCTTTCAGGGATGTCCAAGAAATAAACTATTCATCTTGTGGGACATCTTGTGGGACATCTTGTGGGACGGGCGTCCTCGCCCGTTCTATACCAGTGGCTCTCTGGAAGCCCGCACCGCAAGAGAGGCGTTGCATATTTAATTACGAATTATTTGGTCAGGCTATTGCTTATCGTGCTTCGTTAATAAGTTGCGATGCTCCAGATTGAGTCTCTGGTTTCCGAGTATACCAGTATGCCCAAGCAATGAAAACTGCCTGAAAGGGTAATCTTGCCCAATAAAGTGATTGGATGTGGGGAATTCCCTCAATCTCAATTTGGTGCAAAGTCATGTAGATATTGGCAGGAAACACCGCAATAAACAAAGAAACCAGTCCCCATGCCGCTGCTACACTTACAAATGGAATCATCAAGCCAATTCCGCCGAGAATCTCGAAGAAACCACTTATGTACACAGATGCGAATGGTGGAAATGGTGGCGGTACAATGCGAGCATATTGCTCCGCTTTAAGAAAATGGGTGATGCCAACTATGATGATAGATACGGCAAGAATACCTCGGAGAATTTCTTTGCGCTGATAACCTAGGAAAGATGTAGAATTCATCGGGAATAGACAGAACGCTGGTTAAATGGTAAAAATTGCTCTGTGATTTAACTTCTATCAAAAGTTGGCTATATGAATTATTGCCTCATTGAACCAAAATGGTTCGTTTACAAAGTTATACCTAGAGAATTTTCAGCGAGAAAGAGAAGCCAAACACTTTTGTAGGTACTTAAAAAAAATTCCAATTCAGGCAAGACCAAAATCACAAAAAATGTGTCAATCTTTGGTTGGATTTCATCAGCCATAGAATAATCTAAAATCTAGAGTCTAAAATCCAGAATCCCTCATGATTGACATTGACGGTTCCTTTGGAGAAGGAGGCGGGCAAATACTCCGCACCAGCCTCAGTTTATCAGCCATTACAAGTCATCCCATACGGATAAATAACATCCGTGCCGGACGTGAAAAGCCAGGTTTAGCAGCACAACACCTAACATCAGTTCGTGCTGCAGCAATGATTTGCCGTGCCAAAGTTCGGGGAGATGCTATGGGTTCAATGACTCTGGAGTTTATTCCCGGTAATGCAGTACAGGCAGGAAGTTACACTTTTGATGTTAGCGAAGCACGGGACGGTCGTTCTGCGGGTGCTGTTGCTATGGTGTTGCAAACTGTTCTCCTGCCCCTGGTTCTGGCAAGGGGTGATTCTCAGCTAACACTACGGGGTGGAACTCATGTTAATTACAGCCCCTCCATGACCTATATTCAAGAAGTTTATCAGCCAATGCTGCGACGCATGGGTGTACGGATAGAGATACAAATCAATTCTTGGGGATGGTATCCTCAGGGCGGGGGAGAGGTACAGTTGTCTATCAATGGTGATACTAAACTTTGTGGGATAAACTTGGTGGAACGGGGCGATTTACAACAGGTGCGGGGGTTAGCAGTGGTGACACAACTACCATCCCATATTCCACAGAGGATGGCGAGTCGTGCCGAGAATGTATTGCGTGAAGAAGACTTGAAAGTGGCAGTAAAACCAATACACGCCAAAGGTGTGGCACCAGGGGCAGGTTTGTTTCTAACCGCTGACTACGAAAAAAGTTTGGCAGGATTTAGTGGTTTGGGGCGCATCGGTTTGCCAGCGGAAAAAGTGGCTGACATAGCTTGTGAGGAATTTTTGCAATTTCATGAAACAGGCGCACCTGTGGATGAACATTTAGGAGATCAGCTGCTATTGCCGACTGCTTTGGCATCGACACCAAGTGAGTACAAGGTGGCTTTGGTAAGTACGCACTTGACGACTAATGCTTGGGTGATTGAGCAATTTGGATTGGCAAAGGTAACAGTGGATGAAGAGGAAAAGGTAGTAGCGGTGGAACCTTTCATTAATTAATGTGGAACAATAATACGAATTAATATAGAAAGTCAAGTAAAAGATTCTCAATCCAAGGTGCGGGGTAATTTCAGGTGGGACATCAGAAATCTCCACATCCTTATATAAAAAATCCGCAAAGCTAAAATTGCCCTACCATTGGTAGAACGAGCTATTGAAGGAATGCACTAAGAAAAGCAACCAGCAAGATTCCTAACTTCTTTAAATTGGGGGTCTCATCAACCTAATAGCTGGAGTAAAAAAGCTATGGCAAGAAAACGCTTCTACTTTTTCTATTATCTGCGCTCTTTTTTCCACAAAGCAAAAGGTCAACAGCAATGGGGAAATATTAGGCTGCGGAAACTCTTCTTTTTACTTGCTTATTTCCTGTTAACGTTTGTAACAGTATTTTGTCTTGTTTCACCTATCTTGGAACAATCTCAAGCGGCGGATTATTCAGTTCAACAATCGCCCCAAACAGAAGTCAGCTTAACAGATTTAGTACAACAGGGAAAAGCATTGTATGAAGCGGGAAGGTTAGGAGAAGCGCAAGAGGTTTTGCAAAGGGTATCTCAACAGTATCAGGTACGGGGAGATAAGCTCAGGCAGGCAATGACGCTGAGTAATCTTGCTTTGGTTTACCTTTCTCGTGGAATGTTGGTTGAAGCTGAGAGGGCACTCGCTGACAGTTTAAAACTTACAGACACTGATACTTCAAAACCATACTTGCAAGTTCTTGCCCAAACGCTGCAGATTCAAGGTAGCCTGCAATTAGAGCAAGGACAGGCTGAAGAGGGGTTAAAAACATGGCAACGGGCTGAGAAAATTTATGCTCAAATAAGCTCGCGCATCGGTGTCACTCGCAGTCGCATTAATCAAGCACAAGCGTTGCAGGTCATGGGGTTTTACCGTCGTGCTTTAATAATGTTGACTGAGGTGGGTCAGAATTTGCAATCTCAACCAGATTCTTTAACTAAAGCTGTAGAATTGCGATCGCTTGGAGATACACTGCAGTTAACGGGAGATTTGGAACAATCCCGTCAAGTTTTGCAAAAAAGCCTGGAAACTGCTCAAAAGTTGCAATCTGCTCGAGAAATCGGTGCAGCGCTCCTCAGTTTAGGGAATACGGCTAGAATCCAACAGAAACACCAGAATGCGATCGCCTTTTATCAACAAGCAATCTCCATAACTCCTTCACCACTCACCAAAGTTCAAGCTCAAATCAATCTTCTCAATGTATTACTAAATACCCAAAAATGGTCAACTGCACAACCCCTTTTAGCTCAAATACCAAATGAACTCAGTAACCTCCCACTAAGTCAAGTAGCAGTTTATGCAAGAATTCATTTGGCTCAAAATTTGATGGAGTTAGCAACGGATTCTGTAGCGGATAAGTTGTCTGTAAGTCCTACAGATACAGATAACCTATCCGTTGCTCAATTGCTTGCTGTCGCCCTTCAACAAGCGAAAGCATTGGGTGATGTGCGTGCTGAATCCCATGCACTTGGAACTCTGGGAAAGCTGTATGAGCAAGACAAACAATGGTTAAATGCTCAAAAGCTGACACAACAGGCACTTCTATTGGCTCAAGCCATAAATGCACCGGATATTTCCTACAATCTGCATTGGCAGATAGGACGCTTGCTGAAACAGCAGGGCAATATTCCAGGGGCAATTGCTGCCTATGATGCTGCCGTGAATGAGTTGCAATCTCTCAGAAGCGACCTTGTAGCAATTCATCGAGATGTTCAGTTTTCATTTAAGGAAAGTGTAGAACCTATTTACCGCGAATCAGTTGCATTGCTTTTGCAATCGCAGGGCGAAAAACTCAGTGAGGAAACATTAGACAAAGCTAGGCAAAGAATTGAAGCACTCCAGTTAGCAGAATTGGATAACTTCTTCCGGGAAGCATGTTTAAATGTGACAAAGGTTGTATTAGATCAAGTCGTAGACCAAAGCAATCACAATGCTGCTATTATCTATCCGATAATTCTCAAAGACCAATTACAAGTCATTGTCAAAGTTCCCAAACAACCACTACATAACTACTTAGTGAAAAAATCTCAAACCGAAGTGGAGAATGTTTTACGGCAGCTTCGGCAGTACTTGACTGAACCTGACAGAATAGAGGAAGTTCAATCCCTATCTCAGCAAGTCTATAGCTGGCTGATTCAACCAACGGAATCTGAGTTACAACGTAGCAATGTCAATACTTTAGTTTTTGTGCTAGATGGGGCGTTGCGAAGTGTACCGATGGCAGTTCTCTATGACGGTCAGCAGTATCTGATTGAGAAATATGCTGTTGACTTGAATCTGGGACTGCAATTGCACCAAACCAAGCCTTTAGCGCAGGAAAAGTTACGGGTTCTTGCTGGGGGACTAGTGCAACCACCTCCCAAATTTCAACACTTTCCACCTTTACCAGAAATCAAATCTGAGTTGAACTCGATCGCTAAGGCAGGAGTATCAAACACAAAACTTTTAGATCGAGATTTTACTAGTAAAGCACTCGCGGGAAAGATGAACGCTTCCCCATTTAATGTCGTTCACTTAGCAACCCACGGACAGTTTAGTTCTCGTCCTGAAGAAACTTTTATCTTAGCAGCAGATGGTCTTATTAATGTAACGGATTTTGATTTGCTTTTGCGCCGTCGAGATGAAACACGCTCAGAAGCCGTAGAACTTCTTGTCTTGAGCGCTTGTCAGACAGCAGCTGGAGACAATCGGGCAACACTGGGTTTAGCAGGGGCTGCTGTACGTGCAGGTGCAAGGAGTACACTGGCAAGTCTTTGGAATGTGGGCGATCGCTCCACTGCAATCTTGATTGGTGAGTTTTACCGTGAGTTGGTTTCTGCCAAAGTCACCAAAGCCGAAGCCCTACGTCGTGCCCAAGTGACACTTTTACAGAAGTATCCAAACTACAGCCGTCCGGGTTATTGGGCTGCTTATGTTTTAGTTGGTAACTGGTTATAATTATCTTTTCATAAAATACGCCTTTATGGAAGTGTTCATGTGGGCTTAGCTACTATAGATGGGGTGTCGATAGGAAGAGATGTTGCTAATACTGTATTCAACGCATTGATTTAGCGCTCTTGAGAGCCTATTCTGCAATAGTTTTATAGGCTGTACAAGTGTTATCTTCCAATGATATGTGGGGCAAACAACTACTTTACTCCACACAAACATACCCTAGGTTTTATTCTTATTGTAAACTCGGTTTTTAGAATGACTAAATTAATGCTATAGAAACTGAATACACACGAGTTGTCAAAATATTAATATCGAGACATAAAACTTAAGCTAATGCTGTGATGCTGTTTTGTTCAAAGCCATATAAAAAATCATTACTTTTAAAATAATAAATATAACAAAATGTACAATAAGCTACATAATTATGTTATTCATAAATTTATAAAAAGAACTTATAAAAAAATATTGAGGAAATTTATCATTCTCATAGCCCGCTCTGTTTTAGATAAGACAAATTATCCTATTTTTGCTGGCTGTATAGAGACCAGAAAATTATGGTTTCTATCATGAATTTTTACCAATAATCTTTATGTGAACTGTATTGGGTAACTGTCCAAACTTAAGTATTGATTTTAGGTATGAATTCATCAATAAATTGTGGATTTTCACTATTTAAAAACAAATTTTTTGCTAAGTATTACTGGTGTAAAAATGAGTATAATATATAAAATAAAGCCTCAGTGGAATTGGTTTTTACAACTAGGAATCGTCCTCAGCAATGTTTTAGGTACATCGCTGCTGCTAATATTTGTATTCTCTGGAAATCGTAGTCTTGCCCAAATTACACCTGATAGCACTTTACCCAGTAGTTCTGTTGTCACTTCCTCAGGTAATACAGAGACGATTTCTGGAGGAACGCAAGTAGGAAGTAACTTGTTCCATAGCTTTAAAGAGTTTTCTATATTAACAGGTAGTGAAGCTTTCTTTAACAACGCAAATGATATACAGAATATTATTACCAGAGTAACAGGTGGGTCTATCTCTCAGATTGATGGATTGATTCGAGCTAACGGTATAGCTAACCTATTTTTAATCAATCCCAATGGGATTGTTTTTGGTGAGAATGCTCGATTAGATATAGGTGGTTCGTTTATTGGTAGTAGTGCTAACAGTCTCAGGTTTAAAGATGGTACGGAATTTAGTGCCAATTCGTCCAATACTACTCCCCTGCTAACAATTAGCGTTCCAATCGGTTTACAATTCGCCTCCAATCCGGGAGCAATTACAGTCAAGGGAGTGGGACACGATCTTAATTATGAAGAAATTACCAGTCGAAATCAAAAAATACCCCGAGGCAGAGTGAACACCCAAGGTGAGGGATTGCAAGTCAAACCGAGGCAAACCTTAGCACTTTTTGGAGGAAATATTGTCCTAAATGGCAGCATTCTCAAAGCACCATCCGGACGTATTGAAATTGTCAGTGCTGCTAGCAATCAATCTGTAAGCCTTCAACAGGCTTGGAAGTTGAGTGATGAAGATAGAATCAAATTTGGCAACATACAGTTTTCTGGAAAATCGTTCGTGAGTACTACGGGAGATGGTGGTGGGGAAATTGCCCTCGCTGCTAGGAATATCAGTCTTACTCAGCAATCCTTTCTACTAGCTGATACCGAAGGCAGCATAAATGGGGGAGGTATAAGTATAAAAGGCGACTCTATAGTGTTCGATCGATCCAACATCAGCTCTAACACCTACAGTACGGGGAATGGCGGACAAATTAGACTAGATGCCAAAAACGTGACGTTTGAGAATAACAGTAGCGTCAACACTGCAGCGGAAAAGGATACAGGTTCTGCAGGAGAAATCAATATTAATGCAGGCTCGTTAATCTTAAAGAATCGAGCGGGTATTAATACTAATACTTATGACAAAGGGAATGCTGGAAGAATAAACATAAAAGCAGATTCTTTGCAGCTAGAAGGTTTGGACGAGAAGCACAGGGTAGGAATCGGTAGTTTAGCAGCCTTCGCAAGTCCAGGTAACGCTGGAGATATCAACATTATCGTTGTTGGTGCAATGGTGATGAACGGTGCAGGTATTGAGGCTGACTCCTCTGCCACAGGGAACGCTGGGACAATAGACATTCGTGCAAATTCTTTACGCACGGAAAAATCGGGGATACAAAGCCGTGTTTTCGGCACGGGTAAAGCAGGAGAAATTAAAATTGATGTTACAGATTCTTTAGAAATCTTAAGCAATACTGGTATAAATAGCAATACTTTTGGCACGGGGAATGCTGGAAACATCAAGATAACTGCAAATTCTTTGCGTATAGAAAATTCTCAAGTCAATAGTTTGACGACGAATGTAGGCAACGCAGGTACAATCATTCTTGATGCTACGAGAGCGTTAGAATTGCGAAATAAAGCGTTGATTAACACCAGCACAACAGGTATGGGTAGTGGTGGGCAAATCAACATAATTGCGAATTCTTTACGGATTGACGATAAGGCGGGGGTGTTTAGTGTTACAAGTAATACAGGTTATGCTGGAGAAATCAATATCAATGTTGTAGATTCCTTTCAATTACAAAACCAAGCTTTTCTAAGTACTGAAACTTATGGAAAAGGTAACGCTGGCAACATTAACATAAATGCAAATTCTTTATGGATTGAAAGTGCAGGAGTTGTAAGCAAGACAGGAGAAGCTAGCACGGGTAACGGCGGGAACATCAACGTTAAAGCTGCAGGAGGTTTCACTCTCAAGACAGCAAGTATCAGTACAGACGCTTTAGGTACAGGTGATGCTGGACAAATTACTGTTACTGCAGAAGCTTTAAAAATTAGGAATTCCGATCGTAGTAATACCTCTGATAATCTTGCTGGAATTTATGCTACCTCCACTACAGGGCAGGGTGGAAATATTCAGCTAAACATCGGTAATTTACTTTTGTTGCGTGGTAGGAGTTCCATCTCAACAACTGCGGGTACAAATCAAAACAGTACTGGTAATGGTGGCAACATCACCATCAATGCCCCTGATGGCTTGATTGTCGCCGTTAAGAGTGAAAATAGCGACATCAGTGCCAATGCTTATGCAGGCAAAGGTGGGAGAGTGAATATTGTAGCGAATGGCATTTTCGGGATTCAACCAAGGCTTAATCCAACTCCTTGGAGTGACATTACAGCAAGTTCAGAATTCGGCGTGGATGGCACTGTAGAACTCAACACTCCCGATATTAACCCCAGTCAAGGATTAGTAGAATTACCCACAAATCTGGTTGATGTCTCGCAGCAGATTGCTCAGGGCTGTACTCCAAGAAATGGGCAAACCAGCCGTTTTGTTGCTATGGGACGGGGTGGACTACCGTTAAGCCCTACCGAACCTTTACGTCAACCGGCAGTTATCACCCAATGGGTGACACTGGATGAACAGACAGGAAACCTCACAGATGGGGAAGTAAAACCAGTGACATTATCCAAGCATCTTGCTCGTGATTCCCAGCCAATTGTGGAGGCGAATGGCTTAGTTGTGGATGCACGGGGCAATGTTCACCTAATTGCTCAAGGACTGAACATCATGCAATCTAATCGTAATATCCCAAGTGCTTATTGTGCTGGCTCTTGAAGCAGGTGTGTCAGAGTTTCTCAATTGAAATCTGGTTTTCTCAAAGATTTTTAAAGCTTCCATAACATAGTTACAACCTTTTTCTTAGGTCATTGCTAATACTATATTCGACGCGTTGATTTAGCGCTCTTGAAAAGCTATTACGTTTGACTACCCTTGTTGACTACGCTGCTGTCGCTAACCTAAAAAATTTACCTTGGTTGCATCAGCTATTCTCCATAGCAAGATGGAGTTTTATAGCATCTCCCACTCGCTGCATTAATTCATCAGAAAGCTGTCCCACTGCCTCACCTTCAATGCGCTGTTTAGAAATAGTTCTAATTTGTTGAGCCTGTACCTTAGATGGCTTTGGTAATCCACTATCTTCCGGAGCAACTAAAACCTCAAAAGGATATACACGAATAACGTTTGATGTCAGAGGTACAACAGTTACTACGGTAGCATTGCGGTTATTAATATCATTGCTGACTATCAAGACTGGGCGGCGCTTATCAGTCTCCGAACCCACTGCTGGACTGAGATTGGCGTAGTATATTTCACCACGTTTCATCTGTCAGTCCGTCGGCGACGACTGTATCCCAAGTTTCATCTATCTCTTGATTTGCCTCCCTATAAGCCTTTTCTAGCTCTTGCTCTCTCAACAACTTTACTGCTTCCTCTATCACCTCTGAGCGGCTCTTCTTTTGATGTAGAGATTTATAATCCTCCACAAATTTAACTAAGGAAGCTGGCAACGACACCGATATTTTTTCTACTTGCATGGTCGCTACTTCTAGTAGGAAAAGTTTTCTTACCAAAAAGTAGTATAACACTATCTAGGGTATTGCGATCGGGAAAGCGGTCATTGAACGCACCCCAACTAATTGCAAGCAATATAGTTAGGGATTCTTTCGCTAAGAAACTGAACTCAGTACCCACGCGATCGCCTATGACCATAGCATATTCAATATAAAATATTTTGAGGTGATTAAAAATACAATACTAAAGCATAGCCGCTAACAGGCTGTAGGCGTTGTGAATTATTCAATCAAACTAGGATCCCATGAAACAAGTAAGTAAAATCCTCGGAACTACCTTGGCTATTTCTCTATGCTTTACCGGAGTCTCGGAAGCTCGCACTATTACCAGCATAAGTCCACCTACGGGAATGGGTCTTGGCGATGTGTTGTGTTCGCAAGTTCAAACTCCCGTTGCGACTCCATTTATTAATAACGACAACAGCACAGATGCAAGTCAAAATCAAATCCCTAACTTCCCCGGTTTATCTTGTACCCCTGTAACTTTTCAAACTACAGAGCCGGTTGACACTCAACTCTTTGTTGAATCATCAGGAGGAACAACAGAATATTTCTTTACCCAAACAATTGTAAATAATACTGACTCTACCTGGAATGGCTTTAACTTTAGAATTGGCTTTGGAGTGAATGATAACTTCGGCTCGCCTGAGTTAATTCTTGTTCCCCCTGGCTTTGCAATTCCCAGTTTCGACTCAAACTCCTCAAACGCTGACCCAAAACCTACTTCTTCCAAGTTTACTCAACTCACTCAGGATGGGTCTTTCAATCTTAGCTGGAGTGGAGGTTCAGTTGCTCCCGGTGAATCGGTCACTTTCACGTTTTCTGTTGATGTTCCCGACGATCTTGATGGAAACAATTTTTATCAGTCCTTTACCATTCGCCAAGCTCCCACTATTCAAACCGTTTCCGAACCTAGTTACCCATTGAGTTTCCTGGGTCTACTCGGCTTACTCGGTTCAAGTTTAACTGTTAACACAAAGGACTTTGACACGTTGCGATAGCTTCGCTACAGCATAGTGGCAGATCGCGTTTCTCTTTTATTTACTTACAATTCAATACGGTTCAGATAAGACCAAAACCCTTATCAGGAAAAAATGTAGAGACTAGCCATGCTTGGTTCCTACACAAGTATTGATTTATACATAAATTTGACTGGAATTGTATTGACATATAATTCTCGAATTTACCCTGCCCCTATTCTCCCCGAGACCTTGGGGGGAGTGCCGTTAAGGGGGGGTGGGGATTTTTTCCACAAGTATTGAATGAATCTCTGCAGAGATTTGACAACCAGAATTTTACGTTTAATTTGGTTGCTCTTAACATATTGACAACTAACTTAAAAAACCTTATTTATCTAGATAACATATTGATGAAATTTACTGGTTTAATTGGGAAACATAATTACAGGAAATGTAGATATCAACCTAAGATATATCCCAGAATAAGCCTCTACCGAGGAACCCCAATGATTAATAATGAAGAACCACTATCGCAGGGCTATCCCAATCCCGTTATAAAAACCAGTATGGATGGAACGCTGTTGAAGCAGTTAATCGAGAGTGTCCGCAAAGAGCTTCTCCCTCGATTACAGATAGAGAGTGTCGATCCCCATAACCCTGTGAAAGTTCACTATGTACCCGACCCCTGGAAGGTTCTTGGGGCGGGGAACTATGCTGCTGTGGTTTATCACCCTGACTATCCGAAACAGGTGGTCAAGATTTATGCGCCGGGACGACCTGGTTTTGAGGAGGAGGTAGAGGTTTATCGGCGGCTGGGTTCTCACCCTGCTTTCTCCGAGTGTTTTTATGCTGGGGAAGACTTCTTAATCCTAAAGCGTCTTTACGGTGTTACTCTCTACGACTGTATGCACCTTGGTCTTCCGATTCCAGTTAAGGTTATACGAGATATTGACAAAGCCCTGGAGTATGCCCGTGAACGTGGTCTCTACCCCCATGACGTTCACGGACGCAATGTGATGATGTTAGAAGGCAGGGGGTTGGTTGTAGATGTTTCAGACTTTCTTCAAGAGGAAACTTGTTCAAAATGGGATGACCTGAAGCGAGCGTACTACTGGTTGTATCGTCCCATACTCTGCCCGCTGCGGATACGGGTGCCCTACTCTGTTCTGGATATTGTCCGCAAGAGTTATCGCCTTTTACGCCGCTTAATTTCACCCTTGTTTCAGGTACGCAAACCCCGAAAGCGTCGGCATCGCTAAGGTTGACAGATCTCTGTCTCTTCTGCGGTTCATTCAAAGAATTTTCTCATCGAACACAACTTGGATGAGCACAGTTTACTGAAAATGACAACTTTTCAGTAATTGTATCTGCCGTGGGCGGAATTTGTAACGCTATCAACAGAAATTTAAAGAAATTTAAGCAATGATTTGAATGGGTCGCTGTCTTATGAATCAAAAAGCAATTACCCCCTCCACCTGCAAAAACCGTAGGTAATTGCCTTTATCCAGACACATTCAAATTTATGAAAATTCTCGTAATGATACTGTTTGCATTAAGCATTAATGCAACCTATTTTGTAGTGCCAACTGTTGCCAAGACTCCGACAGCATCACAAACAAACCCCAAAACCAAACCCAAAAAACCAAAAAGCAGAGGTGTTGGCAGAAAACAACAAGATGGTTATACTCCCCCTGTATCGATCAAAGGACCAATCGCACCAACCGGAACCGGAACACGTTAAAAAAGTATGAAGGATAAAGGGTAAAGGATGAAAAATTGCTTGGTATTTCATCCTTCATCCTTATTCCCTACTTATCGAATAAATCTAAGTCTGTGACAGCACCAACACTGCTAGAGGAAACTAACTGAGCATATTTTGCTAAGATGCCTTTTGTATAACGGGGTGGACGGGGTTGCCATTTGGCGCGGCGACTGGCTAATTCTGCATCCGAAATGTTGATTTGTAACAATCGAGCATGAGCATCAATAGTGATGCTATCTCCTTCTTCCACCAAAGCGATCGCACCACCAACGGCGGCTTCGGATGTTAGCCACCGTGCCATCACAGGTGATATGTCCCCAAGGTCTAATCGCCCCATTATCAATCTCTGCTTCCATAGGGATGCTGTATCCCAGCATCTTGCAGAGGTCGTCTCCCACAAGTATTTCCAGAATCGTTGTTGCTGTTGACCCTTCAAAAGCAACGTTATTGGGATTGTATAGCATCGCTGCAAAGTAGCCGAGGATACCTGGAATCGTCAAATCCCAGTTCATGTGCCCTTGATAGCGCATACTGAAGAATGGCACGGACTTCTTGAGAAATGCTAGCAATGAAGCATAACCTTCTTTAAGAGCATCCATCGCCTGTAAATATTCGGGCGAGCGCTTAATTTCCTCACTGATATGAGTTGGATCGCCGGGATGAAAGTTTCTTCTCCAAAATGCTTGGTCTCGAATTGCTTCTACTACTAGGCGTTCCAGTTCATCAGCATTTTCCGCTTTCGGTCCGAGAAACCATGCCTCAAGTGCGCGTGTTCCCTTGGTATCAAGACTAGGTATGTCGCCAAATCTCGAGAAAGCACGCATTCCTTGACGTGTTTTTTCAAAGCCTTGACTTTGAGAGTCACGCGGTATATTCATAAATTCATTTTCCTTGTTATACAGTGAAGTCAGGGAATCAATAGTGTTAATACTGAATTTGAACAAGGAAACAGGTTGTTCCTCCCTGTTTCCTGGTTCGTTCTAGATAAAATCAGAGGGTTCAGTCCCCCACTGAATTGGTGCGGTACTTATCAATCAGTGGTTTGCACCATCTGTGGGTTTAAAGCCCACACCATAGACCATCCGACGTTCCCCGTTCCCCTTCCCTGTTCTTTTTTACAAAGCAACTAGGGGCTAAAAAATTAAAAATTTTAAATTTTGCATTTTTAATTGATTTATCCCCATCCCAGATACTCCATTACCTTAGTGGAAGTGGCTTGGCGCAACTTTGGAGATAATTAAGCAGAGGTTGTGCATTTTCAGGTACGCTCAGGTCATCAAATGAAACAGTGGGAGCGCCCTCATTAGTCTCAACGGTGATGTTGTAGTTAAATAAATCGCGAGCGTGGGGCGTGTGACTACTTTGAGTTTGGAGAATGTCGCTTTGTTCCACCAATGATTGTAACTTAGCGGCTTCGTCAGAGGGGAGCAAGTCTGTATCCAGCTCGCAACCCCTTCTCAAGTTTGCGTATCCTCCTGACTGAGAAAACTTGACTTTCATGGTTGGGTGAACCTCACTAATTGGCTGATAAGTAAGAAAAAGAAGAAGAATGAAAGATAAAAGATATAAAGATAAATGCTTCATATGACCTTTCAGCAAGACCCTTAGAGGGCATCTATACACTTCATATTTCATACTTTATCCTTGTTTCTTGCCATCCTCTTGAAGGTGCAAGGCAATTTTATTGCTTCAGAGAAAATATAAAATTGCTTGGGATATATTCCGCCTGTAAGTAGCAACCAACCCGAAACCCACGTTAACCTTCAGCCTAAGCGCGGTTTTCCGATCTATTGCGACTCGCGGGCGTTTTTCCATTTAAGTCAGGAGCTTTTGACCTATATTGTGGGTGCTGCATCGTTCCGCAAGAGCAACGGCGACTGGCATACATACCAAAGTGAGACAAATCAATAGAGTCGGCAAAAGTTTTTGGTCCCAAAACTTCCCGAAACTCAAAGTGCTTCTGCACAAACTTCGCGCAATCTTCCTCTCCGTCTGCCTTGGCAATTTCAATCATGGCATTAGCTACATCCGCAAAGGTAGCATTAGTATCAGGTGACTGAATGATAGCACGTAGCACGAGTCCAGCCATGTATTTGCCAGTTTGGTAGAGAACTTCGGCGCTATCTCGCACACGCGGATCTCTGCGTGAGGTGAATAAATCTGCCAACGTGTCGAAAACTCCTCCTGTAAATACCTGAGACACATCATGCACCGCGGAAGTCACATCGCTGAGTTTCAGGTCATTATCCGCATTTCGTAACCCATTATTCAGTTTAAAAGCTAGTCCAAATTCTTCAGCCAGGGCTGCCACTATATTTTTTTGATGTAAATCCGCTTTTGTCTCAGCCACAATATACTCGACCAAATCCATTTGAGACAGAATCAAGAAAATGGAGGTCAAATCGCCGAATGACTCATGCAGCCCTCCTGTTTGTGCTGGCGCATTCCATAAGATCCAATCAGGTTTTAATGAGTCTAGGATTGCGTGTCCAGTTTCGTGAGCGACAATGTCTATTGAGCGGCAAGTAAAAACTTTCGATGTTAACCCTGAGTCTCTGGGGGGAGTGAAATAGAAGAATTTTAAAGCTTTTTCCCGACGGTCGTAAAAAGCATTCTGCGCCTCTCCAGCATGGGGATAAACCTTGATTGTTTCTTTGTTGTTATCTGTACTCCATTGCCAATCCAGCTTTTTGTTCAATACTCGCTGGTACATTGTCAGTACTTGGCGGACGATGGTATAGGTATGCACCGCGTCAAAAGCCGCCGCGTTTCCATCAGGATTCAATAAAAAATCTCGATTGATATCCGCAGCAACAGAATCAATACCTTGAATAATAATTTGGGAGTCACTCGGACCATCGTTGACTTGGGTGTGAATGTAAACAGTTCTTGGCACTTCAATACCTTTCACGGAAGGGTCTTGCTTCCAAATCCGCATACGCGAACCTAAAATAGGCGGGTCTAATTGTGGAGGTAGTTCCACCATTTGTTCTGCCACGGCACGCACATATCCCTTTTCAGCAACCACCTTGTGGAACTCTTCAGCTTTAGATGCTGTTGATTTAGTTTCAGATTTAGCTGCCATAGTCATTCTCCTTGAGATGGTAAATTTGGTTACAAAATACTACGACCCACACCTTTGGGTTTAAGGTGTAAATACGTAGCTGATAAATTCCAATCGACTAGTACAGAAAGGCTGAAGTATGAAGGATAAAGTATGAAATTAAAAGGCTTACACTGTAAGCTTTGGAGCGATTTACAACGGTTGCCTTATTTACGCCCACTTGTACTAGTTACTAATAGAACATAGTAGTGGTAGATGCACCCTGATAACTGACTCCCCTGGTTGGCTTTTAGCTGCCTAGGGGTCTTTTTTTTTCATGCGATAAATAGCACCTGAATTTTGACTTCCCTTCCGGATAACCCTGGTTAAGCTAAAAACATAGTAGTAGATTGCGCTCTAATAACTGGCTCCTCTGGCTAGCTATCAGCTTCTTGAGTTTTTCTTTCTGAAGATACAAAAAGCACGTTATTTTTTCTATATATCCGGATAGCCCTAGTTAAGCTCAGAACTTAGTAGTGGTAAATTGCGCTCCGATCGCTGACTCCCCTGGCAAGCTATCAGCTTTTGGGGTGTATTTACTATTTTTGACATAAAACTCGGCAAAATTACCAAAATTTTTTGTAAATTTTCCGGACTATTTATTCAAGCTAAGAAGATATTAGGAATCATATTTGATTTTTGAAACGTAGGTAGGTAGGGCTATGCCACACAATTGAACAACGGTGGGCACTGCCGATCTACGTTACTTAGAGATTTTTCAAGAATGATTTGGGAGTGCTATATTGATTTTAAGTATCCTTCAGTGTTCCCCGTGCCATAAAAGCAACAATTTATGACTTGCAAATCCCTCAATAGTGATTTGTAAGTGCCAAACCACTTAAAATTCTTAACAATTTCTTTAGAGTTCTCGACTTTCTATTTTGGTATCTTACTTTTTGTATTTAGAGCTTGTTTACACTAGTAGTGAGAGAGTTGCGGTTTCGTGTCGTGTTTCCTCAATGGTTTAAAGACACACGGTTTCCACACTCCCGGAGGTTTTTAGATGACTTTAGCTGTTATTAAGTTTTCTTCTGAAGACTGTGGCATATGTCACAAGATGTCGTTCTACGACCAGAAAGTAGCTGAGGAACTAGGTCTGCAGTTTATTAGTGTAAAGATGCAGGATACAGCTACTTACCGCAAGTATCGTAAAATTTTGCTAACTCAGTACCCTGATAAATCAGAAATGGGATGGCCTACCTATATTGTCTGCGATTCTCCAGAAGGAGATTTTCAGATTGTGGGTGAGGTAAAAGGCGGTCATCCCAAAGGAGAGTTCAGAACTCGTTTGCAAAACGTTCTAGATTCAGCAGCACCTAATCAGAATTAATCACTTCAAAGGATTTTACTTCTAGGACGGGACCGATCATCGCAATGGTCATGATATCTTCGCGAACCTGTCCTGTAACTTTTACTTTTTGTCCTTGTTTCAGTAAACTTTTGTCGGCACCTCTGAGGATTTCATAAGTCACACCCTCATCAGTGACTAATGCCCAAGCGCCAGTACCAATGTCACGACGTTCAATAGTGCCTGTAACTGTAATGCTCATAAGTGATTAGTGGTTAGCGATCGGTGGTTAGTAATTAGTAGTTAGAAGAATACTACTAACTGCTAACTACTAACCACTAACTTTAGGTAGTTTTAACAGCCAACCGTGCCAAACCAAAACACAGTAAGGCGTTAACGATGAGGAAAATGCGAGCAACAGTGCCACTACCCAGCCCCCAAACTGCTGGGTCTAACACTGCACTCACTGCCAAACAAGCTGCTACACCTATCGAAGAACCAATTGCAAACCACTTCCAATCTCGATGTCCTAACAGTGAAGCTATCAGAACAAGGGGAATCAGCACACTGGCAAACACTGGGTTAAGAGCATTTGTTCCTTGAAGGCTATTGCCCAATTCAGGAATTGAACTTCCTAATAAGCGGAAAGGCCACTGTGGCAGGTCAAAGATATAGAATCCTTTGAGGGGGAATAATCCGGAACTACCAGCAATCAGACCAAAGGATAAAGACCAACCCCAAGTGAATGGGAAGTAAACTCGTAAAAACCAAGCTAGGAGATAAGAACCAAGAACCATCAAAATCTTGGGTAATAGCGCCACAGCACCGCCGTCAATCCAGAAGCGGGGGTTGAGGTAGCCGTTATCCCGCAACCAACGGAAGAAATCTTGAAAACTGATTTGTCCTTGGCTAGCACGTTTCACAGCGGCTTCAGCATTTAGGTGTCCCGCGCCATAGTAGTTTAAACTATCATCCTCAATAGTTCTTACTGACTGCTGGAGAACTTCTAGAACTCGATCTGGGTCTTTCACACCAGCAGCTTTCACAAGTGCAGCAACGCCCGCAACGTGAGGGGATGCCATGCTTGTTCCTTGATATGCCTTAAAGGTGGGGACACCGTCATTATCTGGATCGATAGTTTCTTGCAAAATCTTCCCAGCATCACTACCACCAGGCGCTGAAATATCCACTCCAGCACCATAGTTGGAATATGGGGCTTTCTCGCCATCTGAACCTATTGCAGAAACGCCGATAACATGGGGATAGCGGGCTGGGTAGGCAGCAGAATTTTCATTTTCATTACCAGCAGCAGCAACAATCGCGACACCTTTTCTATAGGCGTATTCAATGGCATCCTTCATTAATTGGCTTTCACCGCCACCGCCCAAGCTCATGTTGATAACGTCTGCACCGTTATCGGCAGCAAATTTAATGGCTTCAGCAATATCGGCAACAGTTCCGCCACCATATGCACTGAGAACCTTTAAAGGCATCAGTTTAGCTTCATATGCAATTCCAGCGACGCCATAGCCATTGTTAGTAGATTGGGCGATCGTACCGGCAACATGGGTACCATGTCCGTTATCGTCATCCGCTTCTACTTTATCATTGACAAAATCGTATCCAGGGACAAATTGTGTTTCAGCTAAATCGGGTACGCGAGTGACACCGGTGTCAATAACTGCAACCGTAATGCCATTCCCTTTATTTTCTCTCCACGCACCCTCAATATTAATATTGTGCAAATTCCACTGCTTGCTGTACATTGGGTCGTTAGGTCCCAAAGCAAGCGCTTTATTATTTGTGCTTTCGGGCTGTAAGAATTCTCCCTGTGACGCGGATTCAGCGGGTGTTGGAATTTTATAGATATAATTAGGCTCAATAAATTCCACTGCTTTGGCAAGTGGAGACTTTCGCAGTGCCTTTAACAGCTCTTTATTGCCCTTGATGATATAAACATTCTCTTTCTCAGAAAATTTATTATCAAATTGGGGCGTGACGTGGTACTGTTGGGCAAGTACTTGCAAGTCTTTTTGCAAGATTTCCTTAGGGATATCCTCTCGGAAATTTAACAAGATCGTCTCAAATTCACCATTGGCTGCTAACCCCTGAAAACTAAACAGGGCAACACTCAACCCAATGATAAATAAGCTAAAGATTATAAGCTTTCTCATCTCAACCGATTACCGCTTTTTGCCAGTTTGCTCACTAACATAACTCAAACTAGCCCTCCGTTGGTGTATTTTGCACTAAAATTACAATCCTTAAGTAAACCTCAGTAAGTTTTCAAAAAATGGAACGTGGTCTTCTGTGGTTACCCCTATTAGTTGTATTCTTCTGGTTAGCTTGGCAAGGCTCGAAGGAGTATCAAAAAATAGAAGCTTATCGTGCTTGGGCAGAGCAATTTGAAAAAGCTAAGTACGACATCTATGCAGTTTTGGGTCAAAAAAATTCCCAAATAACTTGGGGTAAGCCCACCCCAAAAGGTCCAATCCAGCTACAAACATTTTCTTTGCTTGATGTTAAAAGAGTATGCCTTTTAATAGATGACAAACCAGTAGATACTAACAAGCTACCAGAAAAAGGTCGTACTATTGAGTTGGAATTTCTTTTTTCTGACCCCGGTCAATCAGTCAGGGTTCCCTTTACAGAGATTCCTTTAGCAGCAGAGTGGGGTAAATATTTACAGTCGTTAGTTAGTAGTTAGTGGTATTTTTGACTACTAGTCACCGATCGCTATTCCTTCCTCTTTATGAGTACTCAAACAGTTTTTACGGTACCCGTTGCTTTAACTATCGCTGGTTCCGATAGTGGTGGCGGCGCGGGTATTCAAGCCGATTTACGCACCTTTGCCTTTCACCGTGTCCACGGTACAAGTGCTATCACCTGCGTTACTGCACAAAATACGCTGGGTGTGAACTATGTTGAGGCAATACCACCAGAGGCTGTTGTGGCACAAATGAATGCCGTATGCGATGATATTGGCGTGCAAGCAGCAAAAACGGGGATGCTGCTCAGTAAGGAAATCATTGCGGCTGTGGCTCAACAGGTAGAAGTTTTACAAATTCCCAATCTAGTTGTTGACCCAGTTATGGTATCCCGTACAGGGGCACAATTACTTGATGATGACGCTGTCAAGACTCTCCGCGATGTTTTGATTCCTAAAGCAATTCTTGTGACGCCAAATCGATATGAAGCTCAAATTTTGAGTGGTTTACCGATTCACTCTCTAGAGGACATGAGGGTGGCTGCTCATATCATACACCAAAGTGCAGGAGCAAAGGTTGTTTTAGTAAAAGGTGGAGGTATGCAAGGAAGTGTGCGCGGTGTTGATATTTGGTTCGATGGTCATAAGATGGAAACTCTCTCGACCAAATATGTTGATACAAAAAACACCCACGGTACTGGTTGTACTCTCTCAGCAGCTATTGCAGCTAATCTCGCCTTGGGGAACGACCTCATAACAGCAGTACGACAAGCAAAGGAATATGTGACTGCAGCACTTTCGTACTCTCTAGCAATTGGCAAAGGTCAAGGTCCTGTAGGGCACTTTTTTCCACTTTTAACAGCTAACGACTAGTAGGTGGGTAAGAAAAAACTAACTGGTCAGGGTCGCCCTTAGTCATTTGTCATTGGGAGTTACTGCGTTGCAGGGGTTTTCCCCGTTGTAGCAAGTGGCGTTCATTAGTAAAAGTTTCCAATGCATTTACATTTGGTAACATATTTGTGTTTATTTACGCCGACTTACTTACAAGCAGAGCTTAGTAACAAAAACATATTCCATTAATCCTGTGCTGAGTTGAGAAACTGAGTATGTTCGATCGCGGTCTCTTGTTGTTTAATTACATTAAATTGTGATATTTACCCACCAATGCGAACAACAACAGGTTCTATTCATAACACAACATCAAGTGCAACCACTCAAAGCTACTCCCCCTCCGTACCACTTTCTGTATATCGGGACTTAGCGTGTGAGTTGCAAGCTGTTCAGGCAAAACTGAATACTCTTGCTGCCCAAAATCAACAACTTGTGCAAGAGAATCAGCTACTGCGGCAGGAAATATCTAAAGCGGTTGAGTCTATTTTGCATCTGCAAAAGGTGATCGATGCTCGGACAACAGTTAGCGATCGCCAAGCCCCTCCATCTTACAATTTTCAACCGCAAACAAAAAGACCAGCCACTGCATCGCCTAAAAAGCCAGTTTCCCGCCCCCGCCCAGTTGTAGTGACTGGTGACATGGAAATTGAGACCCCTATTTCACAACCAGTCTATCTAGAAGAGCAGGAAGCAAGCTATTATTTACAAGATGAACCAGAACCCTCACAACTTCACAGATGGTGGTTCGTAGTAGCTATCTTGTTCATTATTGTTATGGGTTTTGGCGCAGGCTATTTAATTGTGCGTCCCTTACTAGAACAACACAGTCGTTAGGTCAAATCACTCTCTTTTATGAAGTTTGCGGAACAACGCTATTAATGTTTATTTTGTGTTAAATAAGCTACAAACAAATAAAAATTGAGCGTGATAGTCAGAGAATCTGCTTAGATAGAAAACGTACAAGTCAGGAAATAAAAATGAAAAAAGTAGAGGCTATTATCCGTCCCTTTAAGCTAGATGAAGTGAAAATTGCTTTGGTAAATGCCGGTATAGTTGGTATGACCGTTTCTGAGGTTCGCGGTTTTGGACGCCAAAAGGGTCAAACTGAACGCTATCGCGGTTCTGAGTACACTGTTGAGTTTTTGCAGAAACTGAAAGTGGAAATTGTTGTTGAAGATAGTCAGGTTGACATGGTCGTAGACAAAATCATTGCCGCTGCCCGTACAGGCGAAATCGGTGATGGCAAAATTTTCATCTCCCCAGTTGAACAAGTTGTACGAATTCGTACTGGCGAAAAGAATACAGAGGCAGTTTAGTTAGTTAGTGGTTAGTGGTTAGTGGTTAGTGGTTAGTAGTTAGTGGTGCGTTGAAAATTCAACTAACATCTAATAACTAATAACTAACAACTAACAACTAACAATTCACTATTTCTCAGTCAAAGAAGGTAACTTTTCCAGGAAAGCATCAAACGCTTTGCCCCGATGGCTCACCAAACGCTTCGACTCTGAGGTCATCTCTGCGTAGGTCAATTGCTTTTCTTTAACGTAAAAAACTGGGTCGTATCCAAATCCCCCACTACCACGAGGTTCATAGAGAATTTCGCCGCGACAAACACCTTCTGTTTGTATAGCAATAGTTCCATCCGGACGGGCGAGTGCTATTGCACAAACAAATTGAGCTTGCCGATTTGGTGTATCGCCCAATTCTCTTAATAGTCTGGCAATGCGATCGCGATCGGTTGTGCCATAACGAGCAGAATATACTCCAGGGGCACCATTTAAAGCATCCACTTGCAAGCCAGAATCATCAGCTATCGCCCAGTTTCCCGTGGCTTTTGCAACTTGAGATGCTTTTAAGCAAGCATTGGCGGCAAAAGTTTTTCCCGTTTCTTCTACTTCCAATTCTTGGGGTTTAAGTATTAATTCCCAACCAGTATCAGCCAGGTAAGCTTGCATCTCGCGTAACTTACCTGGATTTCCTGTAGCAACAACAAGTAATTTAGTCATTAGTCATTAGTCATTAGTTAATAGTTATGAGTTAACAGTCAATAGTCAATTGTAAAAAAACTAGATTTTAGACTTTAAACTATTGACTTCTGACTCTTGACTATTCTGCCCAATCTTTTGCCCAAGCTAGAGTTTGGTGAACTTGCTCCAGTGTGGGGGCTTCACAGTACAGGCGTAAAACTGGTTCGGTCCCGCTAAAACGAATCATTAGCCAACTGTTATCTTCTAAGCGGAATTTGTAACCGTCTATTGTTTGGCAATCGATGACTGATTTTCCCGCAATTTCTTTTAGAGGTTGGGTTTGCAGTTGTTGCAGAAGACGCGATCGCACTTCCATGCTAGATAGAGGTAAGTCAATACGGTCATATGCGGATGTGAACCCAGTTTGTTGTTGCAACAGCGAGTAATAGTCACCTAAATCCAGCCCTGATTCAACAACTGCTTCCAGTACGTATAATGCTGATAGGAGAGCATCTCGTTCGGGAATGTGACTGCCATAGCCAATTCCTCCTGACTCTTCTCCACCTAGCAACACCTGTGTTTCTAACATTCTATCAGCTATATATTTATAACCTACAGGTGTTTCAAATACCGACAAATTGTGCATTGCCGCTACGCGAGGCATTAAATCAGATCCACTTACGGTTTTGACGATTTCACCCTTAAAGTCACGTCGTAGGGTCAAATGGTCGATTAGTATAGGTATTAATACTTGCGAACTTAGAAAGTTCACATTTCCGTCTACGGCAGCAATGCGATCGCTGTCTCCATCAAACACCAAACCCACTGTTAAACCAGCATTGTGGGTATCTCGATGATAACCCATCACCTCAAACAACTTGGACAGGTATTTGGGCAGAGGTTCTGGCGCACCCCCCTCAAAAAGGGGATCGCGATTGCTGTTAATTTCTTTTACCTCATTCCCAAGCAGCATTGCCAACCCACCTGCGGCGGCACCGTGCATAACGTCAACGAACACTGTGAGTTTGCCTGTAGATATAACATCACGAATGCCCTCGATATTGACTTTAGTTTTGAGGATCTCACAGTAACTATGCCAGGGGTTAAACAGTTCTATCTTGCCTGGAGTTGAGACAGGTGGCAGTTCTTGAGTTAAAAGTGCTTCTATTTGTTGAGTCACTTCTGGTGGTACTGAGCCACCAAATGCGCTTTTGACTTTTAAGCCTGAGTATTTTCCGGGATTATGACTGGCTGTAATAACCAATGCCCCCAAAGCATTTTGCTGTTTCGCTGCCCAACTAAAAGCTGGGGTTGGAGCATAAGTATCTGTCAGCAGGACATCAAACCCAGCAGCCGAGACAACATCAGCGACTTTACGGGCAAAATCTTCTGCCATAAACCGTCGGTCATGTCCCACCACGATTGTACGGCTGCCTACTTTTTTTCCATATGTATCGAATAATACTTTTGCGGCAATTGGCGCAACCAGGGCTACACGTTCAAAAGTGAACTCATCGCCAATCACGCCCCGCCAACCATCTGTCCCAAACTTGATTGAGCTAGTTGCAACTCCCATTGAGGTATCCCAACTTCCTAACTGAGGATTGTAGTATTTACATAGGGCACCCGGTAATAAATAAGTACATTTACTACTTCAGTATAATGACTTAGATTGCCATGACACACAATATAGCAAACTTGTTCCAATGAGAATTGATTTATAAAGAAAACCTTAAATAACATCCATTCTCTTCATCCCTGCAACAAATTTAGCTCGCCCAGTATCCTTCTGTAAGAAGGTTAGGGGGTATTGTGTGTAGCCAACTTTTCCTAACGCACCCTACAGCTTTATTTATAACAACCTACTTACAACTGTGCGAACTTATCTGTAGCCTCAATTAAGGCACTGCGAATTCCCGGTTCGGACATGGAATGACCCGCATCAGGAATAACAATAAATTCAGCTTCCGGCCATGCACGATGTAATTCCCAAGCCGATATCATTGGGCACACAACATCATAACGCCCTTGAACGATGGCACTGGGGATGTGGCGAATACGGTCAACATTTGATAACAAGCGATCGTCTGTTTCAAAAAACCCTTTGTTGACAAAGTAATGGCACTCAATTCGTGCAAACGCCTCTGCAAAAACATTTTCGCCAAACTTTGCCATCAGTTGTGTATCTGGGAACAATCGACTTGTACTAGCTTCCCAAATTGACCAAGCACGGGCAGCTTCTAACCGAGTATGTAAATCCGGACTGGTCAAGCGTTTGTAATAGGCTTTGAGTAAATCATCTCGTTCATCTGGTGGAATTGGTTTTAAATACTCTTCCCAAGCATCGGGAAAAATATAGCTAGCCCCTTCTTGATAAAACCATTGCAATTCTTTTTGCCTGAGCATAAATATGCCACGTAGAATTAGCCCCTTACATTGAGAAGGATGGGTCTGGCTGTAAGCTAATGCTAGGGTGCTTCCCCAACTTCCACCAAACACCACCCACTGTTCTATCCCTAAATGCTTTCGCAGCTTTTCAATGTCAGTGACTAATTCCCAAGTTGTGTTTTCCCGCAGTTCAGCGTGAGGTATGCTTTGACCGCAACCCCGTTGGTCGAACATGATAAGACGCCATTTTTCGGGATTGAAGTACTGGCGATAAAAGGGAGGACAGCCACCGCCCGGTCCTCCATGCAGTAAAACAATTGGCTTGCCTTGCGGGTTACCACATTCCTCAAAATGAATGGTATGAAGGTCGGAAACCTTTAGTTTACTTTCTTTGTAAGGTTCAATGGGTGGGTAAAGTTCTCTCATGAACCTTATTTTACCGTTTCTGTGGCACCTTATTAGGTGGTCTTGTACTAGCAATTATAAAATTAAATTTCTCTCATGAAATTTATTTCACTGCCTATATGGTAGCCTGTGAGGTAGATGGAGTTATTTTTTGAGCAGGCGATCGCGCTTTAGAAAATGCTGTGCGAAAGGGATCTGCATAACGTTAGATGACATCTACAAAGGATGTGACCAGCAAACGCCGGCACAAATAAGGCTACCCTTGGAAATCGTTGTAAAGCTTGCAGTATAAGCCTGTTACTTTCATCCAAATGCCTTGGTACTTCAACCTTTTTGTACTAGCTTGCGTGGTTCCAGTCACTGAGTTGTTCGCACTCTTGCTGCTTTGTTTGACGTGGACGTACAGGTCTTAGAGGAGTACCAATATCTGTGTAAGAGAAAGATTTTTGTCTCTTCTTAGAAGATTTTTGTTCTTGTTTGTTTGGGTTAGTTTGTGTGGTTGTCATAATATTTACCTATGTGTTGCTGATTTCGGTTTAGGGCTTTTATCGCATCAATAAACTGGTCATTAATGCCTGAACGTTAATCAGTATTCCCATATTTCCATCAGTTATCACTCTATCTAAAGTAATCTCCGGAAAAAATATAGAAATAGATTTGGCAACCCGTTTGGAGAGTCGCGTTGAAGAACTACATTTGATTGAGTGACATAATTGCGCTTTGTAATCGTTACTTTTGCGCTTGTCTGACAACAACACAGGAATTGTCCATTTAGGCAATGCGCTAAGTCCTTAAAGGACAGGCATTGGGTATTCGCACCGCACAACCAACTTCCTCGGCTATGGTACCTGCTGACTGCAAAGCATTAACTCACGGGACTCTTGCCGAATTCTTCCTAAACTTGCTGCTTCTTGTAAAGTCATGAAAGCGTCGAAATCTTCGACGTCATACTTTGTTTGCAAAAGTTTTCGCAACTGTTCTTCCGCAGCAACGGTAAGATATCCAGTTGTTATGACTTGTTGAACGACCTCGCGAATTAGCATCATACTCCCAACCCATGTAGTTAGATGACTACAACTTTTCATGTGATAAGTTTCGACTTTTTTAACAAATCTTCACAATACCTCTTTTGGAAGGCTTTTATTCCTTACTAAAACTTTAAAAACTCTCCTAGGATACAGCAATGATGAATTTTTATGAATTTCCAGACAATTTTTTTTGGGGTGCTGCCACAGCCGCCTATCAAATTGAAGGAGCATCGGGAGAAGGGGGACGCAAAGCCAGTATTTGGGACACCTTCAGTGCTACACCAGGAAAAGTGCTGAATGGTGATACTGGTGCCGTAGCCTGCGACCACTACCATCGCTACGAAGCAGATGTGGAACTCATGGCAAAATTGGGCATCAAACACTATCGCTTTAGCATTGCCTGGACTCGTATTATTCCTGATGGTCGTGGCACCATAAATGAAGAGGGTGTCGATTTTTACAAGCGTTTGGTAGATTGCTTGCACGAGCATGGTATTACCCCTCACGCCACCCTATTTCACTGGGATAGCCCTCAAACACTGGAGGATTTGTACGGTTCCTGGCAAAATCGCCAAATGGCATATGATTATGCTGATTATGTTAGGGCAGTTGTCACGCGCTTGGGATCGCGCATTACTCATTGGATGACCCTCAACGAAATTTCCTGCTTTACTCATTTAAGTTATGACGTAGGGCTGGAACCTGCCCATGCACCAGGTAAGGTAGTCACGCGTAAAAAAGAAGTCTGGCAAACTTCTCACCACGCCTTACTAGCTCATGGATTGGGGTGTCAAGCTATTCGGGAAGCCTCACCCGTTCCCTGTGAGATTGCTTTGGTTGATAACATCGCGGTAACAGTTCCGATTAACGAGTCTCCCGATAACATTACAGCCGCAAAGAACGCATTCCATACCAATTGGGTCAATGGCGGTATTATTTTCCCCGCCTTAACTGGTGCGTACAGTCCAGCAATGCTCGATCTCTTGGGACAAGAAGCCCCAGATATTCAGCCAGGGGATTTAGAAACGATTCATCAACCCCTTGATGCTCTTGGTTTAAACATCTACAGTGGCACCTATGTTCGTGCTGCCGAGAATAAACTAGGTTACGAATTTCTGGATTTACCCAAAGGTTATCCGCGAATGCATATGCCTTGGTTAAATATTGTGCCTGAGAGTATCTATTGGGGTATCCGTCATATCAGTGAAACATTGGGGCGACAAGACCTTTGCGTGTATATTACTGAGAATGGCTGTGCGGCGCAAGATGAAGTGAACGATCGCGGTGAAGTAATTGACACTGACCGGATTATGTACCTGCGACAGTACCTTAAATCTGCTCATAGAGCAGTGAGTGAAGGATATCCTTTAAAAGGGTATTTTTTGTGGAGCTTGATGGATAACTTTGAGTGGGCTTGGGGGTACGACCGACGTTTTGGGATTGTGTATGTAGATTACAACACGCAGCAACGCATTCCTAAAGCTAGTTTTGAATGGTACGCCGAGTGTATCCGTCAAAGTAGAGTTGTTTAAAGCGGTAAAATTTGTTTTGTACGGGTTGAATGAAACAGGCATGAATGATGCACAAAGTTGGTATATAGTCAAGCGTCCTGTTGGTAATTGCGAAATTATCCCCCACAATCAAGCGGCAGAGGAAAACAATCCAGAAATCATTGAGCGATGGGGTCCGTTTGCCTCTCAAGGGGAAGCGATCGCACGTCGTGTAGGACTTATTAGAGCTGGCAAATGCCAACCCATCTAACTCATTAAAATTTCAGCCCCATCCTCGCCAAAATATCCCCACCCTGCTTGTGCCAAGAGTGGGGACTTTCACGATAACTTACTTCTCAGTGTGTTACCTTCCTGCCCTGGGATTACCCTGTTGAGCAATTTGCTTGCCCAAAACCTCCACTGCTTTAGCAAATTGTAGGTCTTGTAAGGTACCAACCTTTTCGCGTTCGCCAAGCCACAATTCCTGTCGCTGTTTATCAGTTAAATCTACGACTACATCTGGGTGAATTCCCGCTTTATTAATATCTTTACCATTGGGGGTAAAGTACTTCGCAATTGTGACTGCTATTCCCGAACCATCGTCTAGAGGACGAACAGATTGTACCAAGCCCTTACCAAAGGTTTGACTGCCAACTAGAACAGCACGCTTATTATCTTGCAAAGCTCCTGAGAGAATTTCACTAGCACTTGCCGAACCTTTGTCTACCAGAATCACCAATGGCTTATTGGTTAAAGCACGCCCATTTGCGACTTCTCGTTCTACTTCTGCAAAACGATCCTTAGTAGAGACGATGGTGCCATTATTTAACCACATCCGGGCAATTTCGACGCTGGAGAAGAGCAAGCCGCCTGGATTATTTCGCAAATCTACAATATACCCAGCTACTTGTTTATTTTCTAAACTCCTAATTGCCTGTTGCATTTCCTTAGCGGCGTTAGCACTAAACTGCTTCAGACGGATGTAACCAATATTACCTACTGGAGACTGCTTGGTCGAAAACTCCACAGGATGAATTTCAATTTTAGCCCGTGTAATTCTAAACTCTTTTGATTGACCGTTCCGTAAAATTGTCAGGTTAACTGACGTTCCTGGTTCACCTCGGATCAAGGATACTGCTTCATTGGTATCCATGCCCTCTGTACTTTTTCCATTAATTTTGGTGATAATGTCTTTTGCTAAAACACCAGCCTTAGCAGCTGGTGTATCCTCAATTGGCGCAATGACAGTCAATTTTTTGGTTTTCTCATCCATACCAATTTGGATACCAATCCCGGTGAGTTCACCAGAGGTATCCACCTGCATATTCTTGAATTCCTCCGGGTCCATAAATCGGGTGTAGGGGTCATCAAGCTTCTTAAGCATTTCCCGGATGGACTTATAAGCTTCCTGCTTATTGGTATATGACTTGTTGAGATACTCTTTACGAACAGCCTGCCAATCTACTTGATTGAAAGTACCGTCTACATATTGGCGTTGAATAATTTGCCAAACTTCGTCTACTAATTCCTTTGGACTTTCTTTAAATAAAGCCTGTCCCTGCGAGTGAATGCCCAGGCTAGTGACTGCGATTGTAGCTAATGTCACCGCCGTAGCTCCCAAAACAAGCTCACTTCTTGTAATCACCATAATGACAGCTGCGCCAGACGGAAATTTTAATATTCAGTATGCCCAATCTAACACAGGGTTCCACTGTACAGAATGAACATATTTGCTTATTTCTAAAAAATCCTTTGTAATCCGGCGACCTAGGTGGTTGCCGGTACAAAACTTGTTGAAAACTTTAAGGATCTACCCAGCGTCCATCAGCCTTAATCAAGTTAATTAATTCTTCCACTCCCTTATCTTCTGGCACTTTTTTGATTTCTTCTCTACCTCGATAGAGAGAAATATAACCGGGGGTTTTACCAACGTAGCCGTAGTCAGCATCAGCCATTTCTCCGGGTCCGTTGACAATACAACCCATAACCGCTATGTCCAATCCGGTTAAATGTTTGGTAGCTTCCCGTACTTTATGCAAAACTTCTTCTAAATTAAACAATGTACGTCCGCAGGAAGGACAAGCAACGTATTCCACCATTGTCTTCCGCAATCCCAAAGCTTGCAGAATACTATAGCAGACGGGACTTTCTTTTTCTGGCGCTTCTGTTAGAGAGACGCGAATCGTATCGCCAATACCATCAGCCAGTAGTGTAGCAATACCAGCTGTCGATTTGATTCGTCCGTATTCACCATCACCTGCTTCAGTTACACCCAAATGAAGGGGATAATCCATACCCAGTTCATCCATCCGCTGTGCTATGAGGCGGTAAGCCGCCACCATCACTGGCACCCGTGAGGCTTTCATGGAAATGACAATGTTGTGAAAGTCCAAAGATTCACAAATGCGAATAAATTCTATGGCTGATTGCACCATACCTTCTGGAGTATCGCCATAAGTGAACAGCATCCTTTCAGCAAGAGAACCATGATTCACTCCGATTCGCATTGCTTTGCCTTGATCTCGCAACGAAATGACCAATGGCTCCAGAGTTTCCCGAATTTTTTCCCCAATTTCGTCAAATTCTGCCTGAGTGTACTCCGTTCTGCTGGGGTTTGGCTTTTCAAAAACATACAACCCTGGATTAATCCGTACCTTCTCTATATGTTTGGCAACTTCCAAGGCAATTTTCATGGGGAGCCACCCTCGTGCGCGGGTTTCCCGCGTTGAGAGGAGTGGCATTGGGCACTCACTGCCCACCACAACTTAGATTTGGTGGGCAGTGCCCACCCTACAAATACTTAGATTTTTTCAATAATTAAACTGGATTCCTACATCATTCTTTCATAAAGCTTAGTGATGCTGTCAACTGTAGGGATAGCTGACGCACACGCTTCGCGAATGCGAACGTAATTCGTAATTAAAAGTACAACTACGAATTACGAATTATAGCGGTTTTTAGTTGGGTGCAATACACATAGCAGTGCGAACAACCGTATGCCTGTCGGCAAGCTACGCTAACGCCCCTACAACGTCTTAATATCACTGTATTGGATTCCAGTGAGAAGCGCTATATTGTAAAGCGGTTACACTACTGCTGCTGTTGCTTTCAACTCGAAAATCTTTTCAATCACATCTTCTACCACTTTATCTGGCGTAGAGGCACCAGAGGTAATTCCTACAACTATTTCGCCCTCTGGTAACCAGTTTTCTGTGATTGTCAACTGTCCACTTAATTCTCGATGCTCAATTCTGTTTCCTGATAGCAGCCGCGCCCCACTATCAATATGATAAGAGGCTAGCCCCCGTTGAATTGCTATCTGTTGCAATTGTGTGGTATTTGATGAATTAAATCCACCAATAACAATCATTAAATCAAGCTTCCGCTCTACTAAGTCCAACATAGCATCTTGACGTTCTTGGGTAGCATCACAAATTGTGTTGAAGTTTTGGAAGTGCTTATTTAACTCAGTTGGTCCATATTTTTTCATCATAGTATGCTCAAACAGTTTCCCAATTTGCTCGGTTTCAGTTTTAAGCATTGTGGTTTGGTTAGCAATACCAACTCGTTCTAAATCTTTATCGGGGTCAAAACCAGAGGAACAAGCTTTACTAAATTTTGCTAAAAATTCTTCGCGGTTTCCACCATTGAGAATGTAGTTAGATACATACTCAGCTTCTTTCATATTCAGCACAATCAGATATTTGCCAGCAAAAGAACTGGTTGCCACTGTTTCTTCGTGCTTGTACTTACCGTGAATAATAGAGGTATACTCTCCTTTTTTATGCTTTTCAACTGTATTCCAAACTTTAGCTACCCAAGGACAGGTTGTATCGACAATTTTGCAACCTTTTTCGTTTAAAATTTGCATTTCTTGAACGCTGGCTCCAAAGGCTGGTAGGATCACAACATCTCCAGAACCAACGACAGAAAAATCTTTTTTGCCTCCTTCCACAGGAATATGCTCTACTTCCATTTCCTGCATCCGTTGATTCACCGAGGGATTGTGAATGATTTCATTGGTAATCCAAATCTGTTCGTTAGGAAAGTGCTTGCGAGTTTCATAAGCCATTGCTACAGCGCGTTCCACACCCCAACAAAAACCAAACGCTTGAGCTAGATGGATAGTAACATCACCGCGAGACAAGGTATAGTTATTGTTCCGAAGTTCTTGAATCAATGGGCTTTGATATTCTGACTCCAACTGCGTCGCGACTTCTGCTTGGTGACCAAATCCTTTACGATGGTAGTTTTCTGAATGCTGTAGAGAACGTTTAAAAGCTTTGGTATCCATTGGTTTTTCTCTTAAAGTGCCATTTTTTATTTTCCCTTGCAATTGACATTACGACACGCTTCATCTTCTGGCAATGGGTTGGAGCAAAAATGTTGAGCGCAGTTGGCACATTTAAAAACTAAAAAGATAATTTGGGGTGGGGAACGGGGGTTTGCTCGTTTCCTTGGGAGTTATAGGAATCGTTCTACACTTCGGAAGCCCAGTTCACAAGAGGAGCAGTAAGTTTGGAGAAAGCAGGCAGATTTGTTATCACCTGCTTATTTACCAGACAACTCTGTCATCTTCTTGTATTTTATTATAGTTGCATTGAGTCTCGCTAATATAGCATTTGTCTCTTTCAAGAATTTGGGTGAACAATGCCGCAACAAGTACAAGGCTAACCATTAATAGTAACCAATTCTTAAAAGATTTATTGTTTCCTGCGGTCACAACTTCTCCTTTGATGTTAGCTTTTTAAATACTGGAGAGCTTTTATTGCGATCGTTAAGTACTAGTACACAAAGGCTGGAATATGAAGGTTAAAAGATGAAATTAACAGGCTTATTCTGCAAGCTTTACAACGATTTACAATAATAACCTTATTTGCGCTGATGTGTACTAGATAAAATTAGGGCTAGATTTTTTCAAGATTCACAATGTAGCTCTATTACAGCACATTTCAGGTAAATGAAGTATACCCGTAGGTTCAAACGGTTCGCCCTTACAACAATCTGTACCTCCTCCGCGTTGCAATCTGCTATATCTAGTTGTTTAATTTATTCTTAATACTAATTTTGTCTTAATAAAGTTAATTCATAACATTTATTTGAAACCTTAATTTGATGTTTCAACATTTCCTTCATCAAGCGTAGGGTAGGCAGTGCCCACCGTTCGCTCTTTATTAGAGTAGGGCGGGCTACAAAAATCTGAATTAGAGTTGGTAGGTCTATCTGACTTTTCACGCCATTTGGAAAAATCAACGCTCTTATCTAACCTCCCAACCCCCTTACCTACAAGGGAAGGGGGAGAATTCAAAGCCTCTCAAAAGCAGGAGAGAGGAATGGAAGTGAGGTTTTCCAGATCCCGTGAAAAGTAAGGTAGGTCTATGGTGCAAAATTGCAAGTGGTGGGCAGTGCTACAAAAATTGTTAATTTTAGAGCGGAAAAGGAGTAATTGATTTTTAATACTAATTTGTCTTAATAAAGTTAATTTTTAATCTGCTTGCCCAAATTCAGTGAAATGCAGGGCAACCGAATAATTCATAATTCGTAATTAAAAGTTCATGAATTACGAATTGGAGCGAAGCGACTTGACGTAGGGCGATAGCTTCGCTTCTGCTCTCCGAGGAGATCGCATAGGATACATCAACAGAATGTTAAGAAATTTCTACCGAATTGTGTTCTTTTATGCTGGGTTTCCTATTCCCATCTAAAACGCAGACGCTTTTTTAGTATCTAAATCTGGAGACTGTGCGAAACTATTTTTGTTCAACTCAATTTGACTGTACAACTGTAGCGCAGACCTCCAAACTAAGTATCCTTGGGAGTTGAGGTGTAACCCATCTGTACTGAGTTCGGGACGCATATTACCTTGCTTGTTGGCAAACAAAGGATATAAATCTAAATATCTTACGCCTTCTTTTTTGGCTATGTCTTCTAGTTGCCGATTTAATTTGAGGATGCGACTGTTAGGTATAGCTAGCAGTTTTTCTCGCCCTTCCCAAGTCACTTGCTCGACTCCATGTGGCAAAATTGACTGGACAACAATTTGCGCCTTTGGGTGATTGGAAACTAGGTAGCGTACAATTTGTTGCTGATTGTCTAAAATTGTCTCATCGCTGACCCCCCGAATTAAGTCATTGATACCAATCATGACAAAAATTGTTTCTGGTTGAGTGGAGTTAAATATTTCCAATCTTTTTAATAATCCAGTGCTAGTTTCTCCAGAAATTCCTTGATTCAGCCAATTTCTGTCTTGAGGTAGTAACTCAGAAGGAAACCACAGACTGAGAGAATCTCCCGCTAGTATGGTTAAACTTTCAGGTTTTTTTTCGGCAGCGACTTTAGCTTCTTTCTGGAGAATGTCCACCCATTGCTGATAGCTGAGCTTGTGGCGTGGTCCCAAGTTGGGTACGGCAGCTTGGGCTTGGGGTTGATTGTTTGGGTTGATGGAAGTGGGTTTGGTGAATGCCCCAAACAACGCTGTCAATTCCTGCTGTCGGGCAATCAACAGGGCGAGTGCTAGTATCAGAAGGACATTGGTTGTCAAAGAGAGAAATGCCCAAATAGGAAAGGTTTTTGCAGGAGTGTTCACGACTAGCTTAATACAGTAAATTTTTGACTCAGATTTTAACTGAATTCCTAAAATCAGCCCACATTGTATCTTAAAGTTAATGTCGAATCTTTTTGAAACGAGATATTTTGTCACAGGTTTTACAATATTAAGTAAGTCGTCATTAATAAATAAAAATACGTTACAAAATGTAAATGCATCTAAAACTTTTACTAATAAACGCCACTTGCTACAATGCGGGAACCCCGCCTCCTTTCCCTGGTCCGATCGCCTACTTTCTCTGGGTTCGCCGCAACGTAGTGGCTCTCAATGACAGATGACTGAGGACGACCCTTACCAGTTACGTTTTTCTCACCAACCTACTTAAATCCCCACCATACTTTTGGCTAAATATAGCGGGGATGGGTTAGTTTGCTATTCTCATTTACTTATTACTGATATTGATGCGTTCTCCAAATTCCTCGTTGTATCCTTCTTCACCGTGTTCGTTGATATCCAAACCTTGAAATTCTGCTTCTTCTTTGACTCGCAAACCCACTGTAGCGTCTAGAATTTTGAGAATAACCCAGGTACCAACTCCAGCAAAAATGTATGCAACAGCGATCGCTACCAGTTCTACCAGGAGTTCACCCGGATTCCCATATAACAAGCCATTTTTTCCGCCTGAATTGACTGTCGTAGTCGCAAAGACACCTGTCAGGATTGCGCCCACTGTACCACCTACCCCATGTACGGGATAGGTATCTAAAGCATCATCGATATTGACTTTGTGCTTAAAGCTAATGGCGTAGAAGCAAATAAAGGCAGTTATGCTCCCAATCAGAATTGCTGCTAGGGGTGTGACAAATCCTGCGGCTGGAGTAATGCCTACCAATCCAGCAACTGCTCCTGTAGCTGCACCCACGGCTGTTGGTTTACCCCGCAATGATTTTTCTAGAATCAGCCAGGTTAAAGTCGCTGCGGCTGCACTTGTATTGGTGTTGACAAAAGCAGCAACTGCTAGATTATTTGCTTCCAATGCACTACCTGCGTTGAAGCCAAACCAGCCAAACCATAATAAGCCAGCGCCCAGCAAGATGAAGGGGACGTTATGAGGGGGGCTGAGGCGATCCGGATATGTTTTCCTCGCCCCAAGGACGATCGCGGCGACGAGGGCAGAGATTCCGGAACTGATATGGACGACTGTACCACCAGCAAAGTCAAGAGCTCCTATACCACCCAATAAACCCAAAAATCCTCCTTTACCCCACACCATGTGGGCTAGGGGGGTGTAAATAAATGTTGACCACAACAGTACAAACAAAGTGTATGCTGTGAAGTTCATCCGTTCGGCAATCGCCCCAGAAATCAAAGCTGGGGTAATGATGGCAAACATGGCTTGATAAATCATGAATGCCTGATGGGGAATCTTGGGTGCATAATCGGTTGTCTCAAAACCAACCCCATTTAAACCGAACCATTGAAATCCGCCGATGAATTTACCAAGAATTGAATCATTAGGTGCAAAGGAGAGACTATACCCCCACAGTACCCAAGTTACACCAACTATTCCCATCAGCACAAAGCTCATCATCAGGGTATTGAGGATGTTGCGCGATCGCACAAATCCCCCGTAAAAAAAGGCTAACCCAGGTGTCATGAGCAACACGAGTGCTGCTGAAATCAGCATAAAAGCTGTAGATCCTGTATCGGGAGCGGGCGGAGTTGCGGTACCTTGAGCAACAGCATTACCTATCAACGGTCCACCCAGAAACATTAGGGTCATAACCCCAATCATAAAAACTTTCTTCAACACTTGCTTTTGTTCCCGCGCACCAACAATTTTGTGTGAGGTATATATATTTCAGTTACTTTTGATACAATAAACCGTATCTAAAGTTACAAAACCTTGATATTTTTACAATATTAATGGATTTTATACTTCTTACTGCAGTTGTCAATTCATTAAGATTTATGTAATAACTCCCCGCTTAGCAAATTTAGTCAATACTTAAGATTTTTGGGAAAACAAAAAGCCTGCTCGGGCAGGCTTCTTTTGTACATGATTTCTGACTTTTGAGAAGTTACAAGGTTGTAGGTATATCTCCAGGTCGCGAAACCCCACCTGCGTGGCTACCCGCTTCCGTAAATCCGCTTGCACCAGTTTCTTTTAGGAATCCGCTGTAAGCTTCCATACCGTGTTCGCCAATATCCAAGCCTTCGATTTCCTCTTCTCTGGATACTCTGATACCTAAAGTTGCTTTAAGTACCAGCCAGAAGATCGTGCTCAAGAGAACGGTCATACCGCCAACTGAAACAACACCCAGCAACTGAGTTAAAAGTTGTCCTAAGCCCCCACCAGCGAACAACCCTTTTGCTGGACCAAGGGTCTCTGTGTACCAGGGGAAAGTTGCAACACCAGGACCAACAGCAAATAAGCCAACCGCTAAAGTCCCCCAGATACCACATACCAGGTGAACTGAGGTTGCTCCCACTGGATCGTCAATACCGATTCTGTCAAAGAAGGTGACAGAGAAAACGACCGCAATTCCAGCGACGAGACCAATGATAAAGGCACCAACGAGAGTGACGTAAGCACAAGACGCTGTGATGCCAACCAAACCTGCCAAGATTCCATTGATAATCATCGAAAGGTCTGGCTTACCCAAATACAACCAAGCTGTTACTGTAGCAGCAATGCCACCGACAGCACCTGCCAAGTTAGTTGTTAAAGCAATGTGAGTGATTGCATTGGGATCGGCAGCCATCGTTGAACCGGGGTTAAAACCAAACCAGCCCAACCATAAAATTAAACAGCCTAAAGTAGCAATGCTCATGTTGTGACCGGGTAGGGCAACAATTTGCCCATCTTGATATTTACCCAGACGCGGTCCGAGGAACGCAGCTCCCATTAATGCTGCCCATCCACCAACAGAGTGAACCACTGTGCAACCGGCAAAATCCCAGAAGCCCCTATCTGCGAGCCAGCCAGCTCCCCAAATCCAGTGCCCGGTGAGGGGATAGGCAATACCTACAAGTAAGAGGCTGAAGATTAGGAAGTCAACAAACTTAATCCGTTCGGCGACAGCACCAGACACAATCGTTGCTGCTGTTCCCGCAAATGCCAACTGGAATAAAAATTTGCCAGCCAGTGGAACACCAGCCCAGCTCAGAGCACTGAAAACACCTTTGTAGGCATCTCCTGTTGCAGGGCTGTTATCTGCACCTTGCAGGAAAAAGCCGTTCAAGCCAATGAAGTCATTGCCATTGCCAAACATCAAACCAAAACCTATTGCCCAAAAAGCAATGGTGGCGAGAGCAAATACAATCAAGTTTTTGGCAAGAACGTTAACTGCATTTTTCTGACGGCAGAAGCCGGTTTCTAACATACAAAAACCAGCGTTCATGAAGATGACTAAAAAGGCTGCGATCGCTACCCATAGAGTATCTAGCGCTACCTTCAGGTCTGCTGTGGTTGGGCCTGCTGGGGTTTGAGCTACTGCCGCACACCCCCAAGCCAGCACAATCATGCAAGCTAAAGGGATACAAGCTTGCCAGCTTGGAGACAAGCGCTTGATAGATGCGCTCAATTTCTTGACAAATAGATTATTTTGTGCTGATATTCCCCGATCTAATAACCGCCGCCTATTTTTTTTCCTCGATTTGTTTTTGTGTGTGCTCTTTATCATCATGCTCTTAATCATCCTTCTACCGGAAAAACACGTTGAGTAAAGATTAGGTAACGTCTGAAGCCTGGTGGGAGTCGTTTTTTACATTTGACATTTAAACAAGTCGGTTACTCAAACTAGCCGATTTTCATTCCCATTGCGGTTGATTGAAAATCATAATGCCAAATTAAGTTTGTTCGCCGTCAATAAACTGGTGCTACCTCTACAGCTGTTCCTAATATTCTTAAAAAATTATTATGTAATTTCCAAAACCGTCAAGACCACTTTATTGACTCTTTACTAAGTACCTTTTGGAGGTACTAATATCGTTAGTTTACTCGTTATAACATAATACTTTATCGAGCTACTAAAAATCTTTGCAACACAATCTCAATAAGCTAATTAAGTGCTTTTTGGGTTAACTAGTCCCTTTTTACTGCTATTTTTATAGCTTTAATGTTTTTTCCTCCTGTTTCCTTGCTCAAGCGTTGTCTGATATCTTGTATTTATTTAAATCCCACTGTCTTGGTAAAGCTGTCGATCGTTCACTGTCAACACTTTTCAAACTATCTGAAGCAGAATGAATATATCATCCTCATTCTGTAAATTTCAATACAGTTTTTTTGAAAAACTTTCTAACTATTCTCTAAAATTTTTGTTTTGTTATCTCCCACACAAATCTACAGATGTTCAAAATTTATTCATAAGTTTCATGAATTATTTTTGCAAGGCAATCTCAATTTGACGATTGTCCTTTTTGCATTAACAATTGCAATGGTGTCATAAGGTATACTGTCATGGGTGTAAATAATTAGTCACGTAATGCCAGTATTCACCGAAACTCATTCTTAATCAAGTAAAAAATAATGTATAAAGAATAACTGATTCATCCGGAAGAGCCCATTTGTTTTAGATATTCTTGATAGCCAAGATGTTCTAGGTTGGCTTGCTTAGCCATGACTGTTTCCAACAAATTCTGACGGTATTGCTGCACTTTTTCCAGTAATTCTGGTTGATGGGTAGCAAGAATTTGTACTGCCAAAAGACCAGCATTTTTTGCATTGCCTATAGCAACAGTTGCTACTGGTATACCTGCGGGCATTTGTACTATAGAATATAGTGAATCAACTCCTTGCAAGTGACGGCTGAAAACAGGAACACCAATCACAGGGAGGGGAGTCAATGATGCTACCATTCCAGGAAGGTGGGCAGCACCACCTGCGCCAGCAATAATCACCTTGATACCACGTATATGTGCTGACTTAGCATATTCCACCATACGTTCTGGAGTACGGTGGGCGCTGACAATGGCAACTTCAGATGTTACACCAAATTCTTCGCAAACTGCGATCGCACCTTGCATGGTTGGCAAATCTGAATCGCTACCCATGATAATTCCGACAAGAGGGGTCATAATAAGGAGGGGACTCTGGGAGAAATTAGTGTATGGAGATCATAATCTCATTTATGGAGTCGATAAGGTACACCTATGTGTGTTGATTTCTGATTCAACAGGAGAGAGTTGCCTCTAAAATCAGTTCATACAAAGCTGTTTCTCTCGCCAACGTATGTGATGACAGAAGCAATATATAGCCCCATTGCTACTCCAGTAGACATTATCAATGCTCGGGTGCCAGGTTACAAAGAGTTACAGATGATCTTGTTAAATCCCCAAGGCATTGTCGAGCACATCCTACCCATGTCTCAAGTTCTCGAACGCGTCCCACCAGAAAACTTGCAAGTTTGGGATGTTGCAGGTGACTGGATTTCTTTGGGTGGCGTCGATTTACAGATTAACGGCGCGTTGGGATTGGCTTTTACTGACCTTTCACCAGAAAACTCGCACCAACTGACAGACATTTGTAAATATTTGTGGAATTTGGGGATAGACGCCTTTTTACCCACTCTTGTCACGACTTCAGCAGACAATATTCAGCGGGCTCTTGCTATCATAGCTAAGCATATGCTGACTCAAAAAGTGGGTGCCAAAATTCTTGGCGTGCATTTGGAAGGTCCGTTTCTGAATTATGGAAAACGTGGCGCACACCCAGCAGAGTATTTATTACCATTAACTCTAGAAGAAATCAAACGGGTTTTGGGTGATTACGCTCATATTGTGAAAATCATTACCCTAGCGCCAGAATTAGATTCAACGAATCAAGTGATTCCCTTTTTGCGTTCTTTGGGCATCACTGTTAGTCTCGGACATTCTCTAGCCACCGCCGCCCAAGCACAATCTGCCTTTGAATTGGGTGCAACAATGGTAACTCACGCTTTCAATGCTATGCCCCCATTACACCATCGCGAACCTGGATTATTAGGGATGGCAATTGTCAATCCTAATATCATGTGTGGTTTTATTGCGGATGGTCAGCACGTCTCACCAACCGTGCTGCAAATTTTACTCCGCGCCAGCATTCCTGACGCTCAAAAGGAAATTCATCAAAGTTTATGGGATGGGCTTTTTCTTGTGAGTGATGCCCTTGCACCTTTAGGTCTACCTGATGGGGTGTATCCTTGGGATAATCGCCAAATTGAAGTGACACAAGGAACAGCACGTCTTTTTGATGGAACTTTATCAGGAACAACTCTTCCTCTACTTACAGGGGTGCAAAACTTGGTGAAGTGGGAAATTTGTAACGTAGATAGGGCGATTTCACTTGCCACTGCTGCACCAAGAAGCGCCATTGGTTTACCCACAATTCTTTACAGTGCTTCTGCTACTCAATTGTTACGCTGGCACTTAAAAGAATCTACAAAAGAACTATCCTGGCAAAGACTATTGTCTCATGTTTCGCGCTAAGCTGATGTCGCTCGCCGCAAAGTTCTTCTTAACCTCTTAGCGTCAAGCGCGTCTTTGCGTGCGATTATTCATTTGGGAAACCTTGAAAATCGACTTTCATGAACGTAACTGACGATAAAACCATTGTTAAAGACTATTTCAACTCCACAGGTTTTGACCGTTGGAGACGTATTTACGGTGATGGTGAAGTTAATAAAGTTCAGCTAGATATCCGTAATGGTCACCAACAAACTGTGGATACGGTGACATCCTGGCTGAAAGCAGATAACAATCTGCCAGGGCTGTCCATTTGTGATGCTGGGTGTGGTGTCGGTAGCCTCAGCATTCCGCTTGCAGAAGCAGGGGCAAAGGTTTACGCCAGTGATATTTCTGAAAAAATGGTGGAAGAAGCCAAACAACGAGGCTTAAACATTTTCGGAAATGGTGAAAACCCCACTTTTGTTGTGCAGGATTTAGAGACTTTAAGCGGTAGCTATCATACAGTCATTTGCTTGGATGTTCTCATCCACTATCCTCAAGACAAAGCGGCAGAGATGATTTCTCATCTTTGTTCTTTATCGCAGTCACGATTGATTCTGAGTTTTGCGCCGAAAACTTTTGCCCTCACTTTATTGAAGAAGATTGGCAGTTTCTTTCCCGGACCTAGTAAGGCGACTCGTGCTTATTTACACCGAGAGTCTGATGTGGTGAAAATTTTGGCAAGTAATGGCTTTTCGGTTCAACGTCAGTCTATGACTCGAACTCGCTTCTACTTCTCTCGTTTACTTGAAGCAACTCGCTCTTAAGTAACTGGGTACAAACAACCATAACCGTGTTGTTCGTCATTTGTCCTTTGTCCTTAGTTTTTTGTATCGCGAATGACTAATGACTAATGACTAATGACGATAAATTCTCACTGGAAGCTTAGGGAAAGTGAGGTTAGAATCACAAGCAAGGTTGAAATAAGAGATACAAGAATTTATGAAGACTGCTGAAAAATTGGCGGCTGGTTGGCTACTCACACTTGGCTTCATGTTTTTGACGCTATCAGCATCTGCAACAATCCAAAAAAATAATATGCAGAAGCCATTTCCACCTGGTTTACATGGCGAGCAAGAAATGATAAACAAAGATGCTATTAATTTACTAGATAATACTATCTTTCACGGTCTGGTTTTCGGCGTTCCTACCTCAATACTGGGGATATGGCTGGCGTTGGGATTGTATCGTCAAAGTCAGCAGGATAAAAAGGCACTTAAGCAGCAGGCGAGTGAGGAGCTACAGTCTACTTTTTACCGTATGCTTCAAGATAATAACGGACACGTTACTCTTTTAAGTTTTGCAATGCAGTCTCATATACCGCCAGCAACGGCAAGAAAATATTTAGATGAGCAAGCAAAAATATTTAATGCTAATTTTAAGGTAAGTGAAGAAGGGGGAATCTCTTACCATTTTGACCTGTAAAAAGCAATTTAGCACAGTTTCATACCCCCATGACCCAAATTTTTTTGACCATAGCAGCCATACTAGGCGGATTGTCTGTTGCTTTAGGTGCCTTTGCCTCTCATGGCTTGCGAGAGAAACTTAGCGAGCGATCGCTAGAAATTTTTGAAATTGGGACTCACTATCAAATGTACCATGCTCTTGCACTGTTGGCAGTGACATTGTTACTCGCTCAAAACGAGTCTCCTTCACCAGCCCTTGTTGCCAGTGGATGGCTGTTTATCATTGGTATTGCCATTTTTTCGGGAAGTTTGTACGCTCTGAGCCTGAGTGGTGTTAAGTTATTGGGAGCGATTGCCCCTCTAGGAGGGGTTGCTTTTATTGCTGGTTGGGGTGCTTTGGCTTTTGCTGCTTGGCATCTAAAATTTTAGATTCCATGACACGTTGTCATATTTCCTCTTGCGGTGCGGGCTTCCAACCCGCCATTTACAAAAGACGGGTGAGGACGCCCTACCACATTCAAAGGAGAATTTATTTCTTGGAAATCCCTAATGTAGGAGGGCTGGGTGCATTTCCAAAAGGACTTCATCCACTAAATTTTTCAACGTCTCCTCATCAATAGTAGTTCTGGATTTAGAAGCTGCGACTAACAAGACTTTAGCTACCCAGTCTGCTAAAGCTAGATTTGATGCTCTAGCAGCATCTTGCATCAAAGGTTGTACTGAGGCTGGAAGGCGTAAAGTGACAGTGAAAGTCTCTTGGTTTTGAGGCTGGCGTTTTTCTGAATCTGTTAGACGATGAGCCCAAAATTCACAGCTTGCGCCTCGCGTATCACCATTTTTCTCTAAATAGTTCAATATCCCCAATTGAAAGCAATAAAAAGTTTCTTTGTTTGGAAGTGCTTCACTGCTGCAATGCTGACAGTTCCAGCAACTGCGCGTTTGATTTTGGTTTGGTAAGAGATGACTCTCAACAGTAATGTTGCAAGAAGGACTTTCAGTAGAACTCAAAACATCGCTTGTTTGATTTTCCACTTCCTGTTTTTGCCGTCCACCGTTCTTGCGCGTTCTTGTACCATCCAGTTGCTGGTACTCTTTCACTACTTGCTGAACGTGGGCTGCTGTTACCTTACCATTAGGAGCCGTAGAAACTGCTTGATTCCAGGCTTCTCGTTGTTTTTCAGGTGGTAGTGCTACTAGAGGACGCACTTGAGCTTCGTTGAGGGGTAATTTTTGTGCGCAATTGCGCACATTTTCCAAAACGATCGCCGCGTCGATCAACTGGTAAGCTGTTCGTCGGGATATCTCCCAACGCTGGTGACAATACTCTTCAAAGGTGTTGTATTCTTGTCTGTACAAACGTTTTTCTCGGATTTGGCGTAAAGCTTGCCCTATTTCCCAAAAGGCTCTTAAACCCTTCTGGACTCTAGCCTCCAGACCTCTGAGTTCTACAGCCTCAGTTTCTGTCAGGATATTTTCTTTCTCAGGAAGATTTTCCTTTTCAGCTATGTCCGTTTGAGATTTCTGAGATAACCCTATTTCCTCACCTTCACAAGTGTTTTGGGACTCAAATGTACAATCAATGACATTATCCTCAAAGGATAACATTAACAAATTACCTCCTGTCTTGCCCCAAGCTTGTTTTACCAGCACTTCGCACTTCCCAATACAGGCTTGCTGATAAATTTGGGGTTTTTGATTTTTGCTATTTTGCACCGTGCAATAGTCATTATTGCATAGTGCAAGACAAATCGGTCATAAAATTTGAGTTTTTCTAGACTTTTTATTGCATCAAGCAAAGTGACTATTGCATATCTACAGGCATGGGGAGAGACTTGCAGTGTGTCTTGCCTTAAAAAGCTTCTAGAAACCTTGTAAATTCAATAGTTATGCTTTTAAACTAAGAGTAGAACCTTAGTAAACAAATACCGAAATGTCTTACCTGGATTGCGACTCGTTGCGAAGGGTAAGGACATATACTTATAGATTAAATTAATTGACAGGAAGAGTGCAAGGGTAAAACTTGTGACTATTGCTTCAGAATCCTCGCCTGTGCAGGTGCGCCAACAACGGCTGAGTCAGTTGATCAAAAAGTTATTAGAAGACGGTTGGACTCAAAGTAGCCTAGCTGAAGCTGTTGGTGTGGATTTTTCCACCGTGCATCGCTGGTTGAAAGGGAAGACTATTCCAGAATCTGACTCGAAGAATTTTCGTCAATTGGCAAAGGTGAGTGGTGGTAATCCCATGACACTACAGCTTTATCTAGATGGAGAGATTTCGCTCCTCATCTACCGTAATGGTTTAGAAAAAAAAGTAACATTAGCAACGAGGAATGACAGCAATTCTGATTCTGAAGATGTTAAAAAGGAAGTGCTAGATAAAATTTATACATTAAATCCTAAAGATATTGCTGAAGTCATTTCCCTGACAGTTGCATATTTAGCCAAACAAGTTTGATAGTCAAGCAACGTTGCAGCACACAATTAAATGATTTGCATTGAAAGGAACCCCGATTTAGCTGGAGTTCCTGAAATTTTTCTCGGTTTACCATATTACTGTTACTTTCAACCCAGACGTTCCATAGGAGTCAGACTGAGTACGACGTGCTTCTCTCTACAAACAAAGATGACGCTGATATAATGTGAAGTTATATGAAGTACTGGTAACATCATGTCAGGTAAGTTGCCCATAATTCGCGTATTACCCCCTCCCGGCTTCACAACCCCTAACCCTAAATCAGGACTGGGTTGAAAGTCGGGTAGTTTTTTTGTGGTCAATTGAAACAGACTTGATATTAGCAGTATATTTTGGCATTGAGAGGAGAGTAAGTGCGACCTTAACGTAAATTTATGCAAAATTTAAGTAATTCTTAGCCAAAAAGCTGAAAATCTACAGCATGGAGAGCAAAAGTCCCCTTTATGTGCCGATTACTTGCTTATCTCGGTTCACCTATCTCTCTAGAACCTTTACTATATCAACCCCAGCACTCCCTCATAGTGCAAAGTTATCAACCACGTGAAATGCTCTCTGGCGTGGTTAACGCTGATGGCTTTGGTGTTGGTTGGTATCATTCTTACAAAGAGACTGAACCGTTTATCTACAAAAATACATTACCAATTTGGAATGATGTTAACTTACCAAGTCTCAGTCGTTTCGTTGAGTCGGGATGTATCCTCGCTTATGTTCGCAGTGCTACACCGGGTCAAGCATTAGATTTTAGTAATTCTCAACCCTTTCAATATCAACGTCTGCTTTTTATTCACAACGGTCGAATTGACAAATTTCGGCAAACACTTTTTAGACCAATACGCAACCAATTAGACGATAAAATTTACAAATGGATTGGTGGAACTACAGATTCAGAACATATTTTTGCTTTGGTGCTGAACGAGTGGCTGATAAATCCAAAGGAAAGTTTAGAACAGGCTTTACGCACAACATTGCTCAAGCTGGCAGAGTTAGCGCAAAGCTATCAAACCTATGTTTTAGCCAATTTAGTCATCAGTGATGGACATCGCCTGATCGCGTCTCGCTTTAGCACTAAATCACCTGCTCCTTCTCTTTATTGGTTGTGTGACGATCCAACTTTTCCAAACTCCACGATCGTCGCTTCTGAACCGCTATTTGCCGGTCAATGGATTCCTTTTGCTGAAAATAGCATCATCAGTGTCGGAGATAACTGTGATATCAGAATTGAGCAAATCTAGTTTAAAAGAAACAATTTATTACACTTTTGAGGCTTGTCGCGCCAAAACTCTCACTCTTTTTGAGGGTATCGACGAAGCAACTTTTTGCCAGCAAGCCCATCCTGACTTCAGCCCCGTCGGCTGGCACTTAGGGCATATTGCTTACACCGAATCTTTGTGGCTGCTAGAACGCACTGCGAGTTTTCCATGCTTGTTTCCACAGTACCGCAAGTTGTTCGCAGCTGATGGCTTACCAAAAACAGAACGTGTTAAACTACCCAGTTTAGAGGAAACCCGTTATTACCTAGACACCATTAGAAGCAAACTTCTCCCTTACCTAGAAGTCGCTGATTTACAGGAGCAAGCCCCTCTTTGGCGCTTTATGCTTCAGCATGAAAGCCAACACAATGAGATAATTACTTTTCTACTGGAACTACTCAAAACTCAAAGGTCAAAGGTCAAAAGTCAAAGCCACCCCTTTACCCCCTCATCTCCCTCCCCGGAAATGATAGAAATCCGGGCTGGGGAATTTTACATGGGTAACGACTCAGTTGATGCTCTGGATAATGAACGTTCGGCACATCGAGTTTATCTAGAAACTTATTGGATTGACCGCTATCCGGTCACTTGCGGGCAGTATCGGATTTTTATGGAGGCAGGAGGTTACCACAATCCTCAGTGGTGGTCAAAAGCTGGTTGGGAATGGCTACATACAGAACTCGTAACACAACCACTTTACTGGAGTGGCGATCGCACTGAGGATAACCACCCTGTTTGTGGAGTCAGTTGGTACGAAGCAGACGCTTATTCAAGGTTTGTCGGAAAACGGCTACCCACAGAAGCGGAATGGGAAAAGGCAGCTAGTTGGGATGTTCAATCGCGTTGTCATCAAACATATCCTTGGGGAAACCAACAACCAACACCGCAACTTTGCAATCATGACAACTTCATCAAAGGAACAACACCTGTAGATGCTTTTCCTGCTGGGCAAAGTGCATATGGTTTGTACGATACTTTAGGAAATGTTTGGGAATGGACAGCTACTTGGTTTGATAGCTACCCCGGTTTCCAAAGTTACCCTTACATAGGTTACTCCCAAGTCTATTTTGACAACCAACATCGTGTTTTAAAAGGTGGTAGTTGGGCAACACGTCCTTGGGCTCTACGTTGTAGTTTTCGTAACTGGTATTATCCCAATGTACGTCAAATTCTTGCTGGATTCCGCTGTGCTAGCTAACTGCAATGCATGAGGAATTGCTTGATTTCACCTAAAGCGCGATCGCGGTAACGCCCGTAACGCTCTTGCTTGCTTTTAATTTTTTCACCAAGTTCTGGTAAAATCCCAAAATTAGGAGGCATTGGCTGGAAATGCTTGGGTGAAGCCGAACTGATAAATTCAAACAGCGCTCCCATCATTGTTGTATTTGGTAAAGTCAATGGTTTTTGACCCAAAGCTAACCGTGCTGCATTTGTCCCCGCTAACCAGCCACCTGCAGATGCTGCTGCATAGCCTTCAGTACCAATCAACTGTCCAGCACCCAATAATGTTGGACGCTGTTTAAATAGCAGACTGGGAAGCATAAGTTGTGGAGCATTGACAAAAGTGTTGCGATGCATTACTCCCAACCGCACAAATTCTGCATTCTCTAAACCAGGAATCAGCCGAAAGACACGCTTTTGCTCCCCCCAACGCAGGTTTGTTTGAAATCCCACCATATTCCAAAGTTGACCCGCTTTGTCTTCTTGCCGCAACTGCACCACCGCATAAGGACGTTCCCCTGTACGGCTATCCGATAATCCCACTGGCTTGAGGGGACCGTAACGCATCGTATCTTCTCCCCGCCGCGCCAGTTCTTCAATTGGCAAACAGCCTTCAAAAAATTTTGCTGTTTCCCGTTCAAAATCCTTCAATTCCACTTGTTCGGCTGCAGACACTTCCTGCCAAAACTGCAAGTACTGCTGTTTATTCATCGGACAGTTGAGATATGCAGCTTCACCTTTGTCATAACGAGAGGCGAGAAAAGCAACATCGCGGTTAATTGATTCTCCTACGATAATCGGGCTGGCAGCATCGAAAAAGCTCAGATATTCCATCCCAGTGAACCGACGTAAATCATCTGCTAAATCGGGACTGGTTAAAGGACCTGTTGCCAAAACGACAATTCCCTCTGGTATCACACGCACTTCATCCCGACGCAATTCAATTAAGGGATGGCGAGAGAGAGTTTCTGTCAAATC
>NZ_BAAFZH010000092.1:0-172798 GCF_054684315.1 Scytonema sp. NUACC21 | reverse complement strand
GGGTTGAGGAACGAAACCCAACATTCATCAAATTGTTGAATTGTAAAAAATCCAACAACCGATAAATCTTGGGTATCGCTTTGTTCCATTTAATAAGTAGGTGAACAGAAATAAATAGAACTGTGTTACGAAACGTAAATAGCCTGAAATCCTTACTAATGACCAATGACAAAAGACTAAGGACGGTCTTCATGCGTTAACTTTATTTATATCATCCTACTTAATTGTTGGGTATCACTTCGTTCTACCCAACCTACACAAAACATTACATTTAGCATTTAAAATTTATTTTATAAATCTTTTCTAAGCAATTATTATTTCTAAATAACCTCAATATCTTGTTAATCTTTAAGTCACATACAGTGTTTGCCAAGCTTTTTGCTACGTAAAAAGAATTGAGGTTAATGAACTGTGAAGGCTTATCAAATTAAGGCTGCTTCAGGGATTGGTAGTTTAGCGTTAGTGGATTTGCCAGAACCGCAACCCAATTTTGGTCAAGTTGTGGTTAGAGTTCGAGCTACATCTCTCAACTATCGGGATACAATCGTCATTCAAGGTGCTTATCCTGGGCAAAACTTTCCCATCGTTCCCCTATCCGACGGTGCAGGTGATGTGGTTGCGGTGGGTGAAGGGGTGACACGGGTAAAGGTAGGCGATCGCGTTGCGGGTTGCTTCTTTCAGGACTGGATTTCAGGCAGGCTTACCCGACAGAAAATAAAATCAGCCTTGGGCGGGGCTATTAACGGAATGCTGGTTGAGTATATAGTGCTGTCTGAAGAAGGGCTGGTGCTGCTACCAGAGCATTTGTCCTATGAAGAAGGAGCAACCTTACCCTGCGCTGCCGTTACCGCATGGCAAGCACTCGTGACTAGAGGAGGGTTGGCAGCTGGTGAAACGGTTTTGCTGTTGGGAACTGGCGGTGTGTCAATCTTTGCACTGCAATTTGCCAAAATCTTGGGAGCTAAAATCATTATCACATCCAGTAGTGATGAAAAACTGGAACGGGCAAAAGCGATGGGAGCCAATGAAATCATTAATTACAAGACCTATCCCAAATGGGACGAAAACGTGTATGAGTTGACACAGCAAGAAGGAGTCGATCAAGTCGTAGAAGTAGGTGGAGCAGGAACATTAGACAGATCGCTGCGAAGCGTTCGCGTGGGTGGAAGAGTTAGCTTGATTGGCGTTTTAGCAGGTTCCGCTGATGTCAATCACATACAGATTCTTTTAAAGAGTATTGACGTGCAAGGCATATACGTGGGAAGTCGGGAAATGTTTGAAGCGATGAATCGAGCGATCGCGCTGCACCAAATCCGACCTGTCATAGATCGAGTCTTTCCGTTTAAAGAAGCACCAGAAGCGTACCGTTACTTGCAAAGCGGTGCTCATTTCGGCAAAATCGTCATTCAAGTTTGAATATCAACACGGAGATAACCTTCTTATAGGATGGGCTTCCTCGCCCGCCTTGTACGAATAGCGGGCTTCTAGCCCGCACCACAAGAAATGTTGGGAGCCTTTTATTTGGAAATCCCTTATTGAAAGTTGAATTTAGTGACAAGTGACACCAGAAAATTGAGAATAGGTGTCCAAAAGATACCAGTTAACATATAGGGAACATACTCAAAAACTAGAATTTCTATCTAAATTCAACCTTATTGAAAGGATAGTAATAAATTTTTACTTAGGCTTCAGCCGTACTTCTTTGTAATAATTATTACTTACTTACTTAGTGAAAGCAGATTTAGAGAATTTATTAGCTAGATCGAATTAGCCTGGAAGATTTACAAAGAAGAACAATTGCTATTTTCTAGAGTTATCTTCTCGTTATTAATTTTTACCCTAATATGGTGTAGAGCGTAACTATTAAAGTAAACTTTGCTATTAGCCTTAGAGAGAAATGTGTACAAAATCTTGTTGACTCGTTGCGGATATTTGTTGTATTGTTAACTTAATAGTAAGTACCTCCAGTATGCAGTGTTGATTATACTGGAGGCAATTACTGTAATTATTCCAACAAATAGTTTGGCGACGGTTTGCTGGAAGGTTTTATCACATTAGCAGTTAGGAGACTGCTTATCTTAGTATGCCACAAAACCATAATTATAACAAGAACTCCGTACTAAGAGTTCGTATTTCATTGCGTTTGTCAGAGACTTTGCTTGCTGTGCTTTTGACAACAGGAGTGTCTTTCGGAGGTGGATTTGCTTTTGCAAATAGCTATAAACCAAATCAAAGTTTGGATTGCCCAGCCCAAGACACTTCTCCACAAAACTCATATCAAGTACAGTAGTACATTGATTGAATTTGTAAAACTGCTAGAAGTTTAGCACCGATCTGACAAGAGATTAAACTCACACTTAATTGCATTCCAATAGTGGAATGCTTTTTTATTGTTCATTGACTGCAATCGTAACCAATTAATTTTAAACAGCCAATTAACTATGTCAAAAATATGTTAACTTTTTGCTATTATTTTATCTTTAAAATGTTATAAAAATATAATAAGTTATAAGTATTTATAGGTAATATTTATGTCAAGTTGGTCAGAGGATTGTAAGTTACCCAAAAGCTGGAATCGTAATGTTTTGAAGGAATGGGATATAAACCGTCTACTGACTGATTTAGAGGTTAATACGCAAAAGCGATACAGAGATAATACGCGAAAAGATTTGTTATTGGGATTATTGTGCGGGTATAGCCTCAAAAAGATTAGCCAAGACTTACATAGAGATAATGCAGTTGTCAGAACAAGTGTCAGTAGTCTCTATAGAGACATCGAAGTTTTGACAGGACAACCGGAGAAAAGCGTTAAGTTAAACAACCTGATTTATATTTTGGAGAGACATGGCTATCGCAAGGGGTTTACTATATCTCCTGCTAGTAGTTCCTCCAATATCCCCCACAATCTACCTGCACCAACTTACACAGAATTTATTGGTCGTGAGGCGGAAATGAAATTGCTACTCCAACGCCTTTCTCCCAATCATGCTGCTCATATCATCACCGTAGATGGTATCGGTGGTGTGGGTAAAACGGCATTGGTTTTGGCAGCTGCCTATCTATGCTTAAAAGCCAATCGTGAGAATCTTACTAGCGCACCCAAATTTGAAGCGATTATTTTCACGTCAGCCAAACAACAAGAGCTGATACCTAATAGTATTTTGCGGAGACAGCAGGGACAGCGGAACCTGAGTGAAATTTTTCGGGAGATAGCCCATACCCTTAACGATCCTGCTATCATTCAATCTCCTTTTGATGACCAATTTGACCGTGTCCGCCAAAGTCTTTCCAAGCAAAGAACACTGCTGATTGTGGACAATATGGATACTATCGAGGAGACAGGAAGGGTTATCAGTTTCTTGTATGACTTACCTGCTCATGTGAAAGTTATTCTTACAACACGGGAAAGAGTTGCTTTGCTTCCTATTACTCTGAGGCACTTACCCTTGGATGATGGGCTGAAGTTGATTCAGCAACAAGCGGAAGAAAAAGGAGTCATCATAAATGATGGGGATTCAAAGCGACTTTATGAACGAACTGGGGGAATTCCCCTCGCCATTGTTTATGCTATCGGTCAGGTTTCTAGGGGCTATTCCCTGAACTTTGTCTTAGACAGACTCGCCTTAGCAACAGGTGACGTGGCTCGTTTTTGCTTTGAACAATCAGTACAAAGCATTAAGGGACAGCCAGCTCACAAGTTACTGATGTCAATTGCCATTTTTCCCGATGCTCCCATACTTGCTGCGGTAGCTGAGGTTGCCGGATTCACTGCATCTCCTGATTCTGTCAACGAAGGCTTGGCACGTCTTCAACAACTCTCGTTAATCAATTTGAATCAAGACACCGGGCGCTATGAAATGCTTTCTCTAACACGGGAGTACGTTTTAGCAGAAATAGCTGCATACCCAGAATTCGCAAAAGATGCTCGCAGGCGTTGGGTCAGATTTTATCAAGATTTTGTTCAACACAATGCGGGAGAAGATTGGGAAAAGTGGATACATTACGACAAATTAGAGGAAGAGCAAGGGAATCTGCGGGCAGTGCTTTACTGGTGCAAAGACCAAGAGCACTATGAAGAAGTTAGAGATTTCTGGCTGCTTTTAAATCACTATGCAAATCTTTATGCTTACTGGGGTGACCGTTTGGATTGGCTGCAATGGCTTGTTGAACAATCGGAACGGCGTGGTGAATGGTCATCTTTTGTAAAATTCTCAATTTGCAGAAGCGGGTTACTAATTCAGATGTGTACACAGCAAAGTTTGAGAGAAGCAGAAGAAATTCTCCGACGCACGTGGGTTTTGCGCGACCACGCAAACTTATGCGTTCAGGCTGATTTAGCAGAAAGTATAGCTAGGCTCAAAATTAGGCAAAAAAAGTATCACGATGCACTTCGCTGGCTAACGGTAGAGGAAGGGTTAGTACAAGAAGCCTCTCTTGAAGAGCGACAAAATATCCGCTATACAATTCCTGTTCTTTACCATCGGGCTGAAATCTTTCATTTAGAGCATGAATATGCTAGAGCAAAGGAACTTTTTCAAGCAGTGATAAAAAGTGCAGCAAAAATTAACTGGTATCGAGTCATCAATTCTGCTCAAAATTGGCTGGCTGATATTGCTATAGAACAAGACGAGAGCAATGAAGCTCAACAACTCTTAACTAAAGGTTTAACTGTAGCTGAGAGTAATAACAACAAACGGCGTTTGGCTCGCTATCAACGCTCCTTTGCTCGTTGGGAACAAAGATGGGGAACCGTAGAAGCAGCCCGCCAATATGCAACTGAGGCAATGAATGGCTTTAATCTTCTAGGGATGTCACGAGATGCAGAGGAAATGAAAGCGTTTCTTGAGTCTCTGGCATGATATGAACGGCGATCGATATTCCTGGTTTGGAAGCAAAGTAGTAAAAGTTCTTTATTATGGCTTAAATCTACCGAGTTAATGGAAATAGCTGAGCCAGATTTTTCTAACTAATTCTTCAAGTTAGAAGATTATGAGCATCGATCGATCCGTGGGTAAATTCAGTGTTAGAGATTATACAGAGAGATGTTGTTCTGTACGACTGAATTCCAGTTTTAGGCACAGAGGAAGCAGGAATTAGATCTACTATGGTTTTACAGATTAACCAGGCAAATGTTGTTAATGTTCATACAATTCTAGCAGCCCTTATTTTAACATCTGCTGCGCTACTGGTTTAAATTACATTAATTTAGTTAAAAGTGTTGGCAGAAATTCACTGTAATTTTTTTACTTATTTCTAGACTAAAAATTGCTTCTTTGACTTTATCAAATTGTTTATTTAATGTAATCTGCCATAAAAAATGTAAAGATTCTTCCAATTTTTCAAAAACATATAAAGATTCTTGCAGTTGCCCAATAATTCGTAAAGATTCTTCCAACTTTGTTTCACTTTCTTCAAATAACTTTTGACTTTCTTGAATTTTAAACATTTGATATAATAAAATTCCTAATTGATGTAAGCTAATACCTTGAAAATAATAACATTCAGCTAGAGAGGAATGCGCTTCAATTACTAGCTTTTTATTTTTAACTCTCTGAGCAATAGATAAAGAATTTTGAAAGAAATATTGGCTAACTCTAAAACTTCTTTGACAGCACTCAAATTCTTTGCTACAGGACAACATATTACTTAAATTTTTGTCGATCGTTGATACTATATATGTACTGACTCCATAATTATGGAATATTTTACCCAATTTTATGTAAGTTTCAACGTATTCAGAAATCATTTGTATCACTGAATTAAAAAATGAATTTTTTGTTACTTGTGTTATTTGAGTTAATTCTTCTAAAGAATCTAAATCATAAAATTCCAAGGCATGATAAATAATTTCTAATGCTATCATTTCTTGTTGACTCAGAGGCTGAAGAACAGCTTTTTCAGCATTTTCTATATTTAGATACATTTGTTCTTGACTATTGCTAGCTCTGTCAATAAAAATTTTTGTGTTTAGCTCAGCATAATTTTTAGAGTTCTCTGCAATAACTTCAGACCAAAATAGTCCTGCTTCACCATTAGTTTTTCTCCATTCATTAGTCAGCTTAAGTCTTTCTATAGCTTCTTCGCAAATAAATTGGTGTAAGTAGTAACCATCATGGTGATACTTAACTAAAGCTCTATTTTGCAAATATTTAATAAGTTGGCGTTTATCACGGTAGTCTTCCTCATCGCAAAGCAAGGAAAAAATTCCTTTTTCAGGAATGACACTAATATAGTGATAGCGGTAACACCCTATTCGACATAAAAGTTTATAAGCTTTAGGCTTATCTTCTTGTAGTCGATCAAATTGATGTTTAACGAGATTTTTTAAGGTAGGATTAACTAACAAGCTAATACGGTTTTGTCTCCAATAAATACTTAAATTTCCTCTAAATTGCTCGTTATTAATATCAGCCGAAAGAAGAAACATAGCTTCGGCATTTCCTCCATATGCTTGACACATCTCATTTAGATCGTTAATATTTATAATAATTTTGCGACTTTCAAAATATTCTCTCCAGTTTTGTAGATTCAAACTCTTTAGATGGTAAGTTTGAAGACCCTTGATTGCTGGCTCACTCAATGGTTCACGGCTTGCAATGAGTGTGATAGACTTTACACTTGAATCAGCGAGCATAGCTAATAAATCTCTATATTTGTGATATTTAATGAACTCTCCATTTACCAGAGTAAGTTCAAGATTATCAATCAACACACCTACTTTGTGAGTCTGAAGCTTACTTTTCAATTGCTCCAACATTGTAAGAAAATTCAACTCTGGAGTCTCGTGAAAGTAGTTTTTTAGCTTAAGCCTCACCCAATCTTCAACTGGCTGGATATCCTGAGAAATCGTTCCTACTGAAAGTTTTAAAAGTTGTGCGATTTCAAATCCTTGGCGCTCAAACCATTTCTCAGCCAAAGTTGTTTTGCCAATACCACCTTCTGCACAAATCAGAATAACCTTTGCACCTTCACAAACTAGGTTGTTAAGGTGTGACATTGCCTCCTCTCGTCCTACGAAATCAGAATTGTTAGATATTTCCAAAAACTCATTCCTATTATCGTCTTGGCTAAATTGTGCGATCGTACCCTTAGTTTTTACTAAGTTAGATGACAAAATTTTATAATCAGCTTCTTCAAGCCACTCAGAAATTTCTCTCCAGTTTTTCAAAGTATTAATGGGTCTTTTTGTCAGTTGTTCAACGTATCGATACAGCGTTTCACACAGAGAAGCATTAAGACCTCTAGCGCTCTTGTAAAGCTTTTCGGCAATTTCCTGCGGATTATAACCACAAAGCAATCCACGTAAATGCAACTTTTCTACTTCTGTAAGTCCCTTTTTTTTGTTAGGAGCAAATTGTTGCTTAGCAGATTCTAAGTCTTTGTACAACCTTGTTAAATTCCAGTCGTTAGCAGCCTGTGTGAATTGTTCTGTAGATGAATTAGGGATAGATGCCATTGCTGAAAATATATATAGATTAAGTTCCTAACTATAAATCCTAATCAAGTTCCTAACGCTTGTTTGGTAGCAATCAAATATAGATCGGCGAAGCTACAGATATGAGAGTTTAATAAAAAATATGAAGAAAGAATCATCAGCACCCGTACAACTCTGCTTATCTATGGATAAAAGAATCTCATCGATCTTGAAAGACATTAAACAAAGCCGCCAGCCAATGGCTATTGAGGCAGTTAAGAAAGTTGAGGAAGCACATGATTTACTTCTATCTTTACAGCAGACAGGAGCCATTAAGTCGCGGAAAGTCAAAGCTGCGATTGATGAACTGTTAGCCAAATTTTAGCTTGTAATTTTTTGTGGGATGGGCATCTTGCCCGTCCTAGCATCACAAAATTTAAGCCCTTTAATCAGAAAAATCTAGCTATGCTACTCACCGACAGTCAGCCACTAAATTTAAAAGCTACCTACATAGGGGCATGGTGGGCGATGCCCACCCTACGAAATCATCAGCTACTCAATAAGAGAACTAATATCTTGCACCTTCTTAATAAGATAACGTGCGGCGTAGCCCTACCTACGAAATCATCAGCTTTTTAGCTTATGATTTTCGATGGGGAACGATAGTACAAAATATGAGAAATTTTACTACCATCAAGATATAAGCATTTTTCATCTCGTAAATAGAATTCTCAAATATAATATTACCGATAAAGTTGGTAAAGATTACCAAATAAGTTGGTAATTTTTATAGGTCAACAAAGCCCAATGTCATTCCAAATAGAGGTTTTTCTATTCCATTGCGATCGCAATATCGTTAGATTTGATCACGGCATAAGCTTCTTTGCCCTCTGCCAGTTCCAACTCATCTGCTGACACTCTGGTAATAATCGAGGTTAGCTCAACTTTGTGAACAATCTCCAGTGTAACTTCTGTATTCACGGAACCCGTAACAACTCGTTTAACTGTTCCCTTCAGAATATTCCGAGAGCTAACTTTCAAAGGTTTCTTCTGACTGGAAACCTCTATTTCCGGAGCTTTCTCTAGAGTCCAAGCATCGTTTTTTTCCTCTTGCTGTTTTGCAGGCAATGATGGTGCTTGAGACTGACTGTTGAGACTCCGCACCAATTCCCTCAGAATTTCTGTTTTGGTGCGCTGAGACTGTTGGCAAAATTGCTCTAAAATTTTTCGCTCCTCCTCTGAGGTTTGAAACGTGATCCATCCTTGTTCTTTTCTAGGCATAATTTTACCAAAATGGTTGGTAATTTTTCTCCAATCTTGGTACGATCCTACCAAGCGTCAGTACGCGTGAAAATGAAACTCTCTCTTAGTGTTTTCTCATGAAAAGAAGACAACTTTTTACTTTTCTTAGCGCAGCATGTATCACCCTCTTGTTAGCAATTGGGTTTAAGTTGATTGTTCCTTCTCCTGTAGTAGCACAGTCAAACACTAACTTGCTGGTATCAGCCGCCGCCAGCTTAAAAGAGGCGCTGGAGGAAATTAAGTCTGTATACCAGCAAGCTAAACCAAACGTCAACTTGAGTTATAACTTTGGCGCTTCGGGTGCATTGCAGCAACAGATCGAGCAGGGCGCACCCGCTGATATTTTCATCTCTGCTGCTAAAAGGCAAATGGATGCCTTAGAACAAAAAGGATTGCTGCTTGCGGGAACCCGTAGCAACCTGGCAAATAACCGTTTAGTTTTAGTTGTACCTAATAATTCTACTGGCATCACCAGCTTGTATAGCTTAACAGATTCCAAAGTTAAGAAAATTTCTATTGGTGAACCCAGAAGTGTACCTGCAGGGCAGTATGCCGATCAAGTCTTGAAGAAACTAAACATTTATGACAAGGTCAAGCCCAAGTTAGTTTTGGCTAACAACGTGCGTCAGGTGTTGGCAACAGTGGAAAGCGGAAATGCTGATGCTGGTATGGTTTATGCCACCGATGCCAAAATATCCAATAAGGTGAAAGTAGCTGTTATTACAGACGATAAATATCATTCACCAATAGTCTATCCCTTAGCAGTGCTGAAAAGAAGTAAAAATCCCGACGCCGCTAAAGAGTTTGTTCAGTTCTTATCTGGTGATCAAGCTAAGACTGTACTCCGCAAATACGGATTTATTGTCAGCGTTCTCTCGTTGAGCGCCAACCCCATGCCTAAAAGGCAGGGGCTTGGTGGTTAACTCTACCTGACCAGACTACTCGTTTAAGGCAAGAGTTTAAGACCCACTTCAGGATGCTTGCTAGTCCTGAACTCTGGAACCGAACGATTAAACAGGCTTACGGAGAATAAACCAGTGTCGTTTGGATAGTTACCGACCTTAAACAATGTCGAAGCAAACTTTACCCGCAAGGAGTATGCAGCAATGCAAAATTATGTTTTCGTTATCGACCAAAACAAACAACCACTTAATCCAATCTCTCCAGCACGGGCAAGAGAGCTACTCACAAAACAAAAAGCTGCTGTGTATCGGGTTTACCCGTTCGTAATCATTTTGAAGCAAGCGGTTGACAATTCCAACCCCAAGCCATTAACTGTTAAACTCGACCCAGGTAGTCGATTCACAGGTATTGCAATTCTTGACCAAGATAAGGTCATTTGGGCAGCAGAATTGGAACACCGAGGTTGGCAAATTAAAGATGCTTTAGAATCTAGACGCTCTTTACGTCGCCGCCGTCGCTATCGCAAAACTCGATATCGCCAACCACGTTTCAATAACCGCAAACGTCCAGCTATGTGGCTGCCACCATCGTTAATGCATCGCGTTCTCACGCTCGAGACATGGGTAAAACGGCTTTGTCGTTATGCGCCAATCACTCAAACAGCGATGGAGTTGGTTAAGTTCGATACTCAGAAGATGCAAAATCCAGAGATTAACGGTGTTGAGTATCAACAAGGAGAACTTGCCGGGTACGAGGTACGGGAATATCTTCTAGAGAAATGGGGGCGTAAATGTGCTTACTGCGATAAAGTTGGTGTACCACTTCAGATTGAGCATATATATCCAAAAGCAAAAGGAGGTAGTAACCGAGTCAGCAATTTAACTTTGTCGTGCGAGCAATGCAACGTCAAAAAAGGAACTAAATCTATAGAGGAGTTTCTCAAAAAGGATGGTTCTAGGTTGGAAAAAATAAAACGACAAGCCACGCAACCATTGAAAGATGCTCCTGCAGTCAATGCGACTCGTTGGGAATTATTCCACACCTTAAAAAACATCCTACTCACCACAACGGGAACGGGTGGACAAACTAAATACAATCGAACAAGGCTTGAACTGCCCAAACAACACTGGATTGATGCAGCGTGTGTTGGAGATGTCGAAACAATTCAGTTGCTAACCCAACAACCATTACGTATCAAGTGTACTGGTTGGGGGACACGTCAAATGTGTGGTACTGACCGCTATGGGTTTCCAACTAGACATCGAGATCGCAAACAGATCCATTTTGGATTCAAAACTGGGGACATTGTTAAAGCCATTGTCTCTACTGGCAAGAAGGTTGGCGAGTACGTTGGTCGAGTGTTGTGCCGTAAATCAGGGAGTTTTGATATTGTTACCAAAAGTGGTCGTATTACGGGTATTAGCCACAGATTTTGCTCACCGATTCATCAAAAGGACGGTTACTCCTATGCGTTCTAAGATATTTCAACACTGATTAAAATCAGCTACGGGCTTCCTCCCCATGAATAAAATTCAGGGGCTTCCGCCCTTTTATTTTCGGTGAAATAATTTCTGTTGAAAAAAGTATAAAATACGACGCGCATTATCTTAAACAATGCCACTCGATTTATCTCCTCTTTGGATATCCCTCAAAACTTCCCTACTTGCGACTTTTATCACCTTCTTCCTGGGTATTGCTGCCGCCTATTGGATGTTGGGATATAGAGGTAAGGGAAAGTCATTTATTGAGGGAATCTTCGTTGCTCCCCTGATTTTGCCACCCACAGTCGTCGGCTTTCTACTCCTATTGCTGTTCGGTAAGAATGGCCCACTGGGTCAGTTTATGAGCTTACTGGACTTTTCTGTCGTTTTCACTTGGTACGGCGCTGCGATCGCTGCCACAGTTGTAGCCTTTCCATTGATGTACCGCACGGCATTAGGAGCCTTTGAACAAATTGATGCCAATCTCCTACGGGTCGCCAGAACTCTTGGCGCTTCTGAAAGCACAATTTTTTGGCGCATCTCCATACCCTTAGCGCTTCCAGGAATTTTGGCAGCAACGACTTTGGCTTTTGCCCGTGCTTTGGGTGAATTCGGAGCCACCTTGATGCTGGCTGGTAATATTCCCGGACAAACCCAGACTATCCCAATGGCTATCTACTTTGCTGTTGAAGGCGGAGCAATGAATGAAGCCTGGTTCTGGGCAATAGTGATTGTGGTCGTTTCTCTCTCTGGGATTATTGCAGTTAATTTGTGGCAGGAAGCACGAACCAACAGAGGAGTAGGGAAGCAGGAAAGCAAGCAAGCAGGGGAAGATTTATCCTCGCTCTCCTCTTCTGGCTTTCCCCATGTTCCCGTGTCCTCTTCAGGGTTGGTTGTAAACTTTGAAAAACATTTACCTGGATTTCATTTGTCAGCATCCTTTACCACTGAAGTCCAGCCCTTGGGATTATTAGGGGGATCGGGTGCTGGCAAGAGTATGATTTTGCGCTGCATTGCTGGAATAGAAACACCAACAAGAGGTCGGATTGTTTTAAACGACAGGGTGTTGTTCGATTCCGAACGGGGCATTAATTTGCCACCTCGCGATCGCCGTGTTGGATTTTTAGTCCAGAACTATGCCTTATTTCCTCACATGACAGTGGCACAAAACATTGCTTTTGGCTTGCCTAAAGGACTATCAGCGTCCGCAATTAAGCAACAAGTAGAAGCCCAACTAGTCACAGTGCAATTGCAGGGATTGGGCAGGCGCTATCCCCATCAACTCTCTGGGGGTCAACAACAAAGAGTTGCACTGGCTAGAGCCTTGGCAAGTCAACCGCAAGCCCTGCTCTTAGATGAACCGTTTTCAGCACTAGATACTCACTTGCGAAGCCAACTGGAACAGCAAATGATTGAAACATTAGCCTCTTACGAAGGTGTTACCTTATTTGTGACACACAACATGGAAGAGGCTTATCGAGTTTGTCCAAACTTAATGGTGATGGAACACGGAACAACAGTGCAACTTGGTTCCAGAAATGAAATTTTTGAGCGACCCTCCACTTTAGGGGTTGCCAGAATAACAGGGTGCAAGAACTTTTCTCGTGCTATCGCTGTAGACTCCCAAAGGGTAGAGGCGACTGACTGGGGTTGTACCCTGCAAGTTGTTGAATCTATTCCAGATGGGCTGACTCATGTGGGAATTCGTGCCCATCATCTTATCTTTACCAACGATCCCAACCAAGAAAATACTTTTCCCTGCTGGCTAGCAAGAGCAAGCGAAACACCTCACCGCATGACGCTGTTTGTCAAGTTACACCAGCCATTTGCAAATCACAGCGATTACCACCTACAAGCGGAGGTGTTTAAGGAGAAATGGGCAATCTTAAAAGATAAACAATCACCCTGGTATATTCGTCTAGATCCACTACAGCTCATGTTAATGGAGTAGAGACTGAATAAGTGGATAGAACTAAAGTTAACTAGTAAGGTTCGTCCTTTGTCTTTTGTTATTAGTTATTTATAACGAGCAAATGACTAATAACTAATGACCTTAACTTAGTTAAATTTAATTCTACCCACTTATTTACACCAATGCCCCTAATCTTTATAAAACCTAAACCTCATCCATCCCAAATTCCCTGGCAATTCCTTTGTCTACTGGGGGACACAAACGGATTTTGGCACTATTAGAAAACAGTTTTAACCTTTTAACAATATCGGGAACAATGTTAGCGATATGCCAGTAACTTTCTAAGTCATAGCAAATAACGAGCAAAGTTAGCGTGCCAGCGTTTATTGTGAAATACCAGTGACAACTTGATAACAAAATCCGCATTATGGGACCGCAAGCTTGGTAGAAGCGTTTGCCAACTGTTTCTTCTAGTTGTCGTAGAAGTAAAACATCAAGTTGCAGATCTTGAGATGGTAAATCCTCTGGAGGAAGAGGAGGAAGAAAGAATTTACTCATTAAAGAAGCCCTCCTAAAAAACGGGGTAGCTTATTCCTAACATTCGCACTTTTCCATAAGGAAGTGTCAATTTCTCCAGGTTTTTTTTCGATTTCCAAATTAAAAATTTAAATTCTAAATCAAAAGTTTACAATTACGTAATAGCACTTATTTCCATCCTATTTGTATAACGTGAGTGACCAACCTTAAAAACCCGGTATCTTGGAAATACCGAGTGTCTCCTCTCTAATGCATGATTTAAGAGATTGTTACAAGACGAACGCTGACAATCGCTATTCACTCATAACTGATAGCTGTTCGGGTTCTGATAACGGTATATCTTGACGCTGGGCACTGCAATAAGCTAATTTACTGCCAAAGGTATAGCCTATACTTATTAGTAGAGACAAAAACGCTACGGTCACAATAGTCATTGAGCGATCGATTTCTACTTTCCATCTTGGCTTGAGTCCCAGAAATTCTTCCACATTTTTAATAGCCAATAAAAGAGAATCTTTGTCAATTCTATTCCAAGTTATTAAATTTCCACTTTTCTGATGATTTAAACAGGCACACAAATAACCAGGTGTTGATTCATCTCGCTTAATTATGAATGAATAACTATTGATTAGCTTAGCTACTAAAGTTCTTTTCCCTTGTAGTTGAAGTGTGCTCGGGTTCATATTGTTTGACTGAAGTATGCTAGCTGCCTCTTGTTCTGATAACATTTTGCACCTCTACACCATATTGATGGAAGTTTCGATAGTATATTCTTTGCAAGAAGTTAAACTTTCTTCTTTAAACACCATTTGTGGTGTTCAATTCATCTTTCTCTTGAAAGAGAAAATTTTTTACAATATCTTTTAAAGAATTTTTCTCAATAAGCAATCAGAAGATAAGCGCCAAGAAATAAATTAATCAATATTTTGGGGTGGGCGTCCTCGCCCGCCACCTGCGACGTCTGAGACAGACGTACCACAAGAAATTTTTGAGTATTTTTTTATTTGGAAGTCCCTTAGCTTGCAATTAATAAATTAGCTTATCTCTAAGACTCCACCATATTAATTTCGACGAACTGCTAGATCCCTACTTGTTTAGGAGATCTAGCTAATACCGATTCTATGAAGATGCATAGAAAAACCCCACCGCCTATGGCACCTCCCCGAACTTTGGGGAGGTTAGGAGGGGTAAAATCGCGTGCAGCTTCATAAACAATTGGTATTACGTGAACCAAAAGAATTCATTTCATGATTCTTCTGGAGTAAAGTTCAGAGAAACACCGTTGATACAATAACGTTTACCCGTAGGTTCGGGACCGTCATCAAACACATGACCTAGATGTCCGCCGCAACGTTGACAATGAACTTCTACTCTGGTCATAAATAATGACCTATCTACAGATGTGTCGATAGCACCTTCAATCGGATTGAAGAAACTAGGCCAACCAGTACCACTGTTATACTTAGTATCAGATGTGAATAGGGGTAGACCACAACCAGCGCAGAGGTAAGTTCCTTTGGCATACTGCTTGTTGAGTGGGCTGGTGTGAGGGCGTTCCGTGCCGTGTTGGCGCAGTACGCGAAATTGTTCTGTTGTTAAAATTTCCTTCCATTCTTGCTCAGTTTTGTTGCTTTCAAATTCGCTTTTTGAAGTTGTCATAGCTCCTGGTACCTCAAATAAATTAAAGCCAACTTGTTGAAATCTTGTTATTTAGCTAAGAAGATTATCTAACTCAACTACTATGGTAGACAACTACTTTGACACTCTCCGGGAAGACAGCCACGGAGATTCTTAAGATATCGCTATCGTGACATCTTGCACCTTCTCAATAAAGGGGTGTGCGGCATAGCCCTACCTACGTAATAATAAGCTTTTGGGCCTATTATTTTCGATTGGGAAACGGTGGTGCAAGATATGAGTCAACCCAACATTTAATCTCAAACCCGGTTTGTTAGAGAAACCGGGTTTTTGGAGTTTTCAGTTGAGTGTTGATTTTTTCGTAAGTAAGTAGGCGAGAACCAACAACAATATGTCAAGAAATATAAAGTTCGTGAAATCCTTTTGAATTAAGCTTGCAACGCTCAAGAGCAACTACGAACTTAGTATCGTTAACTCGCCTCTTTACCCATGAAGATGGGCATTTTGTTTACCCTACAAAAGTTATAAGTTATACCAACGAAAATCAACCTAATCCTCTACTCTATTTCCAACCTTTATCAGCTTGTTCCAGAACATATGCAGTGACATCCTCAATTTGCTCTGGTTTGAGACGACCTTTAAAGGCGGGCATAGCATTTTTACCGTTTGTGACTTGAGCGATAATCGATTCTTGGGAATACATTCCGTACTTCTCCAAAGCATCTTTCTTCAGGCTTTTTTGAGCTTGAACTAAATTTTTACCACCCGCATGACAAGACGCGCAATTAGCACTAAAAACTTTGGCTCCTTTAACTGCATCTGTAGCGAAAGCTGGGCTATTAAAGGCAAAGGCGAAAATTGCTACGCTTACAAACAAAACTGAAAGAATCTTTCTCATGGGTGTTCTCTCTACAATAAATTCACGCCACCATACCCAGCCTAATTTTGAGATTTATAACTGTTCTTGTCAAAAGACAAGTTGTCAAACATCAACGTTGATTCAGTTATTAGCGATAGCGTCTCATAGAGACGCTGCTTTAACACACTCTATCGGCAGTGCTATCGCTTTACTCTTTACTGTTCTCTGATAACTGAATTAGTCCTACCCCAGTAACCCGGCAAATTCTCCAATCTTCCAAAATACTTGCTCCCATACGACGGTAAAATACAATGGCTGGCTCATTCCAATCCAAAACGCTCCACTCTAAACGTCCGCAGCCCCGTTCCACAGCTATCTGAGCCACTTTTGTGAGGAGAGATTTGCCAATACCTTGCCGACGATATTCTGGTAAAACAAACAAATCGTCCAGATAAATTCCTGGCTTTGTTAAAAAGGTTGAATAATTGTGAAAAAATAGGGCAAACCCTACAGCTTGCCCTTCATATTCTGCTAGTATTGCTTCTGCGTATTTTGGTGAGCCAAACAAGTGTTCTTGAAGCGCTAAGGCATTACCAGTAACGGCATGAGATAACTTTTCATATTCTGCTAGCGCCTGCACTAACTCAAAAAGTACATCACAATCGGTTGGCTCAGAAAAACGTAATATAAGTTTGCTATTCGTAATCATTCGTTAATAGTCCACAGTCAATAGTCCATAGTCCATAGTCCACAGACATTAGTACATAGTCAAGAGTCTTCATTTGTTGACTTTTGACTTTTGTACAGACCCGCCATAACGGGTCTCTACGACTTTTGACTTATCATATTAGCCAACCCTTTAAGCGTTTAGCGATGTGAGGCCGTCTGAGCTTTCGCATGGCTTTGCTTTGAATTTGCCGAACTCTTTCACGCGAGAGATTGAACATATTGCCCACTTCCTCCAAAGTGCAGGGTTCGCTGGTAACTAAGCCATACCGGAGGGAGATAACGTCTTTTTCTCTTGGAGTCAGGACATCACCCAATACTTCCCAAATCTCCTGACGCATCATGGTTTCGTTCATCTTTGCCTCTGGAGATTGGTTATCTTCATCTTCCAGTAAATCCATCAATTCCGTGTCTTCTTCTTTACCAACACGGTGGTTCAGGGAAAGTGCTTGACGTCGTAATTGTTGGAGCTGGCGTAGTTGTGGTGCAGGAATTTCCAAAGCTTCCGCCATCTCCAACTCAGTTGGGTTGCGACCAAGTTTTTGTTTGAGTTCCCGTTGCGCTTTTTTGAGTTTATTCAGTTTTTCAACAATATGAATGGGTAAGCGGATTGTCCGTGCATCATTCGCTATAGCACGTGTAATCGCTTGTCTGATCCACCAGTAGGCGTAAGTGGAAAACTTATATCCTTTATCTGGATCGAATTTTTCTGTAGCACGGTTTAATCCCATTGCTCCTTCTTGGATTAAATCCAGGAAAGGAACTCCGCGATTTAAATATCGTTTGGCAATGGATACAACTAAGCGCAGGTTTGAGCGAATCATTTTGCGTTCCAGTTCTTACTGTGGTGGTTTGATTCAACAGGAGATTTGGAACGCCAAAATTGGGCGATCGCTCCTGGTATTGCCAAACCAGCAATGAGAATTACAAAGAAAAATTGCAGGCTCGAAGAGTTAATTGGTAGTTGTCTTGCCAAGGTAAATGTCACAATCAATGCAATTGGAACGATGATTGATAGCATCCTTGACAAGAGAGCTGAAGGGTAAAGATTACCGCCCCAGAGTACTGATAAAACTGGGGAAGTCAGGGCTGGTGGAACCATCCAAAACAGCACCCACATGACTTTGTATAAATCGCCCGGACCTTGATACAAGATTCCCGAAAATATTAAAAGTAGCCCAACTACCCATCGCAGCAACATTGACCCGTAGACTATATACTTAGCCGATGCAGTTACTTTGCGTTTACTTGCTGCAAAGTCAATATCTAGGTAGGTGTAAAACGTTGAAGCCGCAAGACAGGCAACGATTATCCCTCGAAATAGCTCTGACGGAATTCCTGCCGAGCCGATGAGTGCTCTTACCAAGCATCCCAGTAAGAAAGCAGCAGCATAGATCAAAATTGCCCACATAATTGACAGATCGTTGATCTGTTTACGCATGGCAGCGGCACCACCGGATTCCTTGTCGCGGAACTTGACTAGCTCCTCGCCACTCAAAGCCTTACCATTAGGAAGTTTTAGATGTTTATAAGCAGTCGGTGGTAAATCACTTAAATAAAGTGCTAAAGGCTCCAATACATATTGATGACACACTACTAAAACAGTTTCACCCCGTTTCAAGTGTGGTACAACTCGCTCCTCATAGAAAGAAGCAGCGCGTGCGTAAACTTGTGCAATCTTCTCACCAGCCGGAGGTGCTTCGTTATGGGAATGCAACATTTCCTCGAAGCCTTCATAGCCAAGGGCAAGACGAAGTAAATTCAGGTTACGTCCCGCAAAAATACCGAAGGATTTCTCACTAATCCGATGGTCGATTTGAATGGGAATATCGGGTGACTTCAGCGCCTGACTTTCAGCAAGGGCGATTTCACAAGTTTGCCTCGCCCGTCTCATGTGAGAAACGTATACTGCATCAAACTTGACACCTTTTTTCTTAATGTCAACACCTGCACGGCGTGCCTGCAGCCTACCAAATGCTGTAAGGTCAACATCCAGTACTCCCGCAAAAATGTTGCGTTCATTGCTCGTACTTTCACCATGTCGAACAAAGTACGCACGACCTGGATAATTACCCGTTTCACCAACCGTCACGTTGGTAGAGTTATTAGTTATTGTCATGCTGTTTAATATCGTAAATAATTGTTATGGACGATTTGAGTTTGAGTTAGCTGAAACTTTAAAGAGTCTCGGCTCTGTTTTTGAACCATGACCATTAAAGATATCGAGTTGTATTTAAACATTTTTTTGATTTGCTCAAATCCCATTTAGTATCAGATATCTCTGTGGGGTAAGGGTTTCGACTCATGGTACCACGTTCAAATACAACTACTGTCTGATTTTAAAATACCTGTCTTGGGTAATGATTGCGGTTCTCTTTAATTTTTTATTTATAAACGCCCTCTTAGATCTGCTTGAGCCAGACAAAACGTTACAAAGCGGCACTTGTCCCTCGTATTAACAACAGTTTGGAATCCTCGATTTTTAAAGCGGGGAGAGTTCAAATGTCAATCCATATCGTAAAGGCAAATAAATAAACTTGCCTTCAGAGGAAATACTAGATAATCATTTACGAACAATTTGAACGGAAATGTTGCACTTGGTAAAGGAGTGGCTGCTTATTCTCAATAAAATAAATTCATAGCTGAAAAACCGTAGGAAATCTTTTTTGAAAAAATCAGGGAAAATACTGAAATAGAAAGCTGGAATGGGGACTTTACGGGTTGTTAACCAAGCGACACCGACGGGCTCTTAGTGGCTCGCTTCCTAAAGGTGGTCAGAATCTCCTGTCCTCTCCCTGCTACCTTCTTCAAAACTGATTGTCTTCATGCTCGTGACCGATCGCATTAAATCGAGCGGTTTATTATTTCCGTAGATTCTCTCATATCGTATTTGTTCTTTAGTTGTAAAAAATAGAATAATAGTTTTTAATATCTATGTCAAACTTTTCCTATGATTATTTGACAAAGATTTATGATATTTTAATTAACTTCGTTAATAATGGAATTGATGTTTGTAACATCACTACGGGGGATGGCATTGTGGATGCAATTATTAGAAAAATTTCTCAAAAATAACGAAGAGAAGCGTGAAATTACGCCATGTGTGTTTGTCTGATTGAAATTATTGCACGCTCAGCCCTCGTCCCTCCCCCATTTTGCGCCAGTTATGTAACTCCTGATATATTTGTGACTGCACTGTTGTAATTTTATGCCTAAAAAGTTCCTGCTTTGGTTTCTGCTTGTAGTCTTCGCTTTTATTACCACCGTCACACTTGCCACCTTCAATCCTTTTCAGGAGACGATCGACATTGCTGTTGCCTGTCCGGCGAACACAGCGACATGTCGAAATAATGTTGACGCCGTTAAGCTCTATATCAAATCGGTGAATCAGGCAGGTGGAATTCATGGCAAGCGTTTGGTTGTCACTGCCTACGATGATAAAAGTGATGAAAAGGTGGCGCTCCAGGTTGGCGACAAAATTGGGCGCTCGAAGGCAGTTGCTGCTATCGGGCATGATGGCAGTAGAGTGACTTTCGCTGCTAGTAAGGCATATCAGCAATACAACGTACCAGTGATCAGCGGTTCAGCCACTGCCGACCGATTGGCTGACTTCAACTGGTTCTTTCGCACCGTTTTTTCCAACCAAGATCAGGCAGTTTTGATGGCTTATTACACCAAGAACATATTGAAATATTCTAAGGTTGGGTTGGTTTATACGGATGATGCCTACGGTAAAAACCTTGGGGAAACTGCTTCACAAACGTTTCGAGAGCTGGGTGGAAACGTTGTGGATGAATGGGCTATGGGAACAAAAGAAAACCTGAAGACAGATCTCCAGAAGGTCATTACAGGTATAAAGGCATCTATTGCAGCGAATCAAGCACCTGATGCGTTGCTTGCAGCCGTAGCCTTTGATGACGCGGCTGAATTTATCCGGCAGATTAGGTTAGCGAATATCAAGCTGCCGATTATTGGCGGTGACACCTTTGCTGACCTAGATGTTATCCGAGAATTGGACAAGGATGTAAAACAGCGGGAACAAAAGGACTTTTTTACCTCAAATCTTCTAGGCGTTACTCCTGTCATTTTTGGGGTGTTAGATGACAGCGGTCAGAAATTTAGGGCTGATTTCGAGCGAGAGTATGGTAGAGAACCAGGCTGGACTGGTGCCAGCTTCTATGATGCGGCTGTAGCTGTGGTTGAAGCACTTAAGCAAGAGAATATTAGTGGTAAGAATACAGCCCAATTGCGATCGCTTTTGATTGAAAGACTCAAAAAATTTACCTCCCCTGAAACAGCTTTTGAGGGAGCCGGTCGTCTGGTTTACTTTGATAAGCGTGGGAATGCATTATCCCCTGCCTATATCGCTCAGTTCGATCGCCAGCAATTAGTTTCTGCGTTTACCCAGCTTCAGCTTGTGAGAGATCCCTCTGTAGTTCCCGATCTGGCTAAGAAGGTTGAAAGCGGCGAAATCTTGAAAGTTGGAGAGCGCTACTTGCAAAAGACCGATATTGTCTTTGCTGGTATGGACATCAACCAATTAGACAAGATTGATGAACAAACATCCAGCTATCTTGTTGATTTCTACCTTTGGTTTCGCTACCAGGGAGATGTGCCAGCGGATGACATTGAATTTACTAACTATAGCGTTGAACGATTAGATTCGGGTGAAAAACTCAGCTTAGACAAGCCGATTGAAGCAGGTCAAAAAGATGGGGTTAACTACAAAGTCTACCGGGTGAAAGCCGACTTCACTGAAGTCTTTGACTTTCGGTTATATCCCTTCGATCGACAGATTCTAAAAATTCGATTTCGCAACACCAGTCTTACCCGCAATCAGCTCATTTATGTGGTAGACCTAGTGGGAATGCGGGGAGCAGATTCTAAGAGAATATTGGAGCAAGCAAAGCGAACTAACGTTTTTAAAAGCATTACTAGTTGGATTGTGGAGCGGGTTCAATTTTATCAGAACACGCTGGTTAATAGTTCCACTTTGGGTAATCGACAGCTCATTGATACCAATTCAGACATTCCCTATTCCCAGTTCAACGCCAGCATTCATATCAAGCGAGATGTCGTCAGCTTCAGTGTCAAGAATCTACTACCGCTGCTGTTTTTCGTGATAATTGCTTATTTCTTGATGTTCTTGCCCTTCGAGCACATCTCTATCGAAGCGGTGAGTGGATTATTGTTAGCTGTTGTTTTTTATCACATCAGTCTCATTGAGCGGCTTCCAGATAGCGTTGGTTATACAGTTTTACTGGATTACGCCTTTTATGTGGTTTATGCATTACTGGGCTTGCAACTTCTGCTTGTTGTGCTGGGCAATAACGAGCGCATAAAGATTTACAATATTGATACAGTTCAACTTATGAGATTCGGAAGAATAGCGTTTCCAGCCATCATTGGAATTGTGAGTGTTTTCCTGTTGGTAGTACTTCAAAGAACTATTGCTTGATGGAGAACTAATTCCATTCGCCTTGTAAAGTGAAAGCCGCCCAATAGTAAGGTGCAGCATATTTTTGAGTCCGCCAAATTTCTACCTGTGCGGCTCGCAATGCTGCTGCAGGGGTTAATCGTTCTTTGAGCATCTTTTTGTAAAAGATCGTCATCAGTTCCGATGTTGCTCGGTCATCCACACTCCAAAGGCTCACCAAAACTCGCGGACTACCGGCATACATAAACCCTCTGGTTAATCCTACTAATCCTTCTCCCTTAACTTCCTCTCCCAATCCAGTTTTACAGGCGCTGAGTACCACCAGTTCTGCTTGCAGTTTGAGGTTAAAAACATCGTGCAAGCGCAAAAACCCATTTTGCGGCGTTCCTTTGTCGTTAAATAGGGATAATACAATTCCTGATAGTTCTGGATGCTTGCTGTTGAGAATACCATGAGTGGCAAAATGAATCAGGCGATATTGACTCAACTCGTTACTAGTAGCAGTGGTACGATTAGCACTAAAGTCAAAAGCTTTCTTGCCTTCGTTAGTTGGAACAAGGGCGAAAATTTGCTCTGCTTCTTGACGGGTAAACGGCAAGCGCTCAAAGCTTATATCTGAGTCTCTGGCTGCTCTGGTTAAACTGAGATTATCTAAATTGTTTTCTGAATCTGGTGGGCGAGACACTTGTCCTTTACCTTGGAGACGCTCATCATCACGACTAAAGATAGGATCTGCTAACACAGCTAATGTTTTAGTCGCAGGTTTGCGTTCTTTGTGTTCGCGTCGGAGGATAGCGAGTGTAGAGGCTGAGGGTAGAGTCACAATTTCATGGTTGAGCAGTAACGGTTGGTAGTTGCTACTTTTTTGTGAGTTGGGCGCAGTCAGGGCGGCAAATGGTACGTACTGCAAAGCTCCATCGCTGACAATGACTAAGCGTTTCTGTCCCAGTTGCTGGGCTACTGGTGCAAGTATTAACTCAGAGAGAGCATCTATAGATGGACTGTTCTTAAGATACGGAGTTGTTATAGATTGACGGAACTTTTGGACAGCATCTTCAATGTCCGCACGCTTGGGCAGTTCGTAACTCGTTATCTTCTTATTTGTGACTGCCCAAAGATAACTGCGTTTTTCTCCTAGAGAATATTCTAAAAGCAGTGTGTTATCATCGAGGACTTGTTTCTGAATTTCTGGGAGCGAAAGAGGTTGAGGTTGAGTGAGATCTGCATAACGGGGACTGGTAGCGCGGATCTGTGACTGCACTTGCTGATACTGCTGTAAAAGTTCTTCCTGAGCTTGTTCTAAAGCTTGTACCTGTGCTTGAGTATGGTTACCACCTAATAGCTGTACTCGACGTTTTTCTAAAACATCTAGTTGTTGCCGTAAGTTCCGCTCTTGGGAGAGTAGCTTTGGTTCCACTGCTTGACGAATATCCGCCTTAGCTTCTGTCAGCAATTCCAAGAGACTGCGGGCGCGGGCGCGTTCGCTGATTTGCAGTGCCAGAGTATCATATCCTTGAGATGGTTGTTGTTTGTGCAACTGCATGAGCAAATCAATGTAGAACTGATAATAATCCTGCACTGTAGCAAAATAGGAGACACGCAATTCTTGGGAGTCAATTTTGGTGCGTAAATCTTCAACAATGTCGATGACTGTTTTGATTTGAGTGAGGGCTGCGTTAAGGTTGCCTTGATTCCGTTGCACTAAGGCGATGTTATAGAGGGTTTGAGCTTCTCCTCCCCTGTTTCCTACTCGTTGGTATAGAGGCAAAGATTGGTGGAAATAATTGAGTGCTTTTTGCTGTTCTCCCAAATTTAAATACACTCTGCCAATATTATTGAGATTCGCTGCTAACCCTAATTTATTTTCCACAGTTTGAAATAGAGGTAAGGATTGGAGGAAATAATCCAACGCTTTTTGTCTTTCTCCCAAACTTAAATAAACCGTACCAATGTTGTTCAGGCTACCAGCTTCCCCTATTTTGTCTCCTACGTATCGCTTGAGAACTAGGGATTGTTGAAAATAATTTAGTGCTTTTTGCGTTTCTCCTGAATCTAAGTAGACTGTACCAATATTGTTGAGGGTATGAGATTCTGCTGACTTATCTCCCGTTTGTTGATACAAAGGCAAAGATTGACGGAAATATTCTAATGCTTTTTCCCGTGCGCCAAAATCCAAATAGACATAACCAATGTTATTGAGAGTACGAGCTTCTCCTCGTTTGTCTCCTACCTGCTTCCTCAGGGAAAGGGATTTTTGAAAATAATTCAGTGCTTTTTGCGAGTCTCCTAAATCTAAGTAGACATTGCCAATGTTGTTGAGACTAATCGCTTCCCCCAGTTTATCTCCCATCTGTTGCTTGAGTAAAAGGGCTTGGTGAAAATAGTCCAGTGCTGTTTGCACCGATACCCGTATTGCGATTGTTGATATTAATGAAGCAGATATCCGCAAACAAAGTCAATGGCCCATATCCGATCGGGAGCTTGCTAAAGTCTTAGAGAAAATCAAACAACAACAACCTAGAGCCATAGGTTTAGACCTCTATCGTGACTTACCCGTACATCCCGGTCATCAAGAACTACTCAAGGTTTTTGAGTCTACACCCAATTTAATTGGAGTGCAAAAAGTTTCTCACACTCCTGACAGTTCTGCAGTTAATCCCTCACCCATACTGAAACAACGCCAGCAAATTGGAGCCAATGACCTGCCATTAGACGGCGATGGTAAGATTCGACGCGGGTTATTGTACCTAAATGTCAACGAGGAGGAGACTCTTGAAAGCTTTGCGTTAAAACTGGCATTATTGTACTTAAAACCTGAAGGTATTATCGAGAAACCAGCAAAAAATAATCCCAATTACTTGCAATTAGGTAATAGTGTTTTTTATACCTTTGAAGCTAATGATGGGGGTTACGTTCGAGCAGATGCAGGTAGCTACCAAGTGCTGTTGAATTACCGGGGAGGGATACAACAGTTTACCAGAATCTCTCTCTCAGATGTGCAAGAAGACCGCATTCCACCGGATTTATTGCGAGGCAAGGTGGTCTTAATTGGTACAACTGCTGAAAGTTTGAAGGATCTATTTTACACGCCTTACAGCAGTCACATATTGACTTCCCCCAAACGCATGGCGGGTGTAACAATTCATGCCAATTTAATTAGTCAAATTTTAAGTGCGGCTTTGGATAATCGTCAGCTTATTAAATGCTTGCCTGAGCCGCTAGAGTGGTTGTTGATTTTGATTTGTGCGATCGTTGGTGCTACTTTGTGTTGGCTGCAACGCCACAACAACACTCAGAAAAACCTGATGGTTGTCAGTATTTTCCTTGTAGGTTGCTGTTTGCTTGGTGGTAGCTTTGTGGCGTTTCTAGGAGGTTGGTGGATTCCCGTTGTCCCTTCGCTGCTAGCATTAGGAGGATCGGCGATCGCGGTTACCCAGTATGTGGCCCAAAGTGCTACTGAAATGAGAAAAACCATCGGTCGCTATTTGACCGATGAAATACTTGCAAATATATTGGAAACTCCTTCTGGTTTAAAGCTGGGGGGAGAGCGGAAAAAAGTTACAGTTCTTGTCTCCGATCTGAGAGGATTCTCCGCTATTTCCGAACAATTGCCACCCGAACAAGTTGTGAAGATTCTCAATCTTTATTTAGGGGCAATGACGGATGTTATTGAGCGATATAAAGGTACAATCAGCGATTTTATGGGTGATGGCATCTTTGTCATGTTTGGTGCGCCTATATGCCGTAATGATGATTCCCAACGAGCTATCGCCTGTGCTGTGGAGATGCAATTAGCCATGCAGCAAGTAAATGCACAAATTCAGCAAATGAATTTACCAACCCTTGAAATGGGAATTGGGATTAATACAGGGGAGGTTGTCGCGGGAAATATTGGTTCTCAAAAACGTGCCCAATATACAGTCATTGGCAGTCATGTTAATTTGGCGGCGCGAATTGAAACTTACACTGTGGGGGGACAGATTTTGATTTCCGAAAATACACGGAAAGATGCTAATATTGACCTTCAGATAACCGCACAATCACAAATAGAACCCAAGGGAATGAAAGAACCGGTAACTATTTGTGAAGTCCGGGGCATTGGTGGTAAATATAACCTGTTCTTACCTCTAGACGATGAAGAAATCATTAATCTGGAGCGGAAACTCCCTGTAGAGTATACCGTTTTGCAGGGCAAACAGGCTGTTGGACCAGTCTTTCAGGGGGAATTGGTGAGCCTTTCAGAAAAAGGAGCGCAACTGCGATCGCCACATTCCTTAAAAATCTTCAGTAATCTGAAGCTCAAGTTATTAATTGACACAGAACTAGCTACAGAAGAAAAATACTTCTATGCCAAAGTCGTCAAACAATGTGAGGTTGACGGATATCATTTTCTGATTAGTTTTACAGCTATTTCCCCAAGAGCGATTGAAGTCTTCATACGTAGTTGCTGTACCCGTTGAGGGTTTTGAGTTCTTTGCCAGAAACATCCAAGAGTCTAAGAAAACAACTCCTGAGTTATCTACCACCTAATGTTCAAATCGGGCATAAGTCTCACGCGATCCCCTTTGTTCTTGGGCGGCTTTGACGGCTGGAGTAAAGGCAATTTGGGTAAATTTTTGTGGCATAATTTCTCCTTTCAAATGCTGACATTTTTTCAATAAGAGGGCGTGCGGCATGCTCCTTGAATGCCATACTGAGATGGGCTTCTTCCACTGCAAAAGCTAATCGGTCGCAAAATGGTTGGGGTGCTTTACCCATTTCTCCAGTGATATACTCTGACCAAGGCTCGTAAGGTGATGGGTATAATGTCAAAATTGAATGAGATTTGTGACCGCAACTTTACAAAGCGGGGTTTGAGCACACTATAGTGGAAATCAATGGGTAAGCAACGAGTTTTTTCTGGCGTTCAACCAACTGGCAATTTGCACTTAGGTAACTACTTAGGTGCAATTCGCAACTGGGTAGAAATTCAACATCAATACGATAACTTCTTTTGTGTGGTGGATTTGCACGCGATTACCGTACCGCACAACCCAGCAACACTAGCGTCTGATAGCTATACCATTGCAGCTCTCTATCTTGCATGTGGTATTGATTTAAACTACTCTACTATCTTTATACAATCTCACGTTTCTGCCCACAGCGAACTGACTTGGTTGCTGAATTGCATCACGCCCCTAAATTGGCTGGAAGATATGATCCAGTTTAAAGAAAAGGCAGTGAAGCAGGGAGAAAACGTTAATACTGGTTTGTTGGACTACCCAGCACTGATGGCTGCGGATATTCTGCTGTACCAAACGGATAAGGTACCAGTGGGTGAAGACCAAAAACAACATTTGGAATTGACGCGGGATATTGTGAATCGATTTAACCACCTGTTTGCCAAACCCGATAAACCAGTGCTCAAGTTGCCAGAACCGATGATTCGTAAGGAAGGCGCAAGGGTGATGAGTTTGACGGATGGTACTAAGAAAATGTCGAAGTCCGATCCTTCAGATTTGAGCCGCATTAATTTGTTAGATTCTTCTGACGAAATTGCCAAAAAAATTAAGCGCTGCAAAACCGATCCCGTGCGCGGTTTGGAGTTTGACAATCCGGAACGTCCTGAAAGTAACAATTTATTAACGCTATATATGCTGCTTTCAGGCAAGACAAAGGAAGAAGTTGCCGCTGAATGCCAAGATATGGGCTGGGGTCAATTTAAGCCTTTGTTAACGGATACGGCAATTGAAGCGCTAAAAGTCATCCAAGAAAAGTATCAGGCGATAATGGACGATAAAGGCTATCTGGAATCCGTACTGCGGGATGGCAGACACAAAGCCGAGGCTGTCGCCAACCAAACTCTCGCACAAGTAAAAACTGCAATGGGTTACTCAATGCCACTGTAGCAATTTTACACTTTAGATTTTAGATTTTAGATTGATGGTCAATCTAAAATCTCAAATTCATCAATCCCAATTTTATGCAGGATACGCTGAACAACACTCCCTTGAATTCATTCCGCAAAGCCGCGCAAGCAGGGGAGTTCTTAGTGACCGCTGAGGTCGCACCTCCAAAAGGAGGAGATCCAACACACACCATCGCAATGGCGGCGACCCTTAAGGGGAGGGTTCATGCCGTCAACATAACTGATGGTAGCCGCGCTGTACTGCGGATGAGTTCTCTAGTAGCATCGACAATTTTGCTGCAAAACGGTATCGAACCAATTTGTCAGCTTGCGTGCCGCGATCGCAACCGTATTGCTTTGCAAGCCGATTTGATGGGTGCTCATGCCTTGGGTATCCATAACATACTAGCTTTGACTGGTGACCCCGTAAAAGCTGGTGACCACCCGCAAGCTAAAGGCGTATTTGACTTGGAGTCCGTGCGGCTGCTGCAACTGATTCAAAAACTCAATCACGGTGTTGACTCCAACGAGCAATCCCTAACAGATGGGGCGCTGAATTTATTTGCTGGTGCTGCAGTTGACCCCCAATGTGGCAGTTGGTCGGGTTTGCAAAGCCGATTTGAGCGCAAATTGGAAGCAGGGGCGCAGTTCTTCCAAAGCCAGTTGATTACAGATTTTGAGCGGCTGGAAAAGTTTATGGACACAATAGCTGCAGGCTGTAATAAACCGATTTTGGCAGGAATTTTCCTGTTGAAATCAGCTAAAAACGCAGAATTTATCAATCGTTGTGTACCGGGTGTGAAGATTCCCCAACACATCATTGATAGGTTGGCACAAGCAAAAGACCCCCTTGAAGAAGGAATGAAAATTGCTGCCGAGCAAGTGCAGATAGCGCGTCAATTGTGTCATGGTGTCCATATGATGGCAGTTAAGCGTGAAGATTTGATTCCGCAAATTTTGGATTTAGCAGGGGTTGCACCACTCAGTAGTCTTGTTTCCTAAATGGTAATAAGGTTAGTTTTTTCTGACAAATAAATTTGCTTGTTTCTTACTAAATAGCAAGCTTTATGAGTGCTCAGTGCTTATTCACACTTAGCACTTTCTTTTTCATAAACTGTTTTAGCTAGCAAGTTGGTTTTTTGGAAAAAGATACACTTTCTAAAAAAATGGCGATCGCAACTTATCTCAAAATGTATTCAACTTTTAAACAAACGCTATGATTTTAAAAGACAGTAACCCATGAGCTACTTATGAAAGCATTTTTCAGGTAAATGAAGTACATTGGTAGGGACGTAAGCCCTGCGGACAAGCTGCGCCAACCTGTTGCGTGCCGACGCTCGTAGGAATAAGGTCGTTCGCCCTTACAACTTCAGTTCGCTAAATGAGCACATACAACTATGACTGACTATAAACTGAATCAATATTAATACAAAGGAGTATCTGTTATGGAAATTCTGAATAATCAGAACACAGAATTACTTGATGAAGACGTTTTAGATGAAGAAGATAATGAAGAAGAACAGGTTAATGAAAAAGACACTACTTTACGATACGATCCTGAGAAAATTAACATTGTTACCAAAGAACCTACCATTGAACAATTACTGAGACGAATTGATGAGCAAGCGCTAGATTTAGCACCCGATTTTCAACGTCAAGCGAATATATGGAAGGAGGATGTTAAAAGCCGACTCATTGAATCTATCCTCATTCGGATTCCACTACCTGCTTTCTATATGGATGCCACCAATGAAGATAAATGGTTGGTTGTAGATGGTTTGCAACGGCTATCTGCCTTGAAGCAATTTGTTAGTGATAAGAAGCTGAAGCTAAGCGGACTCGAGTACCTCAAAGAGCTTGAAGGTAAAACCTACGATCAACTGGAACGCAGATACCAGCGTCGGATTGAGGAAACCCAGGTTACTGTCTATTTAATTGAGAAAGGTACACCTATTGCAGTCAAATACAACATTTTTAAGAGAATTAACACAGGAGGCGTACCTCTTTCTCCTCAAGAACTGCGTCATGCTTTAAATCCAGGTAAGGCAAACCAATTCTTGATTAAGCTTACAGAAACTCGGGAATTTCGGCAGGTTATTAATCTTAGTGATTCGAAAAAAAAGCGTATGGATGACCGAGAATTTGTACTTGGTTTCTTAGCTTTTACACTGACTTCCTATAAGGATTATAAAGAAGAAACTAGAGATTCTTTTTTAAGTAAAGCCTTGTCTAAAACAAATAACTTATCAGAAGAAGAATTAGAGAACATTGAGAAAAAATTTAAAAGTGCAATGAACACAGCATTTGACATTTTTGGAAAAAATGCGTTTCGTAAAATTTCTAAGAAAAATAAAAAAAACTATCCTGTTAATAAATCCTTATTTGAAGCCTGGTCAGTAAATTTAAGTAAACTTAGCGATCGAGAAATTGAAAAACTCCAGAAAGGCAAGCAAGAATTAATTAATAATTTTATCAATTGTGTAGATAATGATAAAGATTTTTTAGTATCTATATCTCAAGCTGCAAACAAAGTAGAATATAGATTTAGTACGATTGAAAAAATCATTCAGGAAGTACTACGATGATTCGCTCACTACGCTTAATTAATTTCAAGCCTTTTGAAAATCAGTTCCTTGAATTTAGACCACTTACTCTACTTTCAGGTCTTAACAGTACTGGCAAGTCTTCTGTACTGCAATCTCTACTGCTCCTACGTCAATCGTTTCAACAAGGGTTGTTACCAGATATAGGTTTAGCATTGAATGGTGATTTGGTTTGTATTGGTACGGCTCAAGATGCACTTTTTGAGGGTGCAGGAAAAGAAGATCCTATTGGCTTTGATATTGTTTTTGAAAATGGCATAGAAGGAATATGGCGTTTCAACTATGACAGAGAGGTTGATGTATTAAATATTGCATCAAAAAGCCTTACTCAAGAAGTTTATAGGTTAAGTCTTTTCAGCAATAACTTCCATTACCTTCAAGCAGAGCGTATTGAACCGAGACCTTTTAATGAAATGTCAGATTATCAAGTACGACGACTTGGGCAAATTGGTACTAGGGGAGAATACACTGCACATTTTCTTTCGATTTATCAAGATATAGATATTCCGAATGGAGAACTGAGCCATCCAAAAGCAAAGTCATGGAATCTTATTAATCAAGTTGAAGCATGGATAGGAGAGGTTAGTCCTGGGACACGCATTAAAATCTCCTCTAAACCAGATGTAGATTTGATGAGTCTTCAATATTCCTACGGAGATAACAACCCTTATCGTGCTACAAATGTTGGATTTGGGATTAGCTACACTTTGCCAATCATCGTAACATTACTGTCCTCTAAGCCAGGAACGCTAATTATAATTGAAAATCCAGAAGCCCATCTACATCCTCAAGGACAAGCAAAAATGGGTGAGTTGCTAGCTCTAGCAGCCAGTTGTGGTGTTCAAGTTGTGATAGAAACTCACAGCGACCATGTTTTAAACGGAATTCGTCTTGCGGTTCATGGCGGGAAACTTCCTCCTGAAGATGTTCAGTTGCATTACTTTCAACGACAGGAAAAAGGAAGACAGGCTTTTACTGAAGTTGTTTCACCAAGAATTGATAGAAATGGACGAATAGACAAATGGCCCGATGGCTTCTTTGACGAGTGGGAAAAAAGCTTAGATGCTTTGTTAGAACCTGCGGGAGAATAGAAAGTGGATTTTGATATCATACTCAACGAATTATCTTTACAAAATCTCGCTCCTAATGAAGAAATAGCACGTCAATGGATGACAGGGTTGATTAAAACTATAAAGGCAATAAAAGCTCACGGTGTGAAGGTTAGCCTTCGTACTAAAGATAATTTTTACTCTACAGTACTTGCACCAAACTATCCTCTAAGGCGTTGGCTTAACGATAAAGAAGTAGACCGAGTAGAGCGAGGTTTTATCATAACTCTGGTAACCAAAAGTCCCTTTTCAACAGAAATTATAAATCCAGCAGTTCAGAACAGTAAAATATAGGACATAGCTTTGAAGTAGAAGACTTTTGGTTCATGAGCTCAAGAAATGTTCGCAGGACGTACCTTAAGATAGGAAACGATGAGACGGTAAGTTGTAGATTTAGCAAGTAGCTCAAACAAATTACAGCAGTTTTCACCTAAATGAAGCACAGCATTTTCTTGTGGTACGGGCGTCCTCGCCCGTTCCGGATAAGAGGGCAGGCGAGGACGCCCACCCTACTCCATGTGGTCTATTTACCTGAAAATAGGTGTAAATGTAAGATATTATTAGAACCTTTTATATTTTTTTAGGTTAAATTACTTAGAGGATGTTTAACCTTTAACTTTTTCTTGTGGTCCCAAATTAGCTATTTCATAACCATTAGGATAACTGCGGATTGGAGAGTCAATAAAAAAGTTAGTATGCTTGCGAGGGGGAAAGAAACGCAGCAACCTACCCCGGATTTTCAAACTGGTTTCAAGACTCCAACGCAGGTATTGAGGAGGATGTTCAAAACCAAAGGCATCAAGCATTTCATCTTCAAGTAAGGCGTAGATTCCGGGTTTCAAAATAGGAGACATCCACTTGGGAAACCAACTCAAAAATAAGTCGCGGGTAGCTTCACCAACTCGACGATTTGTTTCTGTATAGCAAAAGTGGGTGCGTTCGTAATCAATATTATACTGTTCTAATTCTTCATAGGTTTCGGGGAGATTCTGAATATGCATTCGCTTCCCCACTTCCCGCCAAAAGTAAAATGTAGCTAATCGTTCTTGTTCGCACATCAGCCGCCAGCCAAAACGGACATTCCAACGGATGGGTTCATAAATAAATGTCGAAAGGACGTATAGGAAATCGGCATTATCAATCTTGAAGCGAGAGTGAATGGTATTCATCCGTTGAATTGCTTGACGACCACGTTCGCTGTCATAACCCCACTTAGAAAACTCTACAATAATTATTGCTGTATCGTCGTAGCGCTTTTGCGGACGCAAGTGAAACTCGCCAGTTTTATCCAGTAATTTAGAAATACTGGGAACGCAATAAGTTTTCATGAGTGCAATCTCCAACGCTTTCGTTACATCCCACGGAAACTCGTAGCCTAACATGAGATGATAAATCTGACAGTGGTCTTCCAGTGGGTCTAGTTTCTGAATACGGTGAAGAATATCGTAACGATGAAGATACATATCAATAAATCTCTATACCTTATAAAACTGTCAAGACTTATACGAAATTAGCACGTCGGGCTTTCAAGTACCAGGAATAAGGCTATTTTAGCTTATGTAGCTTGTCGTAAAGGTGAAAACACATACAAGTGTCTCCTGTTCTAAAATGAACTGGAGGTAAAAAAATGATAGAAAACGCCAAAAATAAATACAATTAAACTCTAAAACAACACAATGAATCAAGTGGATCTAGCTTTTACCCCAGCCCTAGAACAGGCGCAGTTAATTCGTCGCCGGGAAGTGTCGCCATTAGAATTGGTACAATTGTACTTAGAACGCATTCAGCAGTTAAATCCCCGTTTGGGAAGTTATTTTACAGTGATGGCAGAGCAAGCTATTGCAGATGCCAAAGCGAAAACGGAAATGCTTGCAGGTGCTAACGAACTGCCACTATTTTTTGGAGTGCCAATTTCTATTAAAGACCTCAACTCCGTTGCAGGTGTCCCTTGTACCTATGGCAACCCAGCACTGCTCAACAATATTCCTAATTATGATGATGGCGTAGTAACGCGAATTAAAAATGCTGGGTTTATTCTTTTGGGTAAAACAGCAACTTCGGAACTTGGTTCATATCCTTACACCGAACCGATGGGATTTCCTCCTGCAAGAAATCCCTGGAATTTAGAATACACCTCAGGCGGTTCTAGTGGTGGCGCAGCAGCATCGGTAGCAGCAGGATTGTGTGCGATCGCCCAAGGTTCTGATGGGGGTGGTTCGGTGCGGGGACCTGCAGCTTGTTGTGGTTTGGTAGGAATCAAGCCATCACGGGGACGAGTCACTCATGCACCAGTGGGCGATCGCGTGAATGGTATTGCAATGAATGGACCATTAGCGCGTACTGTGGCAGATGCTGCTGCACTTTTAGATGTCCTGTCTGGCTATGTGACTGGCGATCCATATTGGTTACCAGATCCAAATCCATCATTTCTTGCAGCTACCGGGATAAAACCGGGTCAATTGCGAATTGCCTATTCTACCAATATCCTCCCCATAGGTGAAGCGGATGATAACTGCAAGCAAGGCGTTCTGCAAACAGTCGAGCTACTACAACAACTGGGTCATGCAGTTGAAGAGAAATGCCCGGACTTTAGTGGGATAGTGGAACCATTTCAAGTTGTTTGGCAAACTTCGCCAGCCTCATCGGGGCTTCCTGTTGAGATTCTACAGCCACTAAATCGCTGGTTGTTTGCAAGAAGCGGTTCTGCCGGTGAGTATTTAAAAGCAGTTTACCAAATGCAAGCAGTGTCGCGACAAATCGTGGCATTTTTTGACACAGTAGATGTGCTTGTATTGCCAGTTTACCTGCATTCACCAATTCGCATTGGGGAATGGGCGGATTTAACCCCTGAAGAGACATTCCAAAAGATTATTGGCTGGATTGCACCTTGTCCTCCGGCTAATGCTACCGGACAACCAGCGATCGCACTTCCTGTAGGTTTTGATAGCAATGGTTTACCCATAGGCGTACAATTGATGGGACGCCCAGCAGCAGAAGCTACTCTTATCAGCTTAGCAGCGCAAATAGAAGCTGCAAAACCTTGGATTCAGCATCGTCCATCATTGCCATGATTGGATTATGCAAGCGAGCGTTGAACAACTTGGCTTTATTAGATGGCAGAGGAGGTGGTATTTAGAATTATAGAAGCCGTAAGAATGTTCAACCTTAGATTAACGCAGATATTTAGATTTTGAAACAGTTATTGACCGCTCTAATGCTATTCCTAATTTGCCAAAAATTTATTCCGTTGTCTTTGAGGTAGCTCATAATTCAGAGTTAGTGGAGAATAGTTAGTAGCTCATAACCACCAACCAACCACTAACCACTAACCACTAACTAACTATGGCTCAAAACTCGCTCCCCCTCTCCCTCTCCCCCCCTCTCCCCCTCTGCCTTAATGATAAGTCTTTACCCGGACATGATATAAGGCGACGGTTTCCTACATCGCTGCTTTGTATCCCAGCGCAAATCTTTTTCCAACCATAGGGCGATTACGGCTTTACCTTAGATATGCAATTGCATAGCACTCAAGGTAAAGCGATCTCCTTCACAAAAGTTTCCAAGATTTCCTTGTCGCAAACTTTTTGATTACACAACCGCTAACGTTCTGAACTGAAGAAGAGCGATCGCCTTTCTCCTACGCATTTCCTATTATACAATCAATCCTTTAATTTAAGCCTAATGAAACAAATATTTACTTTATCAAAAATATTATTAATACTATAAGATATATAAGCATAAATGTAACTTAAAATAGTAAAGTTAAAATGGTGAGTTTAAGAGTAGAACTTTGATTCGTTGGAAATTAGGTGAGATTATGGCTAGGCATCGGGTCAAGGGCAAAGAGCTGGCAAGCTTTTTGAATATCAGTGCTAACGCGATGTCAGCGCTACGCAATGCTGATGTGTTACCAGAAATTGGTGGAGACAGATGGGAGAGCATCAGTGAGGGGATAAACGAACTTTCCAAAATTGGTGAGACGATTACACCATTTGACCTAATTGAGTACATTCCTTCAAGCCATACACCACCGGCTGACCCTCCCAATCAGACAAGGAAGGCACACCTAAAATAGGCGGGAACTTCGTAGTCTGACATCTTGCACCTTCTTTGTGGGAGGAGGTGGTGGGCTTTAGCCCTACCTACGATCGGGATCGGCTTTTTGGGCTTTGATTTTTGCAATAAGGTGATGGTGCAAGATATTAGTAGCCTTAAAGGACATTGCACGCTTGACCAGACAGTGCAAATGCATGACCTTAGCTGTAGCAGTCTTTATCTCAGATTCAAAGGCGGACGAGTCTACAAGGGAAAAAACTATCGCAAGGGTAACGCGAGCAGCATGGGATAGCTGGAGCGGACAAGCACACAAGTAAAATTGAGGGTTTTTAAGTCTTGTTTACCGAATTAAGATATTCGGTTAGCTCCACTTATTCGCAGTTATAAATTATTATTCGGTTATTATCAATTTTGAGGTAGTTAAAGCCGAATTCCTCACGCTCGTACAAGCAATATTATAAGAATATCAAGCAAACAAAAACGTAATTTTTACTTATTCATAACACCTATGGTATTAATTCGTTACAATCCCTGGCAAGAAGAAATTAACGCTATCCAGCGTCTGTTTGAAGAGACAAGAGTTCCCGTTGCAAGAGACTTTGTTAAAGTTCCTGCTGCTGAACTTACCCAAACAGATGATGCGGTTTACCTGAAGTTAGAAATCCCAGGTATGGATGCTAAAGATTTAGATATTCAGGTAACAGAAAAAACTGTTTCCATTAGTGGCGATCGCAAGTCCCAAAACAAGACCGAAGACAAAGGTACGACACGGACGGAGTTCCACTATGGTAAGTTTCAACGCGTCATTCCCCTACCTGTAAAAATTCAGAATACTGATGTTAAGGCAGAATACAAAGACGGTATTTTGAATCTGACTCTGCCCAAGAAAGAAGAAGAAAAGAACAAAGTGGTCAAAGTGAATTTAGAACAGCCTGCTGCTTAGTTGACTGTTTAAGTGATAAAATTCCTTGCAGGTAAATAATTATCAAGCAACCCCGGTCTAATTAGAGTTACCGGGGTTTTTTCTACATAATATAGAACTTAGTCATTGACAAAAAAAACAGTGTATGAATTCAAACCTACCTTTTGTTGAAGGGGAGAACAAACGAAATGCCGCACACATCTTGTTTTTTTAAGAGTCAAGCAAAAACGGTTCACCTTCAAGATATTTACGAAGGTGCCTCTTAGCAATATGTTGAATATCATCTGAAATCCATGTATGTTCTTCTGGATTCTTCAAAAGAAAGGAGTAGTTATATATTATTGCCATTATAAAGAAGTCCTCTACTATTTGTAAGTAACGCTTGGGTAATTTACGAATAGTTTGATACCCTTCAAAAAAGGCGAATCTCACTTGAGGCAGTAAATATTGAACTGACTCAGCAATATCATAAAGGTAGTATCCAAACCCACAACGAGCGAAATCAATGGGTCGAATTTGTTCATTGTGAAATAGGTAATTGTTTTCATGTAAGTCTGCATGAATTAAGCCCCAAATATCTTGTGCTTGACCCAGTGTTTTCATCGTGCTTTCAATCTTTTGGGTTGCTACTGTCAGCATCTTATAATGCTCTGGTGAAATCAAGCCATAGGATACGGCTGGGTAAAGTGCTGATAATGCTGTGCGGAGACGATTTTCATCAAATATTGGGCGTACAAAATTTTGTGGTAATTTCCACTGACTGCTATGGCGATGCAGTTGAGCCATCCTCGTGAGAAATATAATTATCAAGAGTAGTACCGACATGATAAACCAGCTTTCTAGCCATCGATTTTCCTTTGAACTATTTCCTAAATTCTGACCTTATAAGACTTGTTTAGAGTGTGTAATATCATGTTCGGGTAAACACTTATAAAAAATACCCCACCCTAGCCCTCCCCTTATAATAGAATACGATCTCGCTCTTATTCAAAAGCACTAGCGGTTAGCGCAATAATAACTGTGTGGGAAAATGCGCCCTTGTCTGCCATGCCCATTTCTGATAAGGATGAAAGTTGTTGCTGTAAACTTTTCAGAAGAAAGCTTTTTCATAAATTTTAGTCATTGCTGTGGTAGGATATACCTAATAGCAACAGTACCTAATTATCTAATCTTCATCGGTTAATCATCATGCTGAAATTTTATCTTTACCGAGAAGTTCGCACTGCTATTCATCCCTTTGTCAAACAAAATGGCTCTACCCCAAGAGAAACAAAAACCCGAAATGATTCAAGGTGTGCAAAATATCGCAATTTCAACCTACAGGAAGATTGCCATTGCGATCTGCCGAAGGCAGTAGCGAAGCTATCGCTCGTCTTAGTGGAAATGAGCCATAAACAAACCCAAATCTATCAACTCTTAGCTACATAGTAAAACTTTCACAGCAATGTCAAATCTATTACTTTATTTTATAATTAGTTCGCTTCTGGTTTTGCTAATTGGAATTGCGGCTTATTTCCTAACTGCCCGCAAGTATCAATCCTCAGCTACAGTCGCCAATTCCTATGACCAATGGACGCTTGACGGTATCCTAGAGTTTTATTGGGGGGAACACATTCACCTCGGTCACTACGGTTCGCCACCAAGAAGGAAAGATTTTTTGGCTGCTAAATCTGATTTCGTACATGAAATGGTTAAATGGGGTGGTTTAGATAAATTACTTCCTGGTACTACCGTCTTAGATGTTGGCTGTGGTATTGGAGGCAGCAGCCGGATTTTAGCGCGGGATTATGGGTTTGCTGTCACAGGGATTACCATCAGTCCTATTCAGGTGAAACGCGCCCAGGAACTAACACCTCAAGGGCTCAATGCCCAGTTTGCAGTTGATGATGCAATGGCATTGTCGTTTCCAGATGCCAGTTTTGATGTGGTTTGGTCAATCGAAGCAGGTCCCCACATGCCCGATAAAACTGTTTTTGCAAGAGAATTAATGCGGGTGCTAAAACCTGGTGGAGTGTTGGTTGTAGCTGACTGGAATCAAAGGGATGACCGCCAAAAGCCGCTAAATTTTTGGGAGAAACTAGTAATGCAACAACTCCTAGATCAGTGGTCTCATCCAGCTTTTTCTAGCATTGAGGGATTTTCCGAGCTTTTAGCAGCAACGGAATTAGTCGAGGGGGAGGTGATTGCGGCAGACTGGACACAAGAAACGCTTCCTTCTTGGTTAGATTCGATCTGGCAAGGGATCGTTCGACCGAGTGGCTTCCTGCGTTTTGGACTGTCTGGTTTCATTAAGTCTGTGCGTGAGGTGCCGACATTTTTGCTGATGCGTTTGGCGTTTGGTGCAGGGCTGTGCCGATTTGGAATGTTCCGCGCTGTGCGGGCGAATTCACCTATTGCAGCAAGGAGGCTCACACCTACCCGATAGTTATGTATAACTCATAAATAATCATACACTGCCTCAACAATCGAGTGGGAAAATTTCGGGGAGCTAACGCTAAATTTAAGTGTGCAGTAGTTCGAGAATTTCGTCAAAGCAGAAATTCTGCACAAGTTCTGTCAGCTTCTGGGACAAGGCTTGATGAGTTGGCCCAATTTGCTCGATAAGTTGAACTATCTTATCGGCATCTACTTCTAGGGCGGCTTGGTAAAGTTCTCTTCTCCATTGTTCGGGCATGACCATTAACTCACTGGAGTCAAAATCCTCAACTGGTGTGACCTGTGCGCCAGACACCTGTGTTTGTGTCAAAGTATAATTCAATGTAAAACTGCGATCGCGTATTGCATCTCGGCTCAATCATTTGGGGTAGATATTGTCAGGCATTAAAGTTTGGTTTTTTGCTCTTGGAGCGATCGCTCTTTCAGATAAGTATTAAAATTACTTAAACATAATGACTGTAGGAAGAATTTCTCAGTAGAATCCGGAATAATACCAGACAGCAATGTAGTTACAGAGAAATTCTACTTTTGACTCCGTACAATGCCGCCTATATCTTAAGCTTTTTTTACCCCCAAATTGACCCTACTAGACGTAGATTAAAGGAACGAGCGAGATATTTCTGTGATACCACCTACCCTTGACACTATTATTAATGCAATTTCTGGCATCGCTAGCCCACTAATTAAAGATAAGCTGCAGCGTAATGAAATTGTTATCAAATTACTAAATCAATTTAATCTCGCTCCCGAACACCCGCCTGCTGATTTTAGTGGGGTTTACGCCTACGCCTTAGTAGAGTACGGTGTTGGAAAACCCAAGCCATTTCTGGAACTTTTCCGCCACGAACAAATAAAACAAGCCTTTCGCAAAGTCTTAGACCACAACAACCCTTCAATCCTCCTATCGGAAGTCGATACATTTGTTGATGCCTATGCTTTAGGGGATGAAATCAAAACCCTGGGGCTTGACATTATTCGAGAAGTAGCAGCATTTGCGACGGTCTTTATTGAAGTTGCCAAGCGCAGTCGCACGCCATCTGACGCACTAATGAGCCAGCAAATTAGTTCTTTGCACAAAAGAATTGCAGCTATTATCGAACAATTAGACAGGCTGCCAACTCTTGAAGGAATTCGTACCGAGATGGCAAGGCTGGCTTCTCAAAATTACCCAGCACTGCCAGCTGTATTGACTGCAGTGGAAAACAACTGTCAGGCTATAGCTCTTGCCCATCGTTCGCTATTGGAGTTTTTTGTTGCTTATAAATTTGCGGCAGAATTGGGAGCGTTGGCACCTGATTTTATTGAGTTAGCGCAATCGCAGTCATTTCTGGATACAGGTCAATGCCTAAAGACCTTGCACGGTCATATGGCTTGGGTTCGTTCAATAGCATTTCATCCCAAAGGAAAAACTCTTATCAGTGGTGGGGATGACAAAACAGTAAGGTTGTGGGACATTACCACAGCTGAGTGCCTAAAAACTTTACAAGGTAATATAGCTTGGGTAAACTCAGTCAGCTTCTCTTCTTCCGGTCACACTCTTGCCAGTGGTAGCTATGACCATAAAGTACGACTATGGGATGTGACAACTGGAGAATGTTTGAATACTTTACAGGGGCATGGCAGTTTTGTCATCTCAGTAGCTTACGATCCCAATGGTACAACTCTTGCCAGTGGTAGTTCTGATAAAACAGTAAGGTTATGGGATATAAGAACTGGAAAATGTTTAAAAATTTTGCAGGGACATAATGATTGGATAAATTCAGTTGCTTTCAGTCCGGACGGTACTATACTTGCCAGTGCAAGTGGTGATAAAACTGTAAGACTTTGGGAAGTAGAAACTGGTCAATGTATAGGTATTATACAGAAGTATCTTAAGCAGGTATTCTCAATTGCTTTTAGTCCGGATGGTACTATCATTGCTACCGGTAGTGGTGAGGCAACAATCATGCTTTGGGATTTTCGGAATATTGAGTGTTTGAAAACTTTACAGGGGCATACAGATTACGTGTATTCAGTGTCTTTTAATCATGATGGTACTATCATTGCCAGTGGGAGTGAAGACGCAACTGTAAGGTTATGGAATGTAAATACTGGTGAATGTATTAAAATTTTGCAACATGATGACAGGGTACGATCTGTCAGTTTTACAGATTTCGGTCGCATTCTTATAAGTACAAGTGATGACCAAAAAATCAAATTGTGGGATGTGGATAGCGGTGAGTGCATTAAAACTTTGCATGGTCATACTCATGCAGTAACTTCAGCAATCTTTAGTCCAAAAGCTCAGATTCTTGCTAGCGGGAGTAGGGACGAGACAATTAAATTTTGGAATATTGAATCGGGCTTATGCCTCAAAACACTAAGAAGTGAAAGACCTTATGAGGGCATGAATATTAAAGGCATTAAAGGTTGTACAGAAGCTGAGAAAGCAACGCTTAAAGCGTTAGGAGCAATTGAAGAGGAGTAAATATCGCACGCTCTATGCTATTGCATCCATCCTATCTTGAAAGTCCACGATAATTTCAATGCTGACATTGGATGTTAAAATGATGCCGACTGCATAGTGATTCAAAACAAACCATCATTCCTGAGTATCAATAAAAACATGAAGCAATTGTCGGACTACAACTTCTTTGACCCTGAAGTGCTTGTTTGCCCTTATGAATTCTACAAGCTGGCACGGGAGCAAGCACCAATTATGGAGTTACCCAGTCCCAAACCTGACACTTCGCTCTTTCTCGTGACGCGCTATGATTTGGCGATCGAAGTTCTTAAGGATACAAAAATCTTTTCTAGCAATTTCTCTACTTTACTAGTTGGTCAAGAAGAACAGGATGATGAATTGCAGCAAATCTATGCTCAAGGGTGGCCTCAGATGAACACTCTGCTTACTGCAGATCCACCAGAACACGAGCGATTCCGATCGCTGGTGAATAAAGCATTCACTTCCTCCCGTATCAACAAAATGCATGACTTGATTCAGCAGATTGTTGATGAACTTATTGACAATTTCATTGCTCAAAACCAGTGTGAATTTGTCAGTGAGTTTGCCGTACCTCTACCTATCAAAGTTATTGCTCAGCAATTAGGTGTACCGCAGGAAGATCTGCCTCAGTTCAAGCAATGGTCTGATGCTTTTATTGCAAACCTAGGTCACGTACTCTCTAGAGAGCAGAAGATCGCGTGTGCTAAAGATATTGTTGCTTTCCAGCATTATTTTCGCGATGTCATAGAGTCACGCCAAAAACAACCCCAGGATGATTTGATATCCGATTTGGTACAGGCAAAGGTGGCCGGAGAGCGATCGCTCAACACTGCCGAGTTGCTGAGTATAATTCAGCAAATACTAGTAGCTGGCAATGAAACTGTTACCAGTGCCCTTGCGGGTGGGATGTTGCTGCTGGCAAAGAATCCAGACCAAATGAACTTGTTACAAACCAATCTTTCCCTGCTAGAGAATTTTGTTGAAGAAGTTCTAAGGATGGAAAGTCCGACAGCAGGAATGTGGCGAGTTGTAACACAAGATACAAAACTTGGAGACGTCGAGCTCAAAGCAGGGTCTTTAATCCTGCTCCGCTACGATGCTGCTAACCGCGATCCTATAAAATTCCAAGAGGGTGAGCGTTTCGATGTGGGTCGCCAAAATGCTAGCAACCACCTATCTTTTGGTTATGGCATTCATTATTGTTTGGGCGCTATGCTTGCTCGTAAAGAAATGCAGATTGCTTATGAGCGTTTACTGAAACGACTGAAGAACATCCGCTTGGCACAAGAAGATTACCAGTACTTACCGAACATCCTCGTGCGGGGACTGAACCGCCTCTATATTGAGTTCGATAAGGTCGGATAAGATGTTTATGCAAAGTGCTGTTAGTTTACCCAGGCAATGGCACTAAAGTGGAAGCAGTTGAGGGGAGGAACAAGGTTAGAATCAGGTTTTGAAGCCCCTCTCCTCCTAGGAGAGGGGTTTGGGGTGAGGTCTGTTTTAACTTCGTCGAACTCACGTTGACATAACAGTAGATACGATTTTTGGTTGGCTGAAGATGTCCGGTAATTAGCCAATGGGTCATGGTATCTTCAGCAATTATACTTCATTTACCGCTTTAATCGCCTTACTCGAGAGCGCAAAAACCAAAATATTCCGTTATAGTTCTTCCATATTGTTGAACCAAATACCTATGGTTTTAATTATTGGTAAGCTTTGGTTGAGGCTGTTCCCCGTTATTAAGAGTTTTCTTATTTTTTGAACAATAAATTTTGAGTGCAGTCGCCATCTTAAAATACCAAATGGTTTTCAGGAATCAGAAAACATAGAACTGCAAAACCTCTTCGATGGACTGTCATGTGTAACCCTTATTCCTTGCTGTACAAAGGTCAAAAAGTACGGTATAAGTTCAATTATGGTAGTCTTGATTTAAAAATTTGGCAAAACCTTGTTCTGTCAAGTTTTTTCATACCAACTTACAAAAAAAAGAAAAGGTGGAAACTTTTTACTGTGATGATTGTCAACTCAGTTTAGCTATTGCAAGTGAAAATTCTCTTGACCTTTGATAACGAATCGAATAATCTAAGCGGTCATACACATATTGTGAGAAAGACCATGAACAAAAAGCTCATTCTTAACTTACTATCTAGTTCTTCAATTTTTGTATCGCTAATGTCCACATTAGGGATTATCAGTCCTACTCATGCAGCTAATACGCAAAAATTGATACACCAAAATGATAGTACCTGTATTATCAGCCCCCACGCTGTTAACAAACTTGTGTGCATTCGAGATTCGGAAAGGAAGCTTCCTCCCGGTGAAGCACCTGCATCAACTGTTACCACAGGACAAGCAGCCCAAAATGTTGCCTCGTTGGAGTTTACTGACGAGGAAAGTGATGCTGCAATTCAGTTATTTGGGTGCGATTGTCCCGCTTGCATAAATTCATTGCGGCAGTTACGCGGTACTGGTAACCTGGTGTACTAGAGTATGGTGCGAAATACCTACACCGTACAATAGGTCGGTGTAGGCTTCTGACTTCGTAGACCTAGTTACAAAAATTGGTAATTTTAGAGCTGACTGCTTCAGGGATTTTGAAAATCCCTTTCAACGGTAGCCAGTAATCATCGCGAATCGAATATTCTCCTCCAGCCAATTCAAACATCAGCTTGCGAGTTTCAATATCAGCATTCTTCCATCTTCTGGCTTGCAAAAAGGAGTGCAAATTGCGGTACTTTTCTTGAATGTTGTTAAATTCAGGCATTAACAGGTTTGGTTGAGGTTTACGTCTCGGTTGTAAGCTGGGAATTTCCTGCAAGTATGAAGGGCTATCTGGTAACTGTGAAACTGCCCGAGCTAGAGCAATATAAGCAGCTATTTGAAAGGAGGAAGCTCTGGAATCAATGGGATGGTAAGAGCCTCCTATAATTCTCACATTTGTGTTTTCATAAGGAAAGGGTACATATTGCGTGTAGCGATAATTTTGAACTTCTTCAGCGATCGCTTCACACAACCCTTGATAAACATCCTTCAAATAATACTCTGTAATTAAGTATTCGCGATTCAAATTTGGGATTTGGTCGTGGGTGACTGACCACAACATAAAACACCCATCTGCATTTTGATTCGGTTCCAACTGAAGAATGACGTGTCCGTAACCGTTGCCATCTGCACGGATATACATACCTTCACCAATAACCGAGGTTTGCACCTGTGGAAGGCTCCTGAGATCGCTTTTAGGTTTGTGAATCAGTGGATAACAATCCATATTAGTTTGTATGTTGGCTTTAACGACTAAGTAGGTGGGTGCAAATAAACCTATCTATATCAATAAACAAATGTTGAGATGTTTTCAAGCCCACTAACTACTAACCACTATAAGCCTTAATACCAAGTTATGTTTATTCACACCAACTTACTTAACTATCAAGATTAAGGTCTAGGGACTATTTTTTTGCCATTCCCCCATATATCTCTGACTGTAATTTCGTCAAAATTGGTGAAATTTGCAAAATCAAATTCAATAGTATATTTAGGACTACTAGAGTTAAAATCGGGTGGAATTATTGTCACTCCATCATAGGGGGTTTGGTCGATATTACTTAAATTAATTCCTGCTTTCGTGGTAAAATTAATTTTCTTGCTTTGCCCGCCAGAAATAATTTCGATTTCATTAAAGTCTAGTTCATTTCTTGGGCTCTCCAATTTAACTTTGACATTGGGAGCTTTTGCCACACAAACATCATAAGCATTATTTTCAACGTAAACATCATTCACATAATTTAAAAAATAGAGCGGATGAACACTAGGGTCTATTACCTGCGAACCAAATCTCTGATAGCAGGAACTACTAGAATTCTGCTGCGATTCTGCCGAGCAAGTAGTACCAACTCTTGTCTCTAAATGTAAATGAGGATAGTTGGCATCTGTAGCACCAAGACTACCTATACGACTCCCTTTTGTAATTGTTGTTCCAGTTGTTAAAGTTGTTCCTACATCGTCAATTTTAAAGTCTTTTAAGTGAGAGTAAATTGAGTAATATTCGGTAAAGGACTGACCATTTAAAACATAGTTTACTCCTGAAGGTAGTGAGTGCTTAATAACAACAACATTTCCGCCATTTGGGAAAGCACAAGAAGTACAATCTGCCTGAACTCTATTCACTGTACCATCGGCAATGGCATAAACGGGAACTCCTTCTTGGTCTTGGAAATCTAAGCCTCTATGAAAATCATAATTATTAGAATTTTCAGTTAGGCGTCTTGGACCAAAGGGATCTGATATGTTGATACTGCTAACTGGCCACTGTGTATTGCCATAATTTATCCTGGTTCCATTTATGTTGGTCACAGTATAGTTGCTCATGTCACAGCTAGCTGCTGCTGGAGCAGTGAAAACGAAAAAGGTTAGTGGCATCGCGATTAAACTTTTGGAGATATTTATCATAGGGATAGTATTGTTCAAACTTATTGAACTATTGCACTTTACTTGTTACAAAAAGAATTAAAGCATAGCTGTTAAGTACAATCAGTCAGAAAAAGTCATATAAATTAGAAATGAGAGGTCATATTTCGTCATCAACTGCGATTATTAGAAGCAATGCGTTTAGTTAACTACCGTCGGGAAAGTCAAAACGTTTATTACACCTTGGCTGATAGTCATCTTGTCAACCTGTATCGTTGTTCGGTAGAACATTTAGATTCGTCCAATAGTTAGACAGCCAATTGCCTGATGGTAAAGGCTGCCGTAAGTTTCAAAATTATTTTTTGAGTTCATTCAATAGACAATCTTTTTAACCAAGCAGTATTGGGGAGCGATCGCCATACTAAAATAAAAACCCTTGAATGCTGTGACATCCAGGGTATTTTTACCTAATGCTTTGTATAGCTTAAGAGGAGGTTTCAGATATTTATTGGTGAAAATAGAGTTAACTTATGCAGTTACCGCTTGTGACGTACTCCCAGACTGACTGCAAGCAGTTTGCTGGAGAACAGAGACTCACCTGTCATGGGAAATTTTCTTCGTAATTCGTAATTAAAAATCCATGAATTACGAATTGGAGCAGGTGCGAGTTGACTGTTCTTCAACGCTTTGGTCGATTAATATTCAATGCTGGCACTGAAAACAAACGAGTGTAGTTAGGAGTGGGCTTCACAAGAGACAAGACAGCCTGTCGCACTGCGGGCCACACGGCTGAGGTGGGGACGATTGGCTCGAAATCTCCGGCATTGGGGAGCACTTCCAGATGCATCTCGTCATATTGACACATATGCGATCGCTGGCACTACTTGAGACAACTCTGGCTAAGCCAAGTAACCCCTCAGTGAGTTGCATCAATTGCCACTCTTGTGATGATGAGCTTGAATCTTTTGCTGTCAAGATTTGTTACAAAAAACAGTTATTTTTTGAAAATGCGATGCAGTCTACTGAAAAGTAAGTAGCCCTAATGAACCGCGTACACCAATAACCCTGAAAAGGTAAACAGGAAGGGGGATATGGCTCATAAAATAAATTCCTTCTTAACTGAAAGACGAAGGTTTTTCGGTTTTGTCTATTGGAGTTTAACCGTCTCGCTCGGCGTTATGCTGTTTTCAAAGCCAGTTGTAGCAACTCCTGAGGCAAAAGGTACGAAGATTGCACTAGATCAATCTGTTCTAAATTCTATTTCTAATGCTGCTGTACAGATAGGTATATGCGAGGGGGCTCGTACCTCTGCCAAAAAATTGTTAGCAAATGGCATACAACTGCTTGAGCAAGGAACGACACAATCTCGACAGCTGGCACTTCAGAAGTTTCTAAAGGCACTTCGAGAGTGGAAGCTAGGGAGATTGTGCGGTCGTCCAGATCGTGAAGCTGTTACTCTTGATTATACTGGCAGAACCTACGACGATTTAGGCGACAAACAGCAGGCACTGAAGTACTATAAAAAAGCGCTGCGCCTTTTTCGCGATCCAATCTTACGAGATTACTCCAGTCAAACCAAAGTACTTTACAGTATCGCTAATATTGAACGCGATCGCGGCAATCTCAATGAAGCTCGCATTCAAATTGAAGCAGCAATTAAAATTATCGAGTCATCACGCATTAAGATAACCAGTCTTAAACAACGTACTTCCTACTTTGCCTCGGTGCAAAATTGTTACGAGTTTTACATTGACTTGCTGATGCAGCTACATAAACAGCAACCATCACAAGGATACGACGCCTTAGCATTGCAAATGAGTGAAAGCACGCGTGCTCGAACTCTTTTAGAAATCCTGGCTGAGGCTAAAGTTGACATTCGTCAGGGTGTCAAGGCGAGTTTATTGGAACAAGAACGCGAATTGCGTTCTCAATTCGATGCACTTGAGCAACATCGTGCAAAACTACTGAGCGAGCACAACAACGAACAACAGATGCAAACTTTAGAAAAAGATATTGAGGTACTTTTAGAAAAATACCAGCAACTTCAGACAAAAATTCGCACCACCAGCCCGCGCTATGCAGCACTAACTCAACCAAAGCCACTGACATTAGCAGAAATTCAAACCTCAGTACTTGATGAAAACACCCTACTTTTGGAATACTCCCTTGGAAAAGAGCGCAGTTACCTCTGGGCTGTTACCAAAACAAGCATCACCAGTTATGAACTACCCAAACGCGCAGACATCGAAGCCCTCGCGCAGCAGTTCTACTATCTTTTGAAAATGCCCGATTATTACTTTAACTCGGACACGGAAATAGGAGCAGACTCTGGTGTTGGTTCTTTCAATAGCTCTACAGTAGTTGCTCAACTCACTCAGACGCTCCTGCAACCAGTGGCTGATAAATTGGGCAAGAAACGCTTGCTTATCGTTAGTGACGGTGCTTTACAGTATCTACCCTTTGCAGCATTACCTCTACCCAGAACATCAGGAACACAGACAATACCACTGTTTGCCAAACATGAAATTGTTTATTTACCCTCAGCTTCTACCTTAGCAGTACTGAGGCAAGAACGCATTTTCCGCCGAACTGCTCCCAAAACAATCGCAGTGCTGGCAGATCCAGTCTTTAATAAAGATGATGAGCGATTGCAGAAAACTCCAGTTGAGTTTTTGAAGCAGACAGGCACAGGCGCTGCCGGTGTCGATGAGCAAACCCAAGCACTGCAAGAGCTCTTACGGTCTGCCAGAGAATTAGGCATTAAGTTTAGTCGCCTAACCTTTACGCGCCAAGAAGCCCAACAGATTTTGCAACTTGTGCCAACAGCAGCCAGCTTAAAAGCACTTGATTTTGAGGCAAATCGAGGGCAAGCAATTAGCTCTGACTTGTCGCAATACCGCATTGTACATTTTGCAACTCATGGAATCCTTAACAGCGCACATCCCGAATTATCTGGGCTTGTGCTATCTCTCGTAGACGCATTAGGTTCTCCCCAAAACGGCTTTTTGCGACTGCATGACATATTCAATCTCTCCTTGAAAGCCGAACTGGTCGTGCTGAGTGCTTGTGAAACTGGATTGGGTCAAGAAGTTAGGGGTGAAGGATTAATAGGGCTAACGCGTGGCTTTATGTATGCTGGTTCACCACGCGTCTTAGTTAGTTTGTGGAATGTCAATGACCAAGGGACAGCGATGTTAATGCAAAAATTCTACTCGGCAATGCTAAAAGAAGGTCTTATGCCAGCAGCAGCATTGAGAAAAGCGCAGCTAGAAATGTTACAGCAGAAGCGATGGCAGTCACCGTATTACTGGGCTGGCTTTGTCCTTCAAGGAGAATGGCAATGAGTTTAGTGGGACAGAGATAGCTGTACCAACAAGTCTATGCAGTATTGGAGAGATGCAGTTATTGCAGACTGAAGGCGTTGCAATTACAACTCTTCTGGTTTTAGTTCTGTTGTTCCGCTCTTTAACTGCTTTTGTCAAAGTGTTGAAGTCTTAGGAACTTCTAGGAGGATTTCTTAAGCCAAGTTGTAGAGGTTTTTCCTCTACAGCTTACTAGGGCGTATTCGTATGACCACAGATAACTAGTTGCTACTGTGCTGTTTACCGCTATTAGGGTTGCGAGTTTTCAGAGACTTTCCGCTAACTAATTCCCTGTAAGGGGCCTGAAACAGTACTCCACCTGTCAGGTATGCGATCGCTTGCATTACCCTACTGTTAGATAGAACACGAGATGGAAGTTGTGTCGCTAAGCTGTGGTTGTTATTTAAAATTCTGACACAATGCCATCTATTCGTTTTTTTCGCTTCTTTTGCTATCTCAATTTGAAAACTCTCAAACAGGTCGTTGTGGAAATTGGCAAACAACGATTGCTTGGTCTATCAGCGGAAATGGCATACAACAATTTGTTAGCACTGTTTCCTACCCTTATAGCAATTCTTGCAGCGATTGGGATGTTAGAAATTTCTCAAGAAAAGGTTGACTTTTTAGCACGCCAAGTCCTAAGTGTTGCGCCTGAACCCGTTATATATCTGATTCAAGAATTTATTCACAGAATTAGACTGCCCCAGGGTGGAAAGGTTGTTTTCGTCAGTTGTCTGGTAGCACTTTGGGTTGCATCCGGCGCTCTTAATGCTGCTATGAACGCATTAGATCGGATTTATCAAATCCCCATAAAACAACGACGACCTTTTTGGAAAGCAAAATTAGTTTCTCTGAGTCTAACAATTGGTACTATTATTTTAATAATGTCCGCCTCGTTTCTGGTATTTGTTAGCAATTGGTTAATTAAGTTTGGGTTGGCGATCGCTCTAATTCCAGCATGGGGCTTGTTATCGCTCTGGAATCTTTTTTGTTGGGCTTTAACACTCGTCATACTAGCTGTTGCATTTAGCTTTGTCTACCGATTTGGTCCGAGTCGGTGGCGTAAAGGAGCGCCTTTGCTACCAGGAGCAATTATTGCTGCATTGCTATGGGAACTCTTTTCCAAAATATTCCGCATTTATATAGTAACTTATTTTAATAATTATAACCTGACATATGGAACCCTCAGCGCAGGGGTTGTGTTACTCCTTTGGCTCAATCTCAGCTCCTTATGCATGCTGATTGGGGCTCAGTTGAACGTAACCGTTGACAAAGCCATGAAGGCAGACAAAGCCAGTCAATTTTTTAAGCAATAGAATGTTAACTACCGACGTTTGAAGCCGGACGCTTGCGGAATATACCACTAATACGGATACCCGTGATTGACATGACTAATAGTCCCAACCCAACTAAAAGCACGTAAAATGTTCTGAGAGCGGGACCTAAATATGTTCCTTGGTGAATTCTTAAAAAAAGTGCAGCTTGTTCCCCAGGCATTCCAAACCAGGTTCTACCCAATTTGTAGATAATACCTGTTAGGGCACTGACAGCCAAGGGTAAAAAAGCAATAGGCGCAAGAATTCGATGAACTTTTCGGAAATTAAGCTTTGAAGTTTTTGGTGAAGAACGATTGCTATCAAATAATTTGGTCATACTCAAACCAGTTACAATCATCGCTATAAGTCCCAGCCCAACTAAGAGAACATAAATAGGTACAAGTGGTTGACCGAGATATTCTCCTTGGTGAATCACCATGAAAAAATTTGCCAATTGATTCGGTATATTAAACCAACTTCTTCCTACCCGATAGGCAATTCCAGTTAAAGCACTAGCTAATAGCGGCAAGAAAACAATAGGAGCTATTTTTCTATGTATCTTACGAAAATTTAATGCCATTTATTATCTCCAATCATTTTTTATAAGCCTTATTCACAAATCTACCCATTTCCGCAACAAATTGGCATGGGTTTTGCTAATTAAATCAAATTCTGGTGTTTTCCCATACTTCTGAAACATAACTTGCCGCACAGTCTCTAAATCGAACAAAATTTCTCGTTCTCCAGAATCGCGGATAAGACTTTGTACCCAGGTGACAGCCGCAAGTCTTGTGCCCTCTGTCACCGTTTCTACTTGATGCAGCGTTGAAGATGGATAAACAATCATCGAACCTGCTTCTGGTTTAAAAGCTTGCTCACCCAAAGACGTGTCAATAACCAACTCCCCACCTGTATAACTAGAAGCAGGGCTAAGAAAGAGAGTTAATGACACATCAGAACGAGTGACAACCTCATCTCCCATCAAGGCGTTATCAGTATGGGAACCGTAGGACATACCTGGTTCATAACAACTAAATATGATAGGACGGATAACTTTTGGTCTGACAGCGGCTTGGAATAGATGATTGCGTTTTAGTGCCCGTGTCACAATACTTCTGATTTCTTCGGTAAGTGCATTGTTTGGTAACTGCTTGTTATTCTTAACTAGCTTAGCGTGCCATCCGGCTGTGGTTTTACCATCGATAAATTCAGCATTCTTGAGCTTACCAACAATAAAATCTAGTTCATCAGTTGTAAGAACATTCTCAATGCAAAGAATCATAGAAAGGATGAAGGATGAAGGATAAAGTATGAAAGATGGCTTGATGGATGGATACAAGATGATGGCAGTTGCTTTAGGATCGGCAGAGAAAGCTAAGGCACTGCCTCCTGAATTTATTGATGGTTAAGAACAAATTCCCAACCGATTTTCTTGCCTCTCAATTTATTCATTTTATACTTTATCCTTTATACTTCATACTTCAATTGCCTTCGCCACCTTCACCACCTTGATTGTCATCATCTTCGCCACCTTCACCACCTTCACCACCTTCACCACCTTCATTGGATTGTTTGGGTGACTGCTGGGTGTTCGGGTTATTTTTAACACCTTCACCGCCACCGTTAGATGCCTCATTACACCCACTGATGGTAGCTGCTAAACCTAAAGAAAGAAACAACGCGATCGCTTTTTTGGAACCCATTGCAATACACTCCTGATTCGGTAACTTGTTTTGCTAGAAGTTTCTTAATAAGTACAGTGGCAATTTATTAATGATATAAGATTCCAAACAAGTAAGCAGATCCAGTTCCCTCCCTTTATAAGGGGCTGGGCTGGGGAGGGGTAATATCATGTCCGGGTAAAGACTTATCATTAAGGCAGATGGGGAGATGGGGAGAGGGGGAGATGGGGAGAGGGTCTAGCGTTCCCAATTCTTGCAAGTTCATCTGGAAACTGGCATCACCGCTAATACAGATGACTTGTTTGTCGGGGAAAGCAACTTTTGCGCCCATTGCTGCGGGGACACCAAAACCCATTGTTCCCAAACCGGCACTGGAAATCCAGCGTCGGGGACCAGTCTTAAGAAATTGTGCTGACCACATTTGATGTTGACCTACATCTGTGGTGTAAATTGCCTCGGGTGCTTGGCGACTAACTTCTACTATGACCTCTTGAGGTGAGATGCTGTCAGGATGACGGGGCACTTCTAGAGGATACTCTTCTTTCCACCGGTTGATCAGATTTAACCAATCTTGGGTTTGGTTGGGTGAGCCGCCTTCTTTGCACCGACGCAATAAATCTTGCAATACCAACTTTACGTCGCCAACGATGGGCACCTCGGGAACGCGGTTCTTACCCACTTCTGCTGGATCGATGTCGATGTGAATGACTTTTGCGCGGGAGGCAAATTCATCTAACTTGCCCGTAACGCGATCGTCAAATCGTGCTCCCACAGCAATCAGCAAGTCACAGTCAGTGACAGCAAAGTTTGCACAGGCAGTCCCGTGCATCCCCAACATTCCCAAGGAGAGGGGATGGTGTTCGTCAAAAACACCCAGTCCCATTAATGTCGTAGTCAGGGGAATGTTGAATAACTCTGCAAAGCGTTTAATTTCTTGTTGTGCCCCCGAAGCGATCGCACCCCCACCTACATACAGCAAAGGACGCCGACTTTCACGAATTAACTGAATTGCTGCATGGATTTGTTTTGGGTTGCCCTTAATTGTGGGACGATACCCTGGTAATTTGACCGAACCCGGTTCTACAGGAACATAGTCAAATTGCTCTAAAGCAACATCTTTGGGTACATCAATCAAAACAGGTCCGGGGCGTCCAGTGCTGGCAATGTGGAATGCTTCAGCAACAACGCGTGCCATGTCTCTGGGATCGCGCACGACATAGGAGTGCTTGACGATTGGTAGGGTAATTCCATAAATATCAGTTTCCTGAAAGGCATCTGTGCCAATTGCCGGACGTGGTACCTGCCCGGTAACAATAATCATAGGGATAGAATCCATATAAGCAGTGGCAATGCCCGTGACCAAATTGGTTGCCCCAGGACCAGAAGTTCCAAAGCATATCCCTACCTTTCCCGTTGCACGAGCATAGCCATCTGCAGCGTGTGCTGCACCTTGTTCGTGTCTCACTAGGATATGCTTGATCCCGCGACCTTCAACTTCTGCTTTATACAAATCATCGTAAATCGGCAGAATCGCACCACCAGGATAACCGAAAATATACTCGACGCCGTGACGCTTGAGACTGTCAAGCAGCGCACCACCACCAGTTACACGCTTTGGTGCCACTGACGATTTAGAAACCTTTGAATCTGTTTGATTTTCTATTTGCGGAAGACTAATTGGGGAAAGCGAATCTCCTTTGGAGACACTTGGTGAACGCACAGCCAAACCTCACAGGATAGCGAAAACAATGCTTGATTGTAGTATTTAATGTTTCATTTTAAATCAAATCTTCATCCAGAAATGACAGATTTTTTAACTAAATCATCAAAATAGTCAAAGATTCTTGATTTTCAGAGTACATTTTCCAAAACCCGACGGGTGTTGTGCCAAGTCCAAATTCCCACAGCAGCGACTAATATACTCATAATTACCAGCGTTACCCGCAAGCCCAAAACGTCTGTTATTGGTCCAGTGACTGCCAATGGTGCCGAAAGAGCAATATTGACAGCGTGATTTTGGAAACCAAACACTTTCCCATGCATTGCTGGTGGAGTATGTTGCTGAATCAGAGTTTGCATGGGCACCCCAATCAGAGCGCCCCCTATACCTAAGATGGCACAAAGCCCTAGAGCCAAAGCTAAACTATTAGTAAAAGTAAATACTCCCAACACCAGCGCCATCATCAAAAATCCAATGAGCGGTAAGGGCTTACCGTGCAATTTATCGCACCAATGACCCAAAATTGCTGCACCCAATACAATACCAACTCCAGCTGCCGCTAAAAAAAAGCCAAACTGTTTTTCTTGCAAACCAAACTCTTTTGCTAACCTAATTGCCAGTACCGTTAACGCTGCAAACACGCAATATAACCCGACAAGCTGCAGCATGGCATTTAATACCAAGCGATTTTTCTTAAGGTAGCGTAAGCCCTGCTTAAAGTCAGTCCAAGGATTGATATGCTTTTCCTGGTCTGCTGTTGGTTGATATTCCTTGAAGTGAATTGGCTGCATCAGGGCACCAGAAAGCAGATACAACGCGCAAACAGTCAATTCTTGACCGTACTCTTCTCCAATCAAGGCTTTAGCCAAACTCAACATTGGTTCCCCGATCGCAAAGCCAACAATCATCGCTCCCATCATTGTGCTACTAAACAGCGCATTTGCTGCCATTAAATTCTCGCGATTGACCAAAAGAGGAATGGCAGCTTGTTCGGCTGGCGCAAAAAATTGTGTCACAGTCGAAATAGCGAAGGTCACGATCAATAAAAGCAGGAACTCTCGTGGCAAAAGGGGAATCAACAATATCATGAGTCCCCGTACAACGTCCGATCCAATCAAAATGAGTTTTTTCGGCAAACGGTCAACAAAGATGCCACCAGCTGAACCAAATAAAATCGCTGGTATTGTAAATGCCACCATCAAAGTGGAGTACATGGAGTTTTCTGCCAATCCTAAAGGAGGTTGATAATTCTTTAGCAGGGCAACTAATAAAACCAACAAGACTTTATCTGCTAGCTGGGACAACAACTGTCCAATCCACAGAAGCATAAAACTACGGTTTTTTAGCAGGGCGGCAAACCCAGTATTGACAGCAGCGGGTTCAGTTGGAAACATCAGAAAGAAATTTTGAGATAGTGATTGAAGGAAGTGAGGAGTGTCTCAGTGAGGGAGTGAAGGTTGCCCGTACTCCATCATTTCTCACTCCCGCATAGCAAATCTGTTTTCCGGACTAATTTTCTTCACAACGCTTCACAAGCAGATGTAAGAACTCAAATGCACTCAAGCGTTCTTTGGGAAGAAAGTCCCCGGTAGATGAATCCACCCAATAGCCGTGAACAGTTTGTGGAGACCGCCACATTTCTAAATGGTCAACAGATGGGTCTGCATAAAAGTTACTGTGACCACTGCCAAGTAAACAAGAACTCCAATGAGTGAAGTAATCGTGGCTCATCCGATAGATAGGAAAATTGCCAAAAAGAGGGACTCCCCATCCATCTATAGCAATAAAAGCTTTAACATGACCTCCGAATATTTGCCACATATGAGCGGCAAGTATTGCCCCAACTGCACCGGCACTAAAGCTAATGAATACAACTGGCGATTCTAGCCTATTCCCTAAGGATTCGTGTAAAAATTTAAATATGTGAAGTGCTGATAAACTTAAACAGCCGTTGGTTGGAAAAACCAGTATATCTCCTATTTTCCGATCTGTTGCTCCATAACGGGCTTGACGATCTAGCCACGCCGATACAAAGCTTTGAGTTAAACCTGGCTCGTGAATTCCTGGGCAAAGGATTATACTCATTTATCTATTGGAGTAGCAGCTTGTGTAATTTGTTAATTCGCAACATAAATTGTTATAAATCTAACACTTTTCGCTGGTAAAATCTGCAAATCGCTGATAATCATTGTGCATCGCACCAAAGCCGCTTGCTTGTGTATTTCCATAGAAGGATATGGAGTATATCTTGAGAAGCACTGCTAAAATTAACTTTTTTATCCTATCCCCCCGGATAGGATAAAATGTTACAAGTAAGAAAAACCACACTCTTGAAGTTGTATTGAGGAATTTATTGTGGTTGCCACGCCGGAAAAACTACAAAAATCACACGGGGAAGCGTCAGATCGACAACGAGTCGCTGTATTGCTTATGGGCTACGGCGAAGTTGAAAGTTACGAGGATTTCGCTAACTATAACGAACAGGCTTTAAACTTACTTACGGCAAAATTTGCACCAGTACCGACTTGGGTTTATCCACCTCTAGCAAAGCTTTTGGCGTTATTTGACCGTCATGAGTGGGGACACCAACACCATGATTTCATTTCCCCACATAACTCCATTTTTGAAAAACAACGCGCTGGGATTGAGGAACACCTGCAAGCTAAGTGGGGAGAAGGAGTTAAAGTCTTCAAAGCTTTCAACTTCTGCGCCCCGTTCCTACCCCATCAAGTCCTTGCGGAAATTAAAAACCAAGGTTTTGACAAAATACTCATTTACCCATTGCTAGTTGTTGATTCTATCTTCACTAGCGGTATTGCCATTGAGCAAGTCAACAATGCTTTAGCCAAAATGGCAGATGGTAACGAACATTGGGTCAAAGGGCAGCGCTATATCCCCTCTTTCTACAACGAACCAACCTACATTGATTTGTTGGCACATCTTGTTGAAGAAAAAATTGGTGCAGATTTAGTCAATGCCTACTTACCTTCTCAAATCGGTATCATACTAATGAACCACGGTTGTCCCCATAAAGCCAAAGGCTTTACCTCCGGGATTACCGAAAGTCAAGCACTCTACGACCTAGTTCGCGATCGCCTGATCAACCGCTACCCCCTCATCTCTGTGGGTTGGCTTAACCACGATACCCCCTTAATTGAATGGACGCAGCCAAACGTCGAACAGGCAGCTAATAACTTGATTCAATTGGGTGCGAAAGCGATCGTATTCATGCCGATTGGTTTTGCAACAGAAAACCACGAAACCTTGCTGGATGTACATCACATTATTCACTCTTTAGATAAAAAACACTCTGGCATCAATTACTTGCAAATGCCCTGCGTCAACGATCGTCCTGAATTTTTGGCAATGGCAGCAGAGTGGGCAAATGCTCATATCAGCGAGTTGCTGTCAGAAGACGCGGTGACGGTTAATCCACAGCTAGCTGCAGGACATCACCACCACCATCACTAAACGGACTAGTACAAAAAGGTTGTTCGCGTAGCGTCTTTGCAGGAGAAATATCAAGGTTGAAGGAGTGAAGTAACAGCCCTATATTGCAAGTTCTTTTTAGAGACGCGCCATGGCGCGTCTCTACATTCATGAAATGTCAGCCGAGAAAAAATGTGTTTTGTACTTTCATTTTGACTACTGTACCGACGCTCTAATTAACTTGACGAAGCCAAGATTCACTTTCAATCAGCTCGGCGATGGGGTGTTTTGTTTTCCCTCCAGTCTTAGATGTATTATGATGCCATAATTGCCAAGTCTCGGCAGCAAGCTTGGAAAACTCACCCCGTACTTGGAACCAGGTAGGATTATCTTCTCCATTCGACAGACTGCAGAGCAAATCTAAAACTTTCTCGGAAGTATGGTTTCTCATTGAATTCAATTTACGTTTGTTTGATTCAGTTAAGCGATCTTCTTCCTTAAAAACTCTGCTAAGTCCCTCCTTGACACTCAAGTTGCCAAGCTTCTTCGAGCACCTTGAAATATTGACAAGCGCATCACATATCCGACGGTTCAACCCTAGGTATACAGACCCCTTCAGTGCCTCTAAAAAACTCTCTAACGCTCTGGTAGGGTCATTTTTAATGAAAAGTGAATATTCTCCATCAAGCAAGTTAATTTCTGAAAGAACTGCTTGGCAGAAATTATGACTGTGACCGGTTGTTAGGTCTGCCTTAGCAAATTTCCTGGCAAAACTTAATGCCTGTATTGTCAATTTACCATCTCCAAGCCTGACCCACACTCGTCCTGCTAAAGCTAGCCATCGAACCATTCGCTGAGTTAAACCAATACGTGATGCGTAATGAGCTGCTCTCAGAAAATGTGCTGCAGTTTCTTCAAGTGTATTTCTGTCATTAGAAAGGTAGAATTCTATCCGCGCTGCATTTCCATAAATTTCAGATAAGGCTTGATAAATATCTAAACCAGGGTCTTTGTAGCAAAAACCTACTCTAATTGCCTCTTTAATTTTAGTGTCCCATTTTGTTAATCCAATCCACTTTTTCCTCTGGCTGGGTTCAAATAAATCTACCTCATGTCCGCAAGAAAGTTCATACAAATAAATTTCTGATTGAATTAGAGCTTGAATGGGAACTAGCTCTTCTTTTACTTTGCAGTCTTCCTCAAGAGTTTCTTTAATTTCTTGAATCAGCAGTTCTGCGTTACTGATGTTACCTTGAAAATTTGATAGCCTTAACTCTAGTCGTTTTGCAAGGAAATAGCAGCGGTAAAAGTTGAGACGATATGAAAAGTAAATTTTTTCTTGAGGAATTTTTTTCAATTCATCTCTAGCTGTATCAGCAATCCTCTTAATTTGAGTAGATTCGCACTCTTCATCAAGGAACTGGAAATTTTGAAAAGCCATCCTGACTTTGGTTAATTTCCTTCTCAACTCAGAGAGAGTTTTGCATGCTGAACTATAAATTTCCAAGTTGAGTTCACCATTGCAACTCCGCTCTGATATCCATTGCTTTGCAGCAGAGACAATTGCTTGCAGTATAGTAATCATTGAGTCTCGGTCAACCCAAATCCCTTGATACTGTTGCTGATTTCCCAAAACTACTGTTGTTTCAACCAAAGAATCAACGCTGCTGTCCAAGGTTTTTGTTGATAGGGTAACGTTAGCTATCTCCTCAGTCAACCCCATGTGTAAGCTACAAGCACCAATCGCATTCTCTACTATGGTGTTGCTAGAGGTATACATCCATTCAAGAAATTCATGAGATTTACCATCATAACTAAAGCTACAAGTAACTACCGCCATAATCACGGGATTGAGCGAATGGAGGGATTGTGCTTCTAGTTTTGTTGGTGGGCATATACCTGGAGTCTTCAGCTCGCATTCTGCCTGATGACTAATTTGTACAAATCTATGGTATAGTTCGCTATATTCCTTTTCCTGATGAATGGTTCGCGATAAAGTTTTGAATTCCAACTTTTGAACTCTAAGATGAAGGTTAGTTGGATATTTGAGCATTTGCTCCTTAATGGTAATACTCAGGAAAAGCGCAATTGCCTCTTGGCGAGAGAAGTTTGTTTTTCCTCCAGCTTTTAGTCTTTCCCAGGTTCGCCCTAGTTTCTCAATAACCTCTAATCTTAGTTTTAAACCCAGAAATGTTGGATGAGAGTTCCGGAGGCTTTCAATGAGATACCCCAGGGAGTCATTTTCCTGAGAGGAACCGGATTTCCAAAAAAGTTTGTTACTTGCGATCGCAAGTTTATTGCTTGCAATTGCCACGAACTCTTGAGTTGTAGATAATAAATCTTCAAATTCCAACAACTCAAGCAATGCAGCTACTTGAGCAATTTGAAAAAATCTCTCAGAGCTTACCCGGATAATCTTTGTTTTCTCAGGTAAGAAACCAGCAGACTCCAGTAGTTCATCAGCTCCGGTGTCTCCCAGTAACTTTCGTAGTTCGTCAGGATTAGATTCTATTTCTTGTGAAGTTTTTTCATTCTCTCTTTTTAATTTCCTTTTAGATGCCCTGCGATTGCGAAGATTTTTACACAGTTGAATCAACCCCTCGCGATCGACTGGCAACCGTTCTTTTTCCTTATTTAAAAAATCGATAACAACTGGTCGGCTAACGCCCATTCCTTCCGAGAGCTCTACCTGTGTTGCTCCCATTTTATCTAGGAAGAAGTGGAGCATCTCGCGCAGTGCTTCTTGATCTCCAACGCTTTCTTTACTCATTCCCTTTATTTTATGCAAAATATAAATGTAAATTTAATTTACATTATAATTTTTATCAATTCTATTTTTGTGTTAAAATATACATAAAAAAGAAAAATATATGTCTATTTTATTAAACTGTAAATTAAATTAACAACTTTAGTCAAAAAATCTTAATTTTTTGTATATTTAAATACATTTTACTAATAAAAACGTGATTACAATTAACATTGTCTACTCAATTTACAGTAACCAGCTAAATTATGCTTCCCAAAGCAGTAGAGAAAATCCTCGACTACTGCAAACAAAAAATAAATAGGTTTCACGAATGTAATGACACTGGGCTGATAGAAATCCGATGCTGTCCTTATCAAAGTCATTATAAAGTCGAGTGCCGCTGCGGAGATTTCCAAGATTTCCCGATAGCGCCGGAAGACTTAGATGTTTGGGAGACACCAGCGTTACCCAGACAGCGAGAAACCTTAGAAACTCTCGAACAGGTTCTGGCAAAGCTTAACAGTGCATTATTTGAGACTTTTTGTCTGCAACAAGGCTATGCAACTATTACGATCGTGCATCGCGGACATGATGGTCGGTACGGGTTCCAGCTTTTGTTATCGGTAGTTCACGGATTAAAGCCTTAATCTTAGAGGTGAGAACAGCATAGTTCCACTTCATGCATTTTTAAGCTGAATCTCACCTAACGTGAGATTGGTTTTGGGTAATCTAATAAGTCTTTGTTAACAACCTATCGATGGCAATAACCACGACGGTTGCGACTGAAGCTTCAGCTTCGCGCATCCGTTTTTTTGTTTCTGGCAATTTATCGCAAAATTTAATTCTCAAAAAGGGCAAAATCATGAAAACTAATCTAACTAACGATCGCAATCTGCTGTTTAAGTGGGCTTGTAAAGGTCTAAAATATTTTCTGTTAATTTTGCTTGGTTTTGCGATCGCATATGTCATATCTAAAGTTTTTGGAGCTTCCACAATTGTTCAAATACTTCTAGCCTCGATTGTATGGGAATGGCTTTTCCGTATTGCAGTCTTTATCTTCTGTTTTTTTGCAATTGCTGTAATTTACGAGTCTTGTCGTTAAAGAACGAAGGCTCAAGGATGAAGTATAAAAAAGAATAAAGGCTCAAGGATGAAGTATAAAAAATTAATTTATTTTATACTTTATCCTTCAAATGTTAAAAAGTACAAAATTTCAATCACAGTTAGATTTATTACTTTAAAATTTTTTTAACTTGTCAACGACAGGTGAGATATACTTTATGATTTTTTCCCTCTCTGGCTTCTTCATTAAACGACCTGTCTTTGCAACGGTATGTTCTATTATCATTACACTACTGGGAATTGCGTGTATCCCAACGTTGCCAGTTGCTCAGTATCCTGAAATTGCTCCGCCTCAAGTTAGCGTAACTTCAAACTATGTTGGGGCAAATGCGGAAGTCGTGGAATCTACTGTAACCAATATTTTGGAGCAACAACTCAATGGTATTCAGGGTGTGCGATACATCAAATCTACTAGTGCTAATGATGGAACCAGTAGTATTAACCTGACGTTTGACCAGGGGAAAGACCAAGACATTGCAGCGGTAGATGTACAGAACCGGGTGTCAACGGTTCTATCGCGGTTACCAGGACCTGTGACTCAAACAGGTGTACAAGTCCAAAAAATTAACAATAACTTTTTGCTGGCAATTGGGCTTTACTCCGAACGCGATGAAAGCAAAGGGCAAGATATTTATGACGACACCTATCTCAGCAACTATGCTGACCTTTTTGTTGCGGATGCTATTAAACGGATCAAAGGGGTCGGTGATGTTCAGATATTTGGTGAGCGGAAATATGCCATGCGTCTTTGGCTTGACCCCAGTCGTCTCGCCGGCCGGAATTTGACTCCCCAAGATGTCATTACAGCACTTCAGCAACAAAACCTGCAAGTTGGTGCCGGACAGATCGGACAACCTCCAATTAAATCCGGTCAGCAGTATCAGTACGCTGTCAATGCTCAAGGACGACTCAAAGACGTTGAGGAATTCAACGAGCTTGTCATTAAAACGACTGAAGAGGGTTTGCTGATTAAGCTGAAGGATGTGGGTCGGGCTGAATTGGGAGCAGAAAACTACAGCTCTTTGCTGCGGTTTACTTCTAAAGACCGCGTGACGCACCGAGGAGTGGGATTGGGGATTAACCAGCAATTTGGTAGCAACGCGCTGGATACGGCAGCAGCAGTCAAAGAGGAAATGAAGCGATTAGCTGAAAATTTTCCACCCGGCATACGTTATGAAGTAGCTTTCGATACTACCACGTTTATTGAAGCAGGAACTGAAGAAGTTATTGTGTCTTTATTCCAAGCAGTCGGCTTGGTCGTCCTCATTGTCTACCTGTTTTTACAGAATTGGCGGGCTGCATTGGTTATTTCCTTGGCGATGCCAGTAGCCCTCATTGGCACATTTATCTTCGTTAAACTCCTGAATTTCTCTATCAATACCCTGACTCTATTCGGCTTAACGCTAGCAACGGGTCTGGTAGTAGATGATGCGGTGGTCATTGTAGAGGATATTACTCGCCGAATTCAGGATGAAGGACTAAAACCTGTGGAAGCCGCAATCGCATCGATGAACGAACTGTTTAGCGCTGTAATTGCAACTTCTATCGTATTGATTGCAGTGTTTGTGCCAGTCGCATTTTTCCCCGGTACAACAGGACAGCTTTACAAGCAGTTTGCGCTGACAATTGCGTTTTCTATCACTATATCTACCTTTAACGCTGTTACCTTTACCCCAATGCTGTCTGCCGTTTTACTCAAACGAGGTCAGGCACAGAATAACGGGTTTTTTAATAGTATTAACTGGGCGATCGATAAAACTCGACTGGTTTACAGTCGCAGCATTGCAGGCTTAACCAGGCATAAAGGCATTGTTTTACTGCTCTTCTCAGGTGCATTGGTGCTTACCTACTGGATATACAATTTGGTGCCAGCAGGTTTTATTCCAGATGAAGACCAAGGCGTCTTTATCACCATCGTTCAAGCGCCAGAGGGTGTGTCTCTTGACTATACTGAAAAGGTTTTGGAGAAAGCTGAGGCAATTCTGAAAGAAGTGCCAGAAGTCCAGCAAATCTTCGCGGTGGGTGGCTTTAGCTTTAGTGGTTCAACACCTAATAACGGTTTGATATTTACAACCTTAAAACCTTGGCAAGAGCGCAGGGAAATAAACCAATCTTTACAAGCCATTATTGGCGGTTTCTTCCCACAACCTTCTGGGTTATTCCCTAAAATGCTGGGCATTCAGGAAGCAACTGTGATTCCATTTAACCTGCCAGCTATTAACGGTGTTGGTAACTTTGGTGGTTTTGAGTTTCACCTACAAGATAGGGCAAATTTGGGATTTGATGCGATCGGTACAATCCTCAACAACTTTATTGGTCGAGCCAGCACCTACCCATCTCCCGAACGACCTCAAATAACTGGGTTGCGCCCCAATTTAAACGCCAATACACCCCAGATTTCCGTGGAGGTCAATCGCACCCAAGCAAATGCGCTCCAGGTTCCTGTTGAAAATATTTTCAACACCCTGCAAGTCTTTCTTGGTTCAACCTATGTTAATGACTTCAACCAGTTCAATCGGGCGTATCGAGTTTACGTTCAGGCAGACCAAGAGTTTCGCTCAAATCCAGAAGATATTAAAAAGCTGTACGTGCGTTCCCAAACAGGTCAAATGATTTCACTGAGCAATTTAGTAACGATTAAAGAAATTATTGCTCCCTCAGTCATCAGCCATTACAATCTCTTTCGCTCTGTTGAAATTAATGGCTCCCCATCTCCTGGTGTAAGTTCAGGTCAAGCCCTCAAAGCAATGGAGGAGTCTGCCAAAGAAACGTTCCCTAAGGGATTGGGCTATGAGTGGTCTGGGCTTTCTCTGGAAGAAATTGAATCCGGAGGACAAGCCATCTTCATCTTTGCTTTGGGTGTTATCTTTGTCTTTCTCACGCTGGCAGGCCAATATGAAAGCTTTGTCGATCCCTTCATAATCCTACTAACTGTGCCGTTGGCAATTTTGGGTGCATTAATTGCTGTTTTGATCAAAGGCTCTGCTAATGATATTTATACTCAGGTCGGATTTGTCATGCTCATCGGTATGGCAAGTAAAAACTCCATTCTGATTGTGGAATTTGCCAACCAACTCCGCGACCAGGATTTGAGTATTCCAAAAGCAGCGATCGAGTCGGCTAAGGAGCGTCTGCGACCCATTTTGATGACAGCTTTCTCAACAGTTGCTGGTGGCATTCCACTTATGGTAGCAACGGGTCCTGGAGCTGCTGCTCGTCAATCCTTGGGAGCTGCAACTTTTGGAGGAATGTGCGTTGCTACTGTGCTGAGTCTATTTGTCATCCCAATTTTGTATATCATTATTAAGACTGCGGAAGCTCGTTTTCGGCAAAAACCCCATCTCACAACAGTATCAAGTGGAAGTCCTGTTGAGCACGTTGAGCAAAGCAAGTAGTTTATCGCAAACCAATTATAGGGAAACTCCTCCCTGTCAAAGAAGTTTCCTACGGATATGTTCTTCTCCTAATCTGGTTCTAATTCACTCCTCGCAACTTGCGCGTATTTTCAACCAAACTCTGAGCAAATTGGTCAAAGCGTTGGGAGAGCTTTTCATCAAGAAGTTTACCTTCAGGGCTAAAAGCTTTCCACGCTTGCCCGATAGCAACTTGTTCGGGAATGACCCAAGAGTGAACCCATCGAAGGATGATTCGCAAGTCATTTAATGCGTTACTGTTGGGCTGTCCTCCCAAAATGCTAATCAGTCCCGCCACTTTGCCAGAAAATTGGTCGAAACTCATCAAGTCCAAAGCATTTTTTAGGACACCGCTCACGCCACCGTGATACTCTGGTGTTGCCAAAATTAAACCATCAGCATTACCTACTGCATCACGCATCCGTTGAACATCTGGGAAATCTGGATATTCCTGTTCACCATTACAAAATGGTAGTTGCATTTGCCGCAAATCGAGAATTTCAACCTCTGCACCCAGGGCTTCTACTCGTTGCGCGACTAAGTTCAACGCCAATTGAGTGTAAGACTCTGTTCTTAAGCTGCCGCCAATTCCAACAATTTTTACCATAGCTAACCCACAAGTTCTCAAATTTAACTAGCTTTAGGAACTTCCAAATAAAAAAGTCTTCAAATATTTCTTGTGGTGCAGGCTTCTAGAGAGCCACTTGTACGGGACGGGCGGAGATGCCCGACAGTCGCCTTAACTCTGGGAACCAGAGCACGGCGCTGCTCTCAACACCACAAAATGAAGAGTTTATTTCTTGGAAATCCCTTAATAAAAAGTTCACTACTGAACCGTTTTCTTTTTTTGCAAAACGGACTCATTACGACTACACTTATAGTGTAGCGAATTGTGACATAATATGTCAAACTCCAAAAAACAAAAAATTTTCTGCTATGAGGCTGAATTCTCGTTTGTGAAAAACTCAGCTGCTATTGGGGGCGAATTATTTCCCATAGGGCACCTTGGCACCCCATACTCTCGTCAACCTTGTATGCGTTTATATGAGAGAAAATTGTAAGTAGTAAATGCTTTGAAGGAAATCAAAAGGATCAAAGGGAAAAACTTGGGAATGGTTTTTTGTGGAAGCTACACTAGAGAGTTAGACACCAAAAAATTATTTGCTAGAAGAACAGCCATAAATTATGAGCGCTCAGCTTGTGCCAGCACATCGAGGGTAATTATTATGAAAAAATTTGAGAAAAAAACATTGATGAAACAACAAACAGCAAAGCGAGCAGCGTTGACTGGAGCGCTGGCTGCCAGTTTGATGGTGATGCCCGGTTTGCTAGGGGGAGGTCCTGCTCTGGGGCAGAAGGTAGAGCGCGATCCTCAGTCCCTGTCTTACGGAGATTTAATCCAGAAAGTACAGAAGGGCGATATTAAAAGAGTAGAGCTTGATGAAACCGAACAGGTGGCAAGAGTGTATCTCAAAGACCAAAAGCCAGATACACCCCCACAGCAAGTGAGACTTTTAGAACAAAACCAAGAGTTAATTAATAAACTGAAAAACCATAACGTTGTGTTTGAGGAAGTCTCCTCTGCTAATAGTAGAGCTGCTGTCAGTCTTTTGATTAACCTCATGTGGATTTTACCACTGGTTGCCTTAATGCTGTTGTTCTTGCGCCGCTCGACTAACGCTTCGAGTCAAGCCATGAATTTCGGCAAATCTAGGGCTCGTTTCCAGATGGAGGCGAAAACAGGAGTAAAATTTGATGATGTAGCAGGTATTGAAGAAGCTAAAGAAGAACTGCAAGAAGTTGTTACATTCCTCAAACAGCCAGAAAAGTTTACTGCTGTTGGCGCACGCATTCCCAAGGGAGTCTTGTTAATCGGACCTCCAGGAACAGGTAAAACACTGTTAGCGAAAGCCATTGCTGGTGAAGCTGGTGTGCCTTTCTTCAGCATTTCTGGGTCTGAATTTATCGAACTGTTTGTTGGTGTGGGTGCTGCACGAGTTCGCGATCTTTTTGAACAAGCTAAACAGCAAGCCCCTTGTATCGTCTTTATTGATGAATTAGATGCATTGGGTAAGTCTCGTGGTGGTCCTGGTTCTTTTGTTGGCGGTAACGATGAGCGAGAACAAACTCTCAACCAGTTATTAACTGAAATGGATGGCTTTGATGCCAACACTGGCGTTATTATCATTGCTGCTACCAACCGTCCTGAAGTTCTTGACCCAGCACTGCGCCGTCCGGGTCGTTTTGACCGTCAAGTTGTTGTCGATCGCCCTGATAAAGTTGGTCGTGAAGCGATTCTCAAAGTTCATGCTAGAAATGTCAAATTGGCTGAAGACGTTAATTTGGGTACTATCGCCATTAAGACACCTGGATTTGCTGGGGCAGATTTAGCAAACCTCGTCAACGAAGCTGCACTCCTTGCTGCACGCCAGAATCGGCAAGCAGTTCTAATGGCTGATTTTAATGAAGCTATTGAACGGCTAGTTGCTGGTTTGGAAAAACGCTCTCGAATCCTTAATGAAACTGAGAAAAAGACTGTTGCCTATCATGAAGTTGGTCACGCCATTATTGGTGCTTTGATGCCAGGAGCAGGTAAAGTCGAGAAAATTTCTGTAGTGCCTCGTGGTGTAGGAGCATTGGGATACACTATACAGATGCCTGAAGAAGATCGTTTTTTAATGGTAGAAGACGAAATACGAGGACGCATCGCAACCCTATTGGGTGGACGTTCTGCAGAAGAAACTGTTTTTGGTAAGGTGTCTACTGGTGCTAGTGACGACATCCAAAAAGCAACTGACCTTGCAGAACGCTATGTTACCTTATATGGGATGAGCGATCGATTAGGTCCTGTAGCGTTTGAGAAGATTCAACAACAATTTCTTGAAGGCTACAGTAACCCACGTCGTGCGATCGGCCCTAAAGTCGCAGAAGAAATTGACCGTGAGGTGAAGCAAATTGTGGATAACGCCCACCACATTGCTTTGAGCATCCTGCATGAAAATCGTGAGTTGTTGGAGGAAACAGCACAGGAACTGTTGCAAAAAGAAATTCTGGAAGGTTCACAACTGCGGGAACGCCTTGCTCGGGCAAAAGTACCTGCAGAACTGAATGAATGGTTGCGGACTGGGAAGTTATCTGAGGATAAGCCTTTGATGCAAACATTGTTGGTGTAGAAAGTTTAACCACAGATGAACGCGGATAAACGCAGTTGCTCTTGTTGACACTCCCTGCCCTAAAGGGTCAGGGATTCTAAAGAGATTTCGCTCTTTATATCCCTATCGCGCTAGGGTTCCCAGGCTCAACACGTTTGCCGCGTGGGCGTGCTGATGTCTCCTGACGTTGTTTCGGGCGTATAAGTTCCGAGGAGTCCCCCCGTACTATAGAAAATGCTCTATCTCTGATGGTTTTAGCAGCACCAATATCAGCATGAGTCATATAACCACATTGAGTGCAAATGAACTTCTCACCATCACGATTCGACTCATCAATATGACCGCAATTGCGGCATTTTTGGCTCGAGTGTTTTGGGTTAACCTTAATTACAATTTTTCCTTGCTTCACAGCCAGATACTCAATCTTAAGAATTAACTCAGCCCAACCCGCATCAGAGATAGAGCGATTTAAACCTTTCTTTCTTGATTGTCCGTTCTTTAAGAATCTACCAGTTTTCTCATCCACCTTGGGTTTACAACGACGTTTCATGGCAGAAACATTGAGGTTTTCTACAGCAATAGCATCAACATTTCTAGAAACAATCTTATTTGCGAGCTTCCACTGGTAAGCTTGTCGTTTATCAGTTATTTTCTTGTGGAATAGCCCAACTTTTTTAGCAGTTTTCTTTCGGTTTTTACTCCCCTTTAACTTCTTGCTAACTCGCCTCTGTCTAATCTTGAGGATACGCTGAGTTTTTTTGTTGGTTGAAAACTTCGGATTTTCAAATTGGTGGTTGTCAGAAAGATGAGCTAGCTTTGTAATTCCCAAATCGCAACCAATGACTTTATTAACCTCGGTCAAAGGTTTAGCAACGTAGTCTGGTACGGTTTTATCTTCAATTCTCATAGAAACATACCAGCCATCTTGACGCTTACGAATTGTAGCAGCTTTGATTGTGAATCCGTTGGGTATTGAACGAGAATTATAAAAACGCATCCATCCCAACTTCGGTAAATAGATTTTACTGCCATCAACTTTCACACCCATTACATACGTAAAAGATGTGAAGTTAGAACGATTTTTGAATTTAGGAAAACCCCTCCCCTCAAAAAAGTTTTTGTAAGCTATTTCAAGACGTTTTATATTTTGTTGTAATACTGTTGAATCTATACTAGAATACCAGGGTCTAGCTTTCTTTAACTCTGGTAATGCAGTAATTTGAATATCTCCAGCACCGCGTCTAGGATTCTTTTGATTAGAATCTTTCCAAGGTTCTCCTGTAGCTCCATTCTTGCTAACAAAACACGTTAATGGACAAGCTCCAGCCTTAGTCCTAATATCGCAGTAATCACCTTGAATATATTGTTGAGCATATTGAGTCAATCTGTCATTCAAACACCAATTATAATGACTTCTGAGCAGATCAATCCAACTACTCATCTTCGATTGTTGAGTCATGCTAGGGCGCAGCTTATATACATAGTTTGCTAGCAAGATTTAATCACCTCCTTGTTTTAATCAACTCAACATATGCTAGCATTAACGTAGCAACAATAGTGATACATATGAAGAATAATTCAATCAGAATACGCTTATCAGATAGACGTTTAAATAAGCTGCGTTTATATGCAGTTGAGCACGACAAGAATATGACGCAAGTCATTGAAGAGCTTATAGACTTGCTTCCTGAGCCAACAATCACTGTCCCTAAAGGGACAGACCGCTCGCCTATATCCATCGCCTGAAGTACGGTTGAGCCTCTCGCCGTGCTACGAAGCTCAACCTCGATGGTTTTGGCTCGCTCGATTACTTATAAGACCTGCTTACATCCGTGTTCGTCATCTATACGATCGCAATTAGCTCCGTGCAATACCTTCTTGACGTGCAGCGCTTTGCACGGCACCTGCTACAGCACTCACAACTCTCTCGTCAAATACAGAAGGAATGATGTGGTCTTTGTTAAGGTCTGAGGGTTTAACTAAGGAGGCGATCGCAGTTGCTGCTTCCAAGTACATACTAGTAGTAATTGCTGCTGCCCGACAATCCAAAGCCCCCCGGAAAACACCAGGAAAAGCCAAAACGTTATTGATTTGATTGGGGTACTCACTGCGACCTGTTGCCATGACAGCAACATCATCCTTAACTGAAAACTCGCTCCCCCTCTCCCTCTCCCCCCCTCTCCCCCTCTGCCTTAATGATAAGTCTTTACCCGGACATGATATCACTTGGGAAACCCTGATTCCTCCTAATTCTGTAAATAGCTGTCTTGGAAAAGGAGGTTTCCAAAGAGTTGCTAAATTAGAATGACGGTTTTGAAAAAGTCACCTATGTCTAACTTAAAAGCATTTCCCTTATTTCCTGACTATCGACTTTTACAAAATTTAATCGATGCTCCGCTCAATCAAAGCCAAAATTTAGTCACTGCCATGCGGAGATGGAGATTGATTAACTGGTTTTACGGAGATGGAGAACAACAATATAATGTAGAGTCGGAAGAAGGATTAACATTTAATGAGTGGTGTCAAGAATTTTTTAAGTTACAACCCCCTCATCAATCCAACCATCCCCAAGGTAAGTCGTTGGAAAAAATTGAGGATATTAAAAAACCACATAATCCTCAATGCCCCTGTTATAAAACTACCAAAGACTGGATAATTTTTTTAGGTTTTTCCGTTGTGCAATGGCAACAAAATTTACAAAAGTATATAGTCATTCCAGAAAACATATTGCAGCAGGTATTAAAAGAACCTCTGTTTGCCAAAACTCGTAAAACTCTTCAAAATGACATTAATTTTCTCAAAGAGAAACATTGTTTAAAATTGGAATATTCTTTATCTAAAAAACAAAATGTTCTTGAGCGGGTTGAGAAGTTACCTCACTGGATTTTAGAAGAAATTCCGCAACCACAAACTGAAGATTATGTAATGAGTAACCTCAACTTAAATACTACTGAATTAGCTGATTTAGCTCAGGCTTTAGACATGATCGCATTCCTAGATCCCAAGCTAGCTCCTATTGCTAATAAAATTTCTTTGGAAGTAGCTGGAACTCGCCGAGTTTTTTTACACGTTGATTATGTTGTTCCTGAAGATATTCAAATTGAAGCCGATGATTTTCAAGAAAAATTACAAGACAATTGGCGTTCAGATGAAATAAAACCTATCTTATTTAATTATTGCAGCGCTCGTATAGGTGAAAGAGAGTGTCTGACCTATCCTGTATGTATTTACTACGTTCAACGTGCTAAATATCTTTGTGCTTATGGTATCAGCCCTGATGGAAATATCAACTGGTATAGCTATCGTCTGGAACGGATTAAATCTGAAGAATTCTTAGAATGGTCAGATACTCGTGTTCCACAGTTTTTGTTGGACAAATACCACAACAATCATCTACCTCAACCTGGGGAAGTTCAAGAAGCTATTAAAAAAGTGTGGGGGTTTGATTTTTATCAGCCCGCTTGTTTAATGTTGCTTCGCTTTCACCGCAATTTTCATGACTCCTACATTAAAGATACTTTTCGCCATGAAACATTTACAATGATAAAATCATCAAAACAGATAATTGAGCTAATTCAAAAATCTGCAAAGAATTCATCAGAAGAAGAACATTTAGTCGAAATTGTGCAGCGCTTCCCCCAGGATGCTTATTACAAAGCTAAATATCGCCAGAATGATAACAATGTCATTATGCGTTTACGAGCTTGGGGTCCAAATGTAGAGGTATTATTGCCTGGAGAATTACGCTCACGCATGGCAAAAGACATCCAAGCAACTTGGAAACTTTATCAAAATTAAAGTCAACATCAATAACCACAGGAAAATAGATGAGTGCAAATACACCAACACAATCAAAATTAAGCTCGCGCTTTGAGTCAGCTTTAGTTTATGCAACCAGACTCCATGCTCATCAAGTGAGAAAAAGTAGTGATATTCCCTATATTAGCCATCTGTTGAGTGTAGCAGCATTAGTATTAGAAGATGGTGGTGATGAAGATGAAGCGATCGCAGCTTTACTTCATGATGCCATAGAAGACCAAGGAGGAGCCAAAACTCGTGAAGAAATTCGTCAACTATTTGGCGAAAAAGTAGTCACTATTGTTGATGGATGTACTGACTCAGAAGTCATTCCCAAACCGCCTTGGAAACAGCGCAAACAAGAACATATAGAAAAAATGCGTTCTGCTTCTCCAGAAGTCCGACGAGTTTCGCAAGCTGATAAATTGCACAATATTCGTTCAACTTTAGCCGACTGGTATCGCGAAGGAGAAGCTGTTTGGCATAAATTTAAAGGCGGTAAAGAAGGAACACTCTGGTACTATCGCAGTTTGTTGTCTATCTATCAAGAAACTGGAACAAGTTTTTTAACTCAGGAATTAGACAGAGCAATTACCGTGTTAGAGCACGTCAGTCAAAAATAAGCTTCTTTCATATCTTGCAGCATCGCCTTATTGCAAAAATCAAAGCCCAAAAAGCTGATTCTTTCGTAGGGTGGGCACTGCCCACCACCCCGTTGTTGAGAAGGTGCAAGATGTCAGTTCTTAGGAACGTTTCAGAAGTTCATCGACGCACCTCGGTGGATCGCTGAAACCCTATATTTTTCGTTGAGGTGCGTCGATGGCTTACAGGGTAAGGATTTGAGCTATGGGTATTGGTCAATTTTCACTGCCGATTTATAATGATTTGAGAGGTGCGTCGATTTGGGGTCTAGAAACCTTACTGGGTAAAGGCTCCTGGACGAACTCCCTACCGACTGGGTTAAATCGGATTAGTTGGAAACTTTTGTACTGTTGAATTTTTTCTTCTACAGACGAGGAGACCCTACCGACTGGGTTAAATCGGATTAGTTGGAAACTTTTGGAATTCTTTGCTCAAGGAGAGCAATAGACTCATCCCTACCGACTGGGTTAAATCGGATTAGTTGGAAACTTTCTTTTTCAGATGCATTAACAACAGAAGAAAAACCCTACCGACTGGGTTAAATCGGATTAGTTGGAAACCATTGAATGAACAATTGAAATCTCCTCCTGCTAACCCTACCGACTGGGTTAAATCGGATTAGTTGGAAACCTTGAAGTTCCACTGGTGAAAGTAAGTTCTAGTAGCTGACCCTACCGACTGGGTTAAATCGGATTAGTTGGAAACCACAAAATCTCTTGCCTCTAATGGATATGCGAGCAAGTACCCTACCGACTGGGTTAAATCGGATTAGTTGGAAACGTTTCTTACCTGTCAGGATAAAGCAGCATTACCGAGGCCCCTACCGACTGGGTTAAATCGGATTAGTTGGAAACTGTAACTCTAAAAGCTCTTCTTCTGATGCTTGATCGGCCCTACCGACTGGGTTAAATCGGATTAGTTGGAAACTTCATTTAAAGCAATGGAAACAAGCTTTTGAAGGAAATCTAACTTGCGGTATTTAGCGATATTGTATTAGACATCTCCGAAAATTCATTATGCGTTCATCAAAACCCTTGGTAGGGGCGAACGGCTGTTCGCCCTTACATGATTTCTGGAGATATCTATTGAATATCATCTAAATATAAGTGGGCTAATATCTTTAAAAGAATTGGGTTGGAGGTCTTCTGATAACTCTTAAAGTTGTTTGCTAATTGCTGCAAGCTGCCTATTTGACAAATTTATTGAATATAGCGTTTTTTATGTGGGTGAAGTATACCTAACTGTGAGGCAGTATGTCCTGCGGACAGGCTGCGCCAACGCGGCGCGTGCGGACGCTCGTAGGCATACGGTTGTTCGCCCTTACAACTTCGCTCCAATTCGTAATTCGGTCAAGGGTGTTAACTATCGGTGGTGAATCTCCCAAATCACTGCCAAAGTACTATGTTATTTAGGTTTTGGGCACATTCGTGGGACAGTTTCAGAAGTTTATCGACGCACCTCGGTGGATCGCTGAAACCCTATATTTTTCGTTGAGGTGCGTCGATGGCTTACAGGGTAAGGGTTTGAGCTATGGGTATTGGTCAATTTTCACTGCTGATTTATAATGATTTGAGAGGTGCGTCGATTTGGGGTCTAGAACCCTTACTGGGTAAAGGCTCCTGGACGAACTCCCTACCGACTGGGTCAAATCGGATTAGTTGGAAACGTTATACCCTCCTAACATGGTGCCGAGCCATTCAATCCCTACCGACTGGGTCAAATCGGATTAGTTGGAAACTTCCTAACGCTAATACTCCTTTCATTGAAGGAACCCTACCGACTGGGTCAAATCGGATTAGTTGGAAACTCCTAATTGCCAAGATTCCTGTGTTTGATGCCAGCATACCCTACCGACTGGGTCAAATCGGATTAGTTGGAAACCCCATGTGCTTCCTTGACGAAGAAGAGGACTCAAGTCCCCTACCGACTGGGTCAAATCGGATTAGTTGGAAACGCTGATCACTACTAGAGTTAGCATCTGCGAGTGCAGAGCCCCTACCGACTGGGTCAAATCGGATTAGTTGGAAACCTAGTGTTTGCTGACCTTGCTCAGGAGTTAATATCTCCCCTACCGACTGGGTCAAATCGGATTAGTTGGAAACTTGCTCAAGTTGGTCAAGGGGTTCGTCAATAATTTCCCTACCGACTGGGTCAAATCGGATTAGTTGGAAACTTTGTCGCTCTTCCTTCCAAACACGGAAGTAAATATCCCCTACCGACTGGGTCAAATCGGATTAGTTGGAAACTTATTGTCAGCCGAAATGTTGTAGTTTGTTATTTCGCCCTACCGACTGGGTCAAATCGGATTAGTTGGAAACACGTGGTGTGAGGGAAGAGCTTTTCTCCCGATAAAACCCCTACCGACTGGGTCAAATCGGATTAGTTGGAAACTTCTCCAAATTTGAATTGATCTTTTGCCTTATGTCACCCCTACCGACTGGGTCAAATCGGATTAGTTGGAAACAAGGATTGCAACAGGATTAGCGTTTGCAAACCCTACCGACTGGGTCAAATCGGATTAGTTGGAAACATCCTGGGCAAGAACGCTAGTTCCAGACAAACCAACCCTACCGACTGGGTCAAATCGGATTAGTTGGAAACCCGTAGTTCTGGATGTAAGAGAGAAGCCACTGCGCCCCTACCGACTGGGTCAAATCGGATTAGTTGGAAACACGTGAGGATCGAGGCGATGTCGCCCTTCTCGACCCTACCGACTGGGTCAAATCGGATTAGTTGGAAACATTTCGGTTTTCTCCTAATATATTTTGATTTATCTGCCCTACCGACTGGGTCAAATCGGATTAGTTGGAAACTATATAGTTGTTTGCTAGCAGCTTTTTCTGATTCTTCCCTACCGACTGGGTCAAATCGGATTAGTTGGAAACTACAAAACTTATTTGGCCATAAAAAAGCCCTCCATAAATTGGAGGGTTTTAATTTTACGAATAACATCGCTATAAATTAGTCAAGCCACTAACTTGCGGTATTTAGCGATATTGTATTGAATATCATCTAAATAAATAACCTCATCAGCTATTTGCGCTAGTTGCTCACTCAACATTTTCTTTTTAGCAACTACAGTGACTTTTGCACCACGGCGCTGAACTTCTGTCACTGCTGGAATAAAATCGCCATCGCCACTGACAAGAATAACACAATCACCATTTTTAACATCGCTAATCATATCAACCACAATTTTTACATCGTCACCAACAGTTTTGAAAGTTTGGCTGTCAGAGCGAGATAAAATCGGTAGTTTAATAACTTCATAACGTAGTTTCTCTAAATAAGCCAGAAACCGCTGTTGACCTTCACTCATCTGGGAATGCACGCCAGTATAAAATTTAAAATTAGTACGAACAGCGTTTTGAGAGAGTTCTATCCGCAAAGCATCATAATTAAGTTCAATTTGCAAACTATCGATGGCAAAACTTAAATTATTACCATCAATATAAACGTGAGTCATCGGTTCTGAAGATTGTGCAATAGTTTTCACAGAACTAAAATTTGGCTTTGACTTTAAATTATTAGTTTTAAAATCCGTAGATTTTTCACTATTGGCTAACTTTTGCTCAAAATTGGCAACAGTTTTGGAAATAACTTGTTGTTGATGCTGTATTTTTTGAAGAGTAGACACAGAAAGACGCTGACGAGTATTATGTAGCTGAATTTTCTTATCCAATTTAGTGAGTTCAGTTTGTGTTTCAGCAAGTTTAGCTTGCAAAGAAATATTTTCTTGCTGAAATTTGCTTAACTGTTTTTGCTTCTCTGCTTCTAAAGACTGAATTTTCAACAATACTCCTGTAGAAATAGCACCCAGTCCAGCCACCTTACCCATCTCTTGCAGCACAGGTTGATTGCTCCAAGTTCCAGTAATAATACATCCAACAGAGATAGTGGCTGTAATCGAAATTGTTTGAGCTAGTTTTATCATAATCTTTGTTTTCGAGTCGGTAATTTTGATAACCTAAAGCTACCAAACTCATGGAAGTAGATAATTCCGAACCGAGTGTACTTGGCAATTTGTATGGTGTACTTCATTTTCAAGATTTCATATATCCAAGGTTCAACGGGGAAAACACTCTTTCCAAGCATAGGTTTTAATAATCGACATACACGCACAGCCAAGTTCACCAAGTGAAATATATGCCAACAACTCGTCGCGTCATGATTTTTGCAGACAGTGATAACACCTTCTTAGCAGCACAAAGCTTTAACAGAAAAATAGACTGGCACAAAATTCGGGAATATCTAGCCGATCCCAAAGAAGGAAGAGAACTCATTGAAATGGTAATTTATGTTGGCTTACCACCAGCTAGAGAACGATTTGAAGAGCAGCGAAAAACTAAAGAAAAATTCATTTATTGGGCTAAGACTAATGGTTTTTTGGTCGTTGCTAAAGAAGGTAAAGCGAAAGGTGATGATTATGAAACCAATGTAGATGTCGTCATGGCGATGGATGCAATAGAACTCGCTTTAGAAGTTCAACCAGACATTGTTGTTTTGGTCACAGGCGATTCTGATTTTGCTTATTTAGCCGAAAAACTCAGAAGACGTGGGATGCGTGTTGAAGTTGCTTCTGTAGAACAATCTTTGGGCAATGAATTAAAAAATGCTGCCAATAGTGTTGTTGATTTGATTGAGGTATTTGATAAATTTAATGCCCAAAATGGTCATCAAAATTACCATCGAATTGGTAATTCTAATGTATTTGATTAAGGAAGTAGATAAGTGTGAAAAAGCCTAACTATCTAAAAGGGTTGTTAGTGGTTAGTAGTTAGTAGCAAGTAGATTGGAGAGCGGGTTAATATTTCTTGACCTCGTTATGTTTATTTGCACCGACTTACTTATTTTTGATTCATTTGGTACTAGTTCAAAAATATTTCATGAGGTAACCATGCGAACAATTAATGGAAAACTAATTAATCAGGAAGCAAACCAGTTAGACGGCATCACGCAACAAACACAAAGAATGATTCAGCATTGCCAACATTTAGAATCACAAGTTAATACCATAATTCAGCAACAACATCCCAAGAATTTACAAGAAATCAATACTGTTAAACTGCATTTGCATAACTTAGACAGAAGATTGAATTCTTTAGAAAGCGCCACAAATAGAAAATTCAGCCAATTTGTAATTATTAATGTGTTTACCATAATTGGCTTATTCGGTTTTTACTTTTGGTTTGAGATGAATAATCAACCTACATACCAGAAAAATAAACCTTACAAATATGCAGAATTCATCGAACTTTATCTGTCAATGTAAGTCGGTGTAAATATTTGTTAGTGCTTAGTAGTTGCGATGCATGCGCTAAAGCGCTACTACGAGCTAAATATCAAGATTTTACTTTTCGTTAAGAGGAGGACAGAAAATGAGAGCAGTTATTAATGGAAAGTTAGTTGATTTACCAGAAGGTGCAACAGTACAAGATTTAAGAGCTAAACTCCCAGAAATTGGTAATGATGATGTGATGGAAGAAGGTTTTGGTGGTACTCGACCATTGAAAAATACAGAAGCACTCAAAGAAGGTTCAAAAGTATGGACGGTTCCCAAAATTGTTAAAGGCTCTCGAATTTAGAATTTTCGAGTTGAGATTTTGTTTTTGCTGGCACATTAGCTGAGTAAGACTGTGGTGGGCAATCACAAGCCATATCCAAATCAAGTTTTTATTATTGTCTGTAATTGCCCATAATTCAAAAAAATCTTGTATTTTCTAGCTTAGTATTTTGTTTCAATTTCGGATTTACGGTGAAGTATGACAATCACAATCAATCAAGATAAATCAGGATTTCAACCAACTGCAAGACTTTTAGAAGAACTCAAGCTTTTAGAAAAAGTCGCTAAAAATATTATTGTTGGTAGTAAGACTGTTGGCGACATGAAATATACGGCTGTTTTAGTTAAAGGAATGCCATTATCATCGAAAAAGTTCACTGTTTCTAACACTGATATTTTATTTTTGTTACCGCCAGATTATCCCCGACTCCCCCCAATTGGCTGCTATCTTAACTATCCCTGGACTACCACCGGAGAAGGAGACCATCACTTTACCAGACAAAGCTACTATGGAGCGCCCTTTTTAAGCGATCGCGGATGGTACTGGTATTGTGTGGGACTCGGTGGAGGATTTAATCGAGAAGTCTGGCTCAATTCTTGGAAACCCAGCAATCAAGTTGATAAAGGACATAATCTAACGACATTATTTATTACCGCACGTCACGCCATTAACAGTGATGAGTGATTTGTCAGTGGTCAGTTGTTATTTGTTATTTCTCTGCGTCTGATTGTTTTCCACTCTACGGGAAGCTTCTACGCGTCTACATCGCCCTCATCTCCTTTGTCCCCTTTGTCTCCCTTATCTCTTCATCTCCCCCCGTTTCTGATAATTTATGCGCCAAAAGATATTCGGCGATATTTGTCAACAACAGCTTAATCAACTCAAAGTTACTCTCATAGGCTGTGGTGGTATTGGTTCAATATTTGCAGAATTATTGGGTCGTTTAGGTGTGAAAAACTGGGTATTAATAGACCCAGACCGTTTAGAACAAGTTAATTTAAATCGAATGCCTGGGGCTACACAAAAAATGGTTGAGCAGCAATGGTACAAAGTAGATTATGTCAAGTACTTAATTAAGAAAATTTATCGAACAGGTTCTTGTGTAAAAACCATACCCACATCAATCGAAAATGGCTTAGCCAAACAAGAAATTGCTGCTTCAGATTTAATTGTCGTGGCTACAGATAATCACCTTTCTCGCAAAATTGCCCAGGAATTAGCATTAGAATATATGCGTCCTTTAGTTTGTCTTGGGACTCACATAGATATTAAAAAATCAGATAATACACTACGGATGTACTGTCGCGTTACCGTTCCGCCGTTGGGAGGTGGCTGGTGTTTAATGTGTGGTAACATTATTAGTTTGCAAAGAGCAGCTTTAGAATCTGCACCTCTGGAGATTAATCAAATTGCTGCTGGTGCAGGTTATTTGGAAGGAATCAACGATCCCGCAGTTTTTTGGTTAAATAGCATTTGTGCTAGCACAGGCGTGGGTGTTATTCACGGGATGGTGAGCGGTTTTCTAAATTTAGATGCTGGGATTGATTGGATTTATGAGTTTCCTCGTTCTGTTTGGCACAAAACTAATATAGAGCATTTAGAAACCCCTGATTGTTATTTTTGTGCGACGGACAATAGAGAATAATCAGCAAGCCAAGGATTAAGGAGAGGGGCATGAGGGGTGGTGGGCGGTGCCCACCCTACGTAACTTACAAATGACAAATGACTAAGGACAACCATTCCCAGTTACCTTTTTTCATGCCAACCCACTTAGTAGAGGATTTTCAATTGTTAAAACTTGGTTTTGTTCCCCAAACTAAATTTAATTGTGCTTGCTCTAATCTTGCGATGAAGGGTTTAAGTTGGTCTCCTTCCGTTCTATGTTGCCAAGGTGACTGGGATGTGCGATCGCCATGAAACACTGTAACAATTTCCAAATATTGTCTACTGTCAATCGGTAACATTCGATGCCAGACTGAGCTAACAAAAAAAGGTCTTTTATCACCTTGATTTCTACCTCCAATTGCGGGAGTTGTTTTAAAAGTTTCATTATGAAATAACTCAACAACTTCCGATTTATTAACCACTTTACAGTAAACTGCAACACGTTGCGGGTGCCAAGCTTCTCTCCAATTCATTGCTTGAGGTGGTTTAGAACCTAAACGTTGACAGCAAACCTGATATAAATTTGCTAAGAATTCCTGCAAATCAGCGGAGGTTTTAATATTTAACCGACTAGAGTCAGAAGATTCCCAATGACAACCAATATTTATGCCTTTACGCTTAACATAATCAGAGTAAAATTTTTTGTGAAAAACCCTACGCCATGACTTCCCAAACCCACCCATAATGAAAGCAAACTTGAGCACCCATTCGAGGAATCTTAGGTCACGTTGGGGCGCATTGATGTGCAAAATTCCAGTTGTTTCATAAGTGGGATTGCTACCTTGATTGTTGTATGTCTCTATTTGAGATTCCCAGAGAATTTGAACAATACCAGGGGCTTCCGAACTGCCAAAAAAACTGTTTTCAGCCTGTTTAATAGCATCTCCACTATTGCATACCCCTCCTAATAATCGTTTGACGTGTCCCCTTAAAGTCGCCTTGAACAAATTAGGACGGAACTCAGGTTCATCACTCCGCAATAATGGACTGACACCAATTCCTTTTAAGGAAACGTTTAACGGGTAACTAGGTAAACTAGGAGATTGATTTGGGGTATGTCCTCCTAAACCGTAACCAGTGCTAGTTTTACCTCCCACACCTTGTTGTACTGCTTGCTTTAAAATTGTCTCAATTTCTTCCCATTTAACATCGGGATCTGTGCTACTCAATTCAAAAATGAGAGTGGGTTGGTAAAGGCTAATCATCGCCAGTGCTTTTGGCGAATCTTCATCTTCGACTTGACGCTTTTGTTGAGGATGGATGACATCGACTATGCAGTAGCGAGTCTCAGAAATATTTTCTCCTTGTCTGCGTACAGTCACCTTTTTCGTCCCAGCCCAATCATTGATGGGATAAGCACCATGAAAGCGCAAGCTACCGGGAATTAGCTGTTTATCGTCTCCACAATACTTGACAGCTTGCTGTAGGTTGCAAGCACGTCGAAATAAACCTTTAATGCTGCTACCAGGTATAATTGGTATGCCATTTTTCCCCAAGACAGGACGAAGGATGCTATCCTGACCGCAGTTACTCGACAGTCGGAAAGGAAATTGGATTTTGATGCGATAGATTTCACCATTTAAACCAAGTTGAGGTTCGCGGTGTTGATAGCGAGGTTGATTGTTGTTTTGAGAATTGGGATAAACCCACTCTTCCCGCCATTTTTCTAAATCTGCGTTATTTCCAGCAAATTGTAAACTACAACGTCCTAACACCTGAGCGCGATACATCATTGGAATCTGTTCTAAGTTTTTCTCTTGTGGAGAATTACCTTGAGGTTTTGAACCTTTGTTACCTGGAGTTTGTCCTTTTTCTACTACTGCAATGCCTAGTTTTTTTGCAGCGTCTCCCAGCCCTCGAATCATAGCCATTTCCTTAATTTATACAGAGTTGAACTATCGCAATCTGATTTGATTTTTAACAAATTCTCACCATCAAAACCTTTGGCTGGTGAGTTATATCATGTCCGGATAAACACTTACAAAAATACCCCACCCTAGCCCTCCCCTTATAAAGGGGAGGGAATTGTATACGCTATTCATCACCTTTAATTTTGTATCGCTGAGTCCACCAAACTAAAGCATCACATAATTGAGTCAATACCATGAGGGCAACTCGCTGATGTTCTAGTGGCATCGACCAGATTTTTTGCGCCATCTCTTGAATTTTTTTGGTTTCTTCGTCTTCTCTCTTCTTCCGGTCATTTTGTTTGGAACTAACATCATCATTAGGCAGAGTAATATCTGCTTGATGCAAAATCTCAGCAAGTTTATCCCAAACAGCTTTCCAATATTTGCCTTTGGCTGGTTTCTCTCGTCCCAGCCTTAAATGCTCTCCCCAAAATCTCTCTAACCCGTAGGCTACTGCCATTCGCATTTTGTGAGATTCATTCAAGACATCTTTACTATTACGATTTTGTAACACTAATCTTTGGGCATCGTAATCGAGATTATATGGTTGCCAGCCTTTTTTCTGAGGTGTTTGCGATTGTGTCATTTGATTTTTATCCTTGTGAATTTTCTACTAATTTAATTGTGATTTCAGTACGACCAAAACCTACAGATTCTAATCCACCAAAATACAATTCTTTCGGTTTGTTCATGCTAGTTTCTTTGATAAAATCTTCCCAATTAACAGGTTGCTCTTTAAAGGTTTTGCGTAGTGCAATAGGAAAAACCATCACTGTTCCTTCTGGGAGTGCTTCAACATTAAAAAATGCTCCTCCCTTAGCTTTTTTCTGCTTCTCATCAAGAGCAACCCGACTTTGGCGGTAAAGTGCCATGTCGTGAATCATGGAAATATCTGTATCTTCAACAACTAACAGGAGGTAACTATTATCAGCCACATTCTCTGGTATATATTCCGCCAGTGTTTTATCCTCATTTTCTAAGTGTAAAAATCCTAAGTTAAAAAATAAGGTTTTGCTGGATTTTTTCCCGTAATAGCTGTAAGGTTCAAAAGTACGTGGTGGTTTGCCAGTTAGCTTTTGATATCGCTTGAGTAAAGCAGGACAAGATACCCGCACTACTGGTTGATTGGGACAGTAAACGGGTAGCCACAAGATAGAAGCGTATTCAAATTTGATGATGCCTTCACTGGTGCTATCTGGTTGTCCTAGTTTGGCATCTTTCCCATACCAATCTTCTACATTACCTTTTTTTTGACGCATATCTGCACGAAATCTACCCCGAATTGAACTACCAGGAATAATCCCAGTTTGAGTAAATTGATCGCGGAAAATCAGGTTGAGATTACCTGTTTCTTCTCCTGCACTTGCACCTATATGCAGGGGGGCTAAGGTTTCAATAATACCGTAGGCTTTTTGATACATTTACACTACTCCATGATTTATGTTGATATAAAAGTTCGCGCTACAGGGCAGAGAGGAATTTTATACTAGGAAAGGTTAAGCGATCGCACTTGGTAAAGGTAGTGCTAAACCGCATCCCCAACGTTTTAAAGAGGGACCCTCTTTAGGGAACCAGTCATCAGGCCATTCTTGCCAAGATAAATTGATTGGCTCTTTGACAACATAGACACTACCTCCACGAACAGCATAACGTCCGCGAGACAAGAGTTTTGGCGGTTGAGAATCCTGTTCGTTGCGTTCGGATAACTGCTCGCGATTTCCCAAGCGGTATCGAAAGGGGATGGGACGTTCCGTGAGCAGGGCTTCTACTGACCAAACTTTTCGCTCGTGACTCTCTGGATTTTCTTGTGCATATTTTTGGCGATCGCCTTTTTGCAAATAAACAGGTTCTCGATAAGATAGACGATTAGAACCCCAAACCGCTGAAGTAATGAGGGCAAAACTGTTTTCAATTCTGCGATTGAGTAAAGTTGTGATATTTTCAGCTATGTTTTGACAGCTGACATCTACTATATGTCCCTCACCGCCAAAGCGATACCAACCAGGCTCAAGTTTGGTATTGGAAAGGTAAACTAAGCAACTACCGGGTTCCATTTGCACTGAGTTTTCTAGAAACAAACTTCCCTGCGTTGCTTCTCGCTCGTTTGTCTGTCTCATAACACGCCGTTCATCTAGTTCAAGGCGTGGATGTAAGTGGCGTAAAAACTCCCAAGGATTTTTTTTCACTTCTTTGGCTTCATCCCACTGATTGATTGCTAACCAAGTATTACCTTCAAATTTATCTACTGGGCTTTTGTTTTTCTCATCCAACCAGTGGTAAATATTGTCGCCTTCTGCGTCTTTGTACTGAAATACTGCAGTTAATTTGTGCTTGATTTTGCCATCTTTAACTAAATAGTTGTGTGGAGTCGGGACATAAAAGTTTTGCTCGGTTGGCGTTAACTCATCTGTATTTCCCCAGAAAGGACCAGCTAACTGTAAATCCTGAATTTCTGTATCTGTATAGGCAGCGGCAAATAAACCTGATAAAGTAGCCGCACTGGGAGGAAAATAACTACCAGAACGCCCGACTAAATTTTCAGGTGAGAGAAATTTTCCTGCACTACCATAGAGTAAACCCAGGGGTTCGATTGCTATGAGATATTTGAATGGCGGGCGATGAGAATCTTTTGATTGTGTAGCAGAATTCGACGCTTCTATTGCTGACATAGGTGAAATCCCACTTTAGCAAGGTTAATAATCCAGTGATTGAGTGCTTGGTTGACTTTGACAGTATCTATTTCTGAGGTACCATTTTTGCAGTAATTTTTGCGATCGCCTAAAATTCCGGTTTTGATTGGTTGTTCTTTGGCATCATAGAGATTCCACCAGTTGTCCTGTTGTGCTATTAGATCCCGCCAGTAGGATTTTTGTTCTGTATTTTTGGCTAGTTGTTTTTCTTGACGTTTGCCATCAAGAGATACCTGCGTTGGGAAATAAATCTCTAACAGCCCTAAGGCTATTTCTGTGGTATTATCTTTTTCTGTGGTATTATCTTTTTCTGTGGTATTATCTTTTTTAAAAACATGACGGGATTCTAAAACAGCGACATCATTATATATATGCGTCCAGTTTTGTTTTTCTTTTCCTGAATTGCCGTTGCGATCGCGATAACTCGCCAGCAACCCTGTTTCTAATATCCACCAAGGACACACCCATTCTAAGTAATTACCGTTATTGAACAGCACCCGGAAGGCGATGCGATCGCGTCCTTTAGCTTTTGCAGATTGCTCCGCCTCACGACAATGTTGCAATATATCGCGTTGCGGGATACCAGGCGCAGCCCAGACAAAACCAACACTGACAGTAATTGGTTTTTTCTCTGGTTGATTATTATTCTTATCCCACACCTCTTTTTTGAAGGTAGAGAAGAAATCAACACAACGCTTTGGTTTCAATTCACCTGTTTGTTTTTTTTCATAAAAAACGCCTAAAAAATCATCACCTCCGGCGTAAACCACACGACAATCTTCGGGCGGGTGATTTTTAAAGTAATCTTTAAAGTCCTTACCCCAGTTCCGCATTAATTCGCTAAACTTATTTATTTGGCTTGCTTCTTCTGATTTATTATCTGCAAAACTTTTGAGGTAATTACCAGCTTTGTCACCATCTCCTTGAAACCAACCTTGGTAAGGTAGCCGATTTCGTACTAGCTGATAGCTATCATCAATTTGCTTGTCTTCATTAAGTCGGCTGATATCTTTAAAAGAATTGGGTTTGAGGTCTTCTGATAACTCTTGAAATTGTTTGCTGATTGCTGCAAGCTGGGTTTGGTCGATTGCAAAAAGCTGTTGAAATCGTGCGATTAATCTTTGTGCGATCGCAAGATGTGTAATTAACCGTTTCACCAACTCTGGAACGCTGAGTTCCTCATTAGCAACAATAAAAGATTCCCCGTATTCTTGGCGGCGCTCAAGTCTACTAGCATCTGAAAACTCGAAGCCCATCGCATGAATAAAACTTTCTCCTAATTTCTGACTTAGTTGTGTGTAAAACTCAGCAACAACTGTTTTTTCTGCTTGGTAATTATATTTTTTTGGTTCATGAATACCAAGTCCGGGGTAAGCAATTGCATCTGCACCCGAAAGTGTAGAGCTTTCTCCTTGCCAGTTTATCCCAGTCCAGCCACGGGAGCGTTTTTTTTCATTCAACAGTTGACGAACAGCGCTAATACTTTCACCAGGTTTTCCTTGAACCCAGAAAAATTCCCAAGCATATTTAGTCCACAATCCCCAAACTCTTTCCCAAGATTGATAGTTCCATTTTGTCCCATCAACTCGATATTCAACTTGTTCTTCAATCCACTCACGACAAGTTTCCGTTACACATTCCCAAGCTGTATTTAAGGCAAATTTGGCATCTTCTTTTTTGAAATCTCCCTGAATAATAATTTGATTTGGCATTCCTTGTGTTACGTTGGGTAGAGCTGGTGACACAACAGAACAATTATTGCGTTCAGCAACATAACAAATTGCCCAAGCCAAAAAGGAAAGTAAATAGGAACTCCCATATAAGTCACGTAATTTACGCGATTTCTCGATAAATCCTTGAACGGGTGCGAAGGTGATTGCAGTGTAAATTTGGTTCGTCATAGACCAGGATATTTCAGTGCAAAAGACCGAACAATTATATTTGCGGTAGAGAAAATTGCAGTTAAGATAAGTATTACGAAATAATACTCTCTAAACAAGCCGTTTTTGTCACAATTGGACAACAGTTTAGGATATCTTAATACTTAACATTTCGTTAAATGAATCAATATCTCAGCTAACGCTTGTACCATCGGACGAGTTGATACATTTTGCCCCCGTTCTAACTTATGCACGCTACCACTGAGTAATGGGGCTTGCTGTAACAGTTCGCTTGTTCTCTGCTTCCACTCATCAACGAAATCTACCCGATCTTCAACTGCATCTAACTGACTGTGAATCTTAGCAACAATCTTCAGTCCAAGCTGCTGACAAAATTTTTCCCACTTAGCAAACTTGCTTGTATCTCCTGACAAGATAACTGCATGAGTGGCTGGCTGCATAATTGTCTCGTTTTCTGGTGAAATTTTACCGCCCACATCAATAATATTGAGTAACTGATTAGCACTTTTGACCCACTGGGCTGCTTCTTGGGCAAATTCTGGGGTAACATCTGCTTTATTCACAGGTTTGATATCTTGGGCTAGTGGCTGATTATTTTCATAAGTTTCTTGATGCCATGAGCCTTCTCCATCAGGACAAGCAGTAATTACATAGGGATAAGGTGCGCCCAGATTGGCCAAAATCGCCCGTTTTAAACCATCTCGCAAACAAGATTTGCCTGATTTCGGTGGTCCGCACAAAACCACTTTAATGATAGATCGTTCTTGTTGCGGTTCTTCTGTTTGAATTAAATCCCCTACTTGATATGTTGAGGAGCCATGAGAAATGGTTACTATATAATTTTTGTATCTGACTGCGCCACTTGGTGTGTCAATCTTTCTGCCGATTTTGGGGTCAAGAACGGCGACTACTTCATATAGGTGAGCTAGTCTGTGGGAGAGAATATAAGCTACAGGAACAGATTGCGGTCCATCAATGAGGATGCACTCGCCTCCCTTAATTTGCTGAGAGTCAATCATCATTTCTAACAATTCTAGAGCATCGCGCACAATGCGATCGCCCTGAGCTGGTAAAAGTCGATTAAATCCAACTCGTAACACCTCACCTTCTAGTTTCAGCTGGTAGCTATGCATAGATGATTGTATCTGTATTGAACAGTTCCACTATCGCATAGGCATGGAAAAGAGGGGTTTCCAATGGGTTGCTAAATCTAGAATACAGTAGAGACGTGCCATGGCGCGTCTCACAAGGTTTTCTATGATTTCTATACCGATGCTCCAGTTGATACACCACTGTAAGGTTAATTCATATTAAGTCCGGTTAATTAGTTATGATTAAACAATCTGTGCAAAAACCAGAAAACTCGCTCCCCCTCTCCCTCTCCCCCCCTCTCCCCCTCTGCCTTAATGATAAGTCTTTACCCGGGTTCTTGGAGTGATTTTCTTTGGCCCCTAATTGTTATTCAAGATGAAAGCCTCTACACTCTTCCGTTAGGTGTAGCAAAGCTAGTCGGTACATTTTCTCTGGATTGGCGATTGGTAGCAGCTGGGTCGGTCATTTCTATTGCCCCAGTATTGGTGTTATTTCTGTTTTTACAACGCTACATTGTTCCGACAGAAACTGGTAGCGGTGTCAAAGGTTAGTTGGCTTTCTTAAAAGAAATTAATACATAGTAAGAAAGCCGATTTCATGAAGAAACCGGCTTTTTTGTTACTGAACTACTCCTAAAGCAAAATTAACCGTGTAGGGCTCATCTAGTGATTGCCGAGTACTTGCTTTGATGGTATTCAGATAGCGAGCAATTAACTGCAGTTGTTGAGCATTGGGACGATAGGTGAGACTTCCTTGTTTTTCAAAAATTGGTGCAGCAGCGATCGCCTTATAATCGGGATTTTCAGATGAAGTTTGAGTCAGCCAGGTAGCTTGGAGGCTAGAAGGAATTAAACCGGGAGGAAGTTCACCTTCTAGGAAAGCCAGCAGGCGTTGCTGACAGTTGCGGGTGTTGATACCGCGATTTTCAAACAACTGAATAACTTCACCAAAAGATATGGGTCGAGTTGGCAAAATTCGCAGTAATTCAGTAAACAGAAAATAGTCTGTGTACTGTTGTCTGGAAACTTCTAACACTTGAGGATGCAGGGGAAGCACAGCCAAACCATAAGCAACCCGGCTGCAACTGGGAGAGCCGTTTTCACCAAGATACAAATCTTGGATAATTCTGGCATTAGGTAGTTTTTGCCGCAGCCAGCGACTTACTGCGCCCAAAGAAGCGACCCCGCCAGTTAGGATAGCTTGATTGATTCCTTCTGTGGGCAAACCTTTAGCAACCAACAATCGATTAAGTTCTCGATTGAGACGACGGACAAAGGGGACAAACACATGGCTTTCCAAGTCTCGCCGGTGTAATACCCATCGCTGGTCTGCCAGTTCTAAGGTAAAAGATTCTTGATGTTGTAGAATGAGCTTCAGCGCAACTGCTGCATCGACAACTGCTTTTCCCAGCAAAGAACTTTCCAACCTCTGTTGCAGGCGTACACGCTCAACCACATCGGGTTCTCCCGGTCGGGGAAGGTTGAATTCTTCTAAACTCAAGCTGGAAAACTGCATTTGATCCAACCCAGGAACGGCTGGTTGCCAGTGCCAAGGGTTGCTACTTACGGTTTTGCTATCTCCTTGGTTGTTAGTGCGTGGTTGTCGCCATTTTGGTGGCAGCAGCAACTGGCAAATGATATCTTGCTCGACTCCTTTACCAGCATAGGTAAAGCCGTGGAGCATAAAGTCATTATGAGTTAAGTCTTCCAAATTTTCTGGCAAATCTACCAGCGCCATTTCCGTTGCATCAGCCCCAATACTGATGACAAGAGTGCTGCCCATCAAAGGACGATCGCTGGTTTTTGCAAGGCGGGAACCTTGGCGACCTTTTATCTTGACAATTTCACCGCTAGCACCATCAAGTTCTGACAGCAAACACGCGATCGCTTCTTCTACAAAGAAGACTTGTTGTGAGTGCTGCACCAGTTTGCTTGTTAGTATGGCTTCCCTAATATTAAAGCGATACTGTTCCGACCAGTTAGATGGGCAAGTACAAATCACACCAGTCAGATGACTGATAATGCTGCGGAAAACTTCTTGGTCAATTCCAACAGCCGCTGCTGTTAAACCTAATGTTGTGCTGCTACGATCTGCCATTAATGTTAGCAGTAATTTTGAGAGCGATCGCACAACCCAAACTAAAGGAACAGTGGAAAATTCATTTAACTGCAAAACTGGTTCCCATTTTTGCCGTTCGTTTTTGTACGGAAGGGCTATTTGTAGATAGGGTTTTAACTGTGCAGAGAAGAGATTGTGGGTAGGAGTCGCAAGGGTTTGAGAATTTGCCGCCTCTGCGTCAGGTAACTTTTCTTCAGTCACAGCCGTAGATGTTGTTTGTTCTTGTGGTAAGCTTTCTGTTTCCCCAACACTGACAGAAGCTGTTGGTAAATAAACTTCTGCTGGTAAACGAAACGATTTAGTTTTAGAAGTTGCTTCTGGTTGGTTTTCTGCCGTCCAGTAAAGAGGATAAATCTCTGTTGTGGAGCGATTCAACAGTGCAGCAGAAATTCCTGTTGTTCCCAAATCAATTCCTAAATACCAAACTGAGTTAGCTGCATCAAGTGTCACTTCTGTATCATTGGTTGAATGAGAAATTGAAACTAAAGAACCTACCAGTTGTTCTTGAGTAGCCTCATTTTTTTTTTCAGTTTCCGCCACCAATTCTTTTTCTGCACTTGAACCAGGTTCAGCTGCTGGTGATGGTGCTTCTTGAGGAATCAGCCGACTTTGTGTTTTTTCTCGATTGTCTAAATCATTTAAAGGCTGCAACAGAGAATTGAGTTCTCCATCAAAGCTAGCCAAATCCTGTTCCAATTGCTGTAACTGTGCTTCTTCTAAGGAAATATCAGCTACCTCTGAAGGATTATTTTCCTCTTGTGATAGTAAATTTTCTGCTAAAGAAGCAGGAGTATAGATTTCTTGGGAAGAATCTACATCGCGATTGTCAACAACAACGAGTGAAGCTTGAGTTGCTGAGGTAACAACCCCTGTACTTGCTAAGCTCTCAGAAGATGATACTTCAATTGATTGTTCACCTTCATTTATCTCAGACAACAAATCGGTTAGCGCTGAAATTGTATCAGCACTTGGGGGTATATCAACCAGAAGGTCTGCCTCATCGCTGACAATATCTATACCAGTATTTTCCACAGGAACGTCTTGTCTATCCCCAGCGACAGTATGGCTGCCCTCTAAAACGTGAGAAACCGCACTTTCCATCCAAGGATCTGGTATGGAAGCAGCAGAATCATCAGACTGCTCTTGATTTGTTTGGTCTGCTGGTAAACTTGTATTATCTAGAGATAACTCATCCGTTACACCTTTTACTTCATCTGCTGGCAGATCCGTTGGGACATTCGGTGCTTCAAAAACCACTTCATGCAGGAAAGTTTCTGAATCTAAATTTTGTTGATTTGTTGTCTGTGGTGGAATTGCGGTAGATGGGGATGACCTGACATCCATGAATAACTCATCTATGAAGTTTGTTGACCCCTTTCCCTCAGAAGTCACTTCTGGCGGAACAACTTTTGGAAGTGGATTTGTTCTAAGTAGTGAAGTGTTGATGAATGGGTACGGTGTGACATCGATGAATAAATCGTCTAAAAAGTTTTTGAACTTCTTGACTTGCTTGGTCTCCACAGTGCCTTCCTGAGAGGCAACTTCTGGTTGTGCTTGGTTAATCACAGGTGTAATCGGGGTATCAACAGCTAAATCATCCTTTACACCTGTTGCCTCATCGGTGGCTACATTTTGAGTGACTGTTTCCGTACCTGTGACATCTGATACTTCAGCAGTAGCTACATCTTGAGTGACTGTTTCCGTACCTATGACATCCGTTACTTCATCGCTAGCTACATCTGGAATTACTGTTCCCGTAGTTGTGACGTCTGATGCCTCATCAGTGCTTACATCTTGAGTGACTGTTCCAGTGGACGTAACATCCTTTACTTCATCGGTAGCTACATCTTGAGTGGCTGTTTCAATTAAGGTAACATTCAATACATTATCATGAGCAATGTTTTGAGTGACTGTTCCGGCACTTGTGACATCCGTTACCTCATCTACTGCTGTGTTCCCAAATAAACTTGCGTACAGTTGGTCTACTTCATCACTTCCTAACTCAGAGCTATCCGGTGGTAAATTATCGGTAGTAACTGAGGGTGTTTGGGTATCTTGATTGAGTGGAGAAAGTACCCCATCTAAATTTGTTGTGGTAGCAGTATCCTCATCTTCGCGATCGCTAACTTGTGGATTAATAATTGTGGGTGAGGGCAAACTTTCTACTTGCTTGGGTTGGGGTAACTCAGGAGTCAGCTGTTGGGACAGGGGCGGCTTTGGGGTTTCTTCTTGGACATCGTGTATGGAAGATGATTGTCTCTCAGAAGTCGCTTCCTGTAAATGCTCTGTCAAATTATTAATTAGGCTTGTGAGTAACTGTTCTCCCTGCACTCCTTGACTGTGCATTCTTGAAAGGGCTTGCGACAAAGACTCATGATATGTGTGAATATTGCGTTGAAGAGAGTCAAACACAACATTCACCGTTCCATCAAGTGCTAGTATCTTTTGATCCAGCTCCCGAGCAAGTCTTGAAATCTGCTCGACGCGATCGAGTGACTCCAGTGAAGGTTGTTCGGAAGCAGTTTGTTGCTGCACATAGCTACTAGCACTAGGCGTAGCAGAAGCAGTTTCAGTATTTGTTGGAATCTGCTTTTCCTGAGGATTTGTAACAGTTTCCGGTATTTGAGGTGTTGTATTAGAGACAAGACGGCTCTTGAGCACCTGCAAAAATTCTGAAATCATTTGCTCCTGATTTGCCAATTGTTGGGCTAAGGAGTAGTTATGCAGCCGCTTTTGTTCTAATTGCCTGATTTCCTCGACAAGATTTGTCCGTTCTTGCAGCAGCGCTTGCAATTCTGCTTGCAAAGGTGCCAAAAAAGCAGAAAATTGATTATTTTCTTCTCCCCTAACAACAGGAGTACCTCCTTCCTGTTGAAGTTCGTTTGGCTGAGATGGGGAATGTTCCTGTCCGGCAAATCTCGCCAGCAAACGGGATTGCTGTATTTGTTGCTCGCTGCCGCTACTGGCAGCTGCTTCCGCATCGCGCTCATCACTCTGGGCCAATCTCATCAAGAAACCGCGAAGTTGTTCTAAAATCTGCCGTGGTTCTGAGGCTTGACTGTTGAGAAACCTAGAAAGGCGCTTGTTAGTCAGTAAGCGGTCAATATCTGCAATTAAGTTTTGAGTTTCTGTTAACCGGGAAGTCACGTTTATTTACCTTGACTAGAACTGTAAAGTTGGTGGTATATGAATTTGTACAACTGTTGCAATTATGTTATTCACTAGATAGGGGTCTATCAATACGTGTTAAAAATGTGCCTACTTTGAGACATTAGCTTAGCAGTTCTGTGCAACTTAGGTACACAAAAAGTGCTTTTAATCGGCAAGTGTATCGGATCTCCCGTCCCTCACTGGTTCTTTCGCTTGTGCCTGGGTGGCTGATGATGCTGCCATAACGGGTCTCTAGTGGCTTTTAAGTATTTTAGGTTAGCAAAAATAAATTATCTTGAACATTATCTAGTAGAATTTTTCTACTATGTTACGTATGGGGAGTATTAAGTAATAGCGGTTGTAGCGTCCCTATCCCTCCAGGCGAACTTTCTTGGCTACATAGGGAGGTAAAATGCGTAGCAGCTTAATATTGGGTAAATTTCTTTATCAAAGTTTTTTCGCCCGCCATATCGTGTAACATAATTTAGCTTTATATTTCCTGGGTTGTGCTTTCATAGCTTATGCTTACAGAGGCACTATATATATTTTGCTGCTTAACAGTACACTGAAGATGTTGTAATGGAAGAAAGGTATAGCGTACAAGCACCTGGCAATTCCTGGATGAACTTGGCTCCCTTTTTTCAGGGGCTGCCGGAAACAGTTGTAGAACCTGCTCTCACCCATCTTGTGACCCGCACTCACCCAGCAAATCAAGTTATTCTATTAGAAAATGACTGGGGCGGTTCTGTGTATTTTATCATTGAGGGTTGGGTTAAAATTCGTACCTATAATCTAGAGGGTAAAGAAGTAACGCTAAATATTCTTGGAAAAGGGGAATTATTTGGTGAAATGGCTGCTCTCGACGAAGTACCTCGCTCCACTGATGTGATTACACTGACTTCTACAGTAATTGGTAGTATGCCATCACAAGATTTTCTCAAGTTGCTTTACACAGAACCGATGGCAGGGGTTCGATTATCACAATTGATGGCACGTCGATTGCGCCAAGTCAATCGGCGTTTGCGATTGCGAGAGTCTGACAGCCAATCGCGAGTGGCGGATACGTTACTCTTTCTGGCTGAAGGACAGGGTAAGAAAGCTCAAGCAGGAACAGAAATTCCTAACTTACCCCATCGGGAATTAAGCAGTTTGAGTGGGTTAGCGAGGGAAACTGTCACACGGGTATTAACAAGGTTAGAAAAAAAAGGTCTAATTAGACGCGAGCAAGACGTTATATGTATTCCCGATCTCTCAGCTTTAGAACGAATGATTGTTTAAGACTCTGGGGTCACGAGTCAACGGTTAACTGTTAACTTTCAGTTGTTTTCAACCGATGGTAAAACAAAAAGATTTAAATAAAAGCTCTATGAAGCTGGAAGCGCCGTTAAGAATGGTGGAAACGGCGTTTTTGGCTAGTACTGCTAGCTTAATTTGGTTTATTAACTTCTACTTTCCACTCGGTCCTCTTTTGCGGATATTTTTCCCGGTACCCATTGCTCTAGTCTATCTTCGTTGGGGTAGCAGAGCAGCATGGATGGCAGCTATTACCTCTGGTTTGTTACTTTCGGTGTTGATGGGACCAGTCCGCAGTTTGCTGTTTGTTATGCCCTTTGCTTTTATGGGTGTACTTTTGGGAGCAACTTGGAATCGCCACGTTCCTTGGATTGTTTCCATTAGTCTGGGTGCGCTATTAGGGACTTTGGGTATATTTTTTCGAGTGTGGTTGTTGTCAGTATTATCGAATGAAGACCTCTGGATTTATGTCATCAATCAGGTAACTGATGTTATTGAGTGGCTATTTCTTAGATTTGGAATTTTGGCTACTCCTAGCGTGTTGTGGATTCAGGTAGGAGCAATATCCTTGATTGTGTTAAACAATTTAATTTATTTGTTTGTCGTGCATTTAGGCGCATGGCTTCTATTGGATCGCTTGGGAAATCCTATCCCTCGTCCTCCACGCTGGGTTCAAGTTATTTTGGATTATGAATAATAGTCCAGTGTCATTTGTCCTTTGTTGTTTGTCCTTAGAATAACTAATGACCAATGACTAATGACCAATGACATTTATTCGTATTTATACTCAAACTGAGCAGGCATCGGCATGGATAGCTAAGTATCGTGGTTCTTTGCCTGTATTTGCCTGCGTTTTAGGATTTACTGATACTTGTTTGATTCCAGGCATTTCTGCTGCTGGTACGACACCAGAGGATAGAAAGTACACTGCTTGTGCAGATGCAGAGTATTTATACTATGGTGCTTTCTTGAAGCCGAAATATCCCTTACCCCCACTCTCTGCTGGGGCGTCCCCTGTATTTATTACCCGTGCTGTAGTTGAGACATTAAAAATTCCAGTTTACATCTTTAATGCTGGTTTGCCTCAGCCCCCAGCTGTTCCTGCGATCGCGCTTGGCGGTTCTCCTGCTAAGTGTTTAAGTCAAGGTCAAGCTATGGACATAGAAACAGTACATCACCTGTTTAAGCAGGGGATGCTGTGGGGCGAACGATTGGCTACCAGTCACAAGAATAGGTATTACGTTTTAAGCGAGTGTGTTGTTGGAGGAACGACAACTGCTTTAGCAATATTAACTGGCTTGGGTATACCAGCAATGGGAAAAGTCAACAGCAGCCACCCTGTTTGCAATCACGCTCAAAAGTGGGCAGTTGTACTTGCAGGGCTGGAGAAGATGCCATCCTGCCTCAGCGATCCCCTCCAACTTGTTGCTGCAGTGGGCGATCCCATGCAAGTCACAGTTGCTGGAATGACTATTGCTCTCAGTCGCAGTTGTGGCGTTTTGCTAGCAGGTGGCACACAAATGTTAGCAGTGTATGCTTTGAGTTGTGCGATCGCACAAGCTTACGCTTTACCTTGGCGAGCAACAGAAGTTGCTGTAGGAACAACTCGGTGGGTAGCAGAAGACTCAACGGGGGGCACTATTGAATTAGCCCAGCTGATTGGCAGAAGCAGTGTTGCTTTTGATAGGGTAGGTCCCCCCTTACTAGGGACTGGACTCAGTTTTGCTAATTCTCGTTATGGGCAACTCAGGGCTTACGAAAAAGGTTTTGTCAAAGAAGGTGTGGGCGCGGGCGGGTCTTGTATTGCAGCTCATCTGTACCTAGGCTGGCAACAACACCAACTTTTGCAGGCAATTGAAAAACAGCTAGATATTTACTACCAGAGTTAGAAAGTTTGGGATGTAGGAGAGTCCGTTAAAAGTCAAAAATAAAAAGCTCTTTTGATTTTTGATTTTTACTTCTAGCAACCTTACAATCTATTTTTTTCTAGGTGCTTTTACTTAAATTAAGAATGAATTCTTTTAAGAAGTAATTGCTCTTCTAAAGCAGCAATGCGGTTGTATGCTGCTGTTAATTGCGCTGTCAGGCGTTGGATTTGAATTTCTGGTGTTATCTGTTTATCTCCACCTTGAAGATTACTATCTGAATAAACTCCATCTGCTATGACATCCTTATGTTCAAGCTCTGAATTAAAACTAATCTGTCCTTTTAACTGGTAACGACGGTCGTTGCCATTGTCCTGAAAATGGTCTCTTGTCTCTTGCGCTTGAGCGATGCTGCAATCTGATAAAGCCTGAGAAACCTTAGTGTCCAGCTGCTCAATGACCTGATAGAGGGCATCAAGTTTTTGACTCAATGTCAGGACCTGCTTTTGTAATGGCTCCATTTAATACCCTCATCCGCTTACTTTCCTCTATGTTATTAAATCTCTTGGCAATGTTAACCATACTTATGATTTTTTTAACTTTTAATATGTTCTGTTGAAATGCAATACTTAAGTCCGAACTTGGAAATATATCTACATATAAGATGAAAGCACGACCGAAGATTTATGTATAGAAAGATGAAAACCTTGTAGTTTTTTTGAGACATTGTTTCTCTAAGTGCCTCTACACAAGGCGTATAACGATGACAAAACCAACAGAGCGTCATTACTTAAGAAAATATTTACTATTGTTACCCATGACAAATATTGAGAATTTGTTGATAAACGCTAACAATTGCACTCAATTGGCTGTAAACCGACAAGAGACCGGGGATAGCTTAAACCGTTTTGCTGGATTGTTGCTAAACTTGAATTTGCTGAAACTGCTAACTGACAAGGCTTTTTTAACTCAAAGTTCAAACTCTCAAATTAAAAATCAATGGAGCGACGGTCTTTTTTACTAGGTACAAGTACGCTAGCACTCTCACAAATGCTGGTTGGATGTGCTGGAAATAATCAGGTAGAACTCAACGTGCAGCTGTTAAAAGGTTCTATCCCCGGTCAGGTGGTAAGTCAATTTGGCAAAGGATTAGATGCACAGTTAAAGTTTGCTCCAGTAGAGCAGTTACAGGATTTATTTCAGAAATTGAAAGTCTGGCAAAAGCAAGCAAACACTAAGGAACCTGAATGGGGTATTTCCATACCTTTCATCACGTCCAATCAAAAATCTGCTCATGCTGACTTGGTAACGATGGGAGATTTCTGGATAGAGAGAGCAATTCAGGAAAAACTCATTCAACCATTGGAAGTAGCAAAAATCAAGCAATGGTCTTCTTTACCCAAACGGTGGCAAAACTTGGTGACGCGCAACGAAAAAGGTCAGATCGATCCTGAAGGCAAAGTTTGGGCTGTTCCTTACCGTTGGGGAAGCACGATAATTGTGTATCGCCGTGACAAGTTCCAAGAATTGGGATGGATACCCTCGGATTGGAGCGATTTATGGCGTCCGGAATTGCGAGGGCAGATTTCTATTGTGGAACAGCCAAGAGAGGCTATTGGTTTAGTTTTAAAAAAGCTAGGTAAATCTTACAACACAGAAAATTTAGATAAAGTTCCAAATTTAGAGAAAGAACTGGCATCACTAGACCAACAGGTAAAATTTTACAGTTCCACCAAATATTTAGAACCCCTGCTCTCGGGAGATACATACCTAGCAGTTGGTTGGTTAAATGATGTTGTACAAGCGCTTCCCCGTTACCCCCAACTAGCCGCAGTTGTTCCCAAGTCTGGAACAGCGCTGTGGGCAGACCTTTGGGTAAGCCCTGGGGGAAAAGAAAAGGATGATTTGCTCTATAGATGGATAGACTTTTGTCTCACTCCTCAAATTTCTGAAGAAATATCTTTGCTCACCAAAACTAATTCACCAATTCTCACAACTGTTCCCAAGTCTGAGAGTCAAGTTGCCTTACGCAACTTATTACAGATGAATGTTGAAGTTTTTGATAAGAGTGATTTTTTGCTTCCTCTATCCTCAACAGCCATTGCTCAGTATCAATCGTTATTCGAGCGAATTAAGAGTTAATTTTTACTTTGTAAACCCAGTCTAGTTTGAATATTCATATCAATTCTACAGGTCGCTGGGCTAGTACTGAAATTACAAGTGTATGTAGCCAAGCGTTCTTTTCGATAGTTGAAAACACGGAGATTATAACCGGAATCACGTGCTACTGTTCCCAAACGATTCACAAAATCATAACGTTCTAGATAGTCTAGCAAGCTCCAAATTTGTTGATTGACTATCAAGTCAACTCTAGCGGGTTCTACATTAGAAGCTGGATGTGCTATCCAGTTATCCAGAAGTTTGTTTTCTGAATTTTCCTTTGCCCACCATAAACTGGGAACAGTCAATTGTTCCTGATGGATGGTGTTTGCTGTAATCACAGACCCTGTAGGATTAGTCAATAAATTTAATTCCAATGGTTTGTCAGAAGCTGCTGGAATTGGTACAGCTTCTGCAAATGAGGGTTGGTTGGGTAGTAGAGATGCTGTCAAGCAGACACCCAACAGTAGTGCTAGCTGGCGCATTTTTGAATAAGTGGCGAAAGCAGGTGGGAGATGTTTACAAAACTCACGACTTTTCACAAAGCGGGTTTGTCGCTTTTGATATGAGTTTCCACCCAAGTATAATACAGAACTTATCTAACGAATTTTGTCTTTCTCTGTTGGCGCTTTAATAATAGACCTATACCTATTAAAACACTGAGAGCAAATGTTGAAGGGGGTTCGGGTATGGTTTGCGTGTAAATGCTGATATTACTCACAGTTACAGTTCCAGTTCCAACACACGAGCGAGCCAGACAGGTTATGATTACATTACTGACAGGAGTACCTGGATCGGCGATAAATCCAAAAAATCCTAAAAATGGAACAGTAGGTGGAAAACTAGGAGTGATACCGGGAATTATAATCTCCACGGCTCCACCGGGTATAGCTGATGCTTCCAATGCAAAGGCTTCTACAGGAGATGGAAAACCAAGGTTCAAATCCAGACTCGTTGGTCGAGGCAATCGCGAAAAAGACAATCCTGTATTGGTTGCCACACCTGTAAAACCAGGGCTGCCATCAATACTTTGAGTATAATTAACTGACAAACCATTTGGCAGCACAGTTCCGGTTGGTACTTGATTTCCCACTAAACCGGAAAAGTCAAAAGTTGTACTTGGATTGGACAAAGCAGCTTGCCATTCCTCGCGAGTGTTAAAAATTTGAAACCCATTAGCCGCTTCTGGAGTACTAAGAGCAATAAATGCAATAGATGCTCCTATTGACAGTTTTTTGATGACCTCTGACAACATCTTTCCTGTTCTCATAAAAGATCTCTTTTCAACAGGTCATTTTTGCATAACGTTTAAAGCCTAAGTGTGTTTCTACGGAATATTCACCAAACTTTTTCATGGAAGCTTCACAAGGATTATCCTAGAAATTTGAGAAAATTATAGCAATGTCAAGTTTTCACTACAAAATAAGTAGATTTTATTTAAAGGAAATGTAAAGCTAGCGTGAATTCAAACCACATTATTTAAAAATTTGTTACAAAATTAAGGAAAAGTGTATAACTATCACGCAATTAATGTATTGCTATACTGTCTCGTATAAAATACTAATTTGTTGCTGATATGGCTTCACCTCAATTTAGTATCCGCATCTTACTGAAACTAGACGAACGACTTAAGGACTATGTCAAGCAGGCTGGTACGACAAAAACTAAGGTCATGATTGATGTTTTGACATACTACTTAGGTTGTGCTGATAATGTGCCGTTGATACGCAGACTGATGGAAGTCGAGGAAAGATTGGCTGTATAGGAGGCTGAGATGAAAAGTCAGTAGTCAGTGCTGAAATCTACCTAAATAATTTAAGAATTTAAATTTTATTAGAAAATAATGCCAACTCCCCAGCAGTGTAAACAGTTACGAGATGCTCTCATTGATGCGTTTCCCAATCTCCAATTACTGGAGCAATTATTATATTTTGGGCTAGGTAAAAGATTAAATCAAATTACTCAAGCCGGTGATTTACAACACGTTGGCTTTCAATTGATACAAGTAGCAGAATCTCAAGGATGGCTTCTTGATTTAGTTAGGGCTGCAAGAAAAGAAAATCCTGGAAATGTGCGGTTGGAAGCCATCGCTCGTGAATTACTGTCATTGCACACACCTCCTATTCCTTTGGTTACTTCCCCTGAGCCAAGTGAACTTAAGAGTGATTGCGGTATAAACTATACTGAACTACAAAAGCTACTAAAAGCAGGACAGTGGAAAGAAGCCGACTGCGAAACCTATCTAGTTATGCTCCAAGCTGTGGGACGAGAAAGAGGTGACTGGATTAGACCAGACGAACTTTTAAACTTTCCCTGCATCGACCTCTACACTATTGATAGTTTGTGGGCAAAATACAGCAATGGGCGTTTTGGCTTCAACATCCAGAAACAAATTTACCTGGAAGTCGGTGGCAAGCCGGATGGTAAATTCTACAAAGAAGCTTGGGATAAATTTGGCGATCGAGTAGGATGGAGGGTGGAGAAAAGCTGGCTATCTTACTCTTCTGTGACTTTTAATACCAGTGCATCAAGGGGACATTTACCAGTATTTACGAGCGCGTTGCTATTGCAGGTTCGGGCAGGGACATCTTTGGAGACATCTTTTGTGGGTATGTCGCTAGTACATCTGTTTTATCGCATTGAGACCTGTAGATGGTAACCTTTAAAGCTTTCCGAGTTTTGTAAATAATTTTTTACAGTGCTACTTTCTAGAAGAGTAGCAGAGCTGTTTAAAAAGCACAATTATATACTGGATAACCTATGATTTTAGAGAGCATCCATTTACAGATATTCGCACCACAGTTATGACTAACTCATTTGGGCTTTCTAAGGAGGAGGAGCAAGTTTACTCGTTGATGCGATGCCCACTTTGTAGACAATATCCCATTGTACCCAAATATTTGAAGCTCGATGAAACACCGATTTCTCCTAAGACTCCCTATGCAGAAATGGATCGTTCAGCTATTGCAGAATGTCCTAAGTGCAAAAAAAGATGGGCGGTTTTTTCTGAATCTCAACCTGGAATGATTAGGCAGAAAACAAAAATAATGACTGTACGATCTAATCAGCCAGAAAAGTTAACGGAGAAAGAGCAATTAATTGCATCTGGGATTGTTAGCTTAACGATTTTAGAAACCGAAAAAGTAGAAGAATTTTGGGGAGCGGAACAGCGATTGGTTAACAATTCCAATGGTGCAACGAATTTGATTAGGAAATTTGCTATATCAAAGGAATGGTCACAATCTTATACAATTGAGTATGAAAACACTACAATTTGTGGTACAGAGGGAAGAATAAACTTGCAAAATTTTAATCTCAATCTTGACAACTTCAAGTTAACTGCTCAGAATAATTTAAAGGAGAAATATTCAATTTCTGAAAGTAGCAAGCAAACTTATGGTGAGGAAATTGTTATTCAGATACCTCCATACACAAAGTTACGAGTATTCTTCCAATGGAAGCGATTGTGGCAACATGGATTAATTAAATTCAAAGATGACAAAAGCTCGGAATTTGAAGTGCCATTTAGAGTAGTTATTGGAATAACTTTCGATCAAATGCAAGTTGATGAAAAATAGTATTAACTATTGAGAAGCTGGCTCAATTTCTACGAGTGCAGTTACTCCTCGATCGTCATAGTTAATTATAGTTACATCACCATTTGTCTCGCGTCTAAAAATCAAGTTATCCGCAGCATAAGTCGGATGTTGTTGAGCGGTTCCAGCAACAACAGGATTGAAACCAAACATCACTAGACCTTTTGTGCAAGAAGCAAGTAGCATAGTTTGGTCAACTGTTTCCGTACTCTTTGTTACTTCATTAAAATACTGTATTCTCATCTTGCCAATTCTACCTTCCATATAAAGCAAACCTTCGTAACTAGAACCGCTTATCGTCCATCGCAATTTATAAGTTCCATTAATGTACTCAGCCTGGTTAGGAGGAAGACATTTTCTTGTTCTAACTAGCCGATCTAACTGCTCATCATTATTTGTAGTTTCAGAATCAGCAGGTTGAAATGTTGATAATTGAGAAGCCGTAGCATCGGTTGGTGAGGAAGTGGATGCAGAGTCCGTGGGTGTAGGTTTAGCATTAAAAATCTCCCTATCTATAGTTTCACACCCATTAATAAGTAGTATGGTGCAGAAAATGACAAGATAAGATGGAACAATGTAAGAAATACGAAATTTTTTGCTAGTCATATCTGTCCAAATTTATTGCTTTAATGACTTATCGATAAATTTGCATTTGAGCTATCTCCTTTATTCATCCACTGCCATATTAACTAAGCTCATAAATAGTAGAACGTAGTAAATCGAGAACAGTGGACCAAGTAAGCAGCCAATAATACCTCCTACTAATTCAAAAAAACCAGGCATATCGGAACCAAAAATCGCAACAAGAATGAAACTTAGAAAGAATATTGGCACTATGAAAGCTAATATAAAAAGTAGAGCAGTACGACCAATTAACCACCAATGCCCTTGCGTTAAATTCCAACTTCGGCTTAGTGCGTCAGACGCAGAGTAGCCTTCAATCATGATTGCATAAAACACAAACGACCATCGAATACTTAGATAGATGCCTGGAATCAGTAAGAGAACAAACGCGGGAATTAGAACGATAATAACCAGAAGAGTGAGTAGAGAAAGTTGAAAAAACCTTTCACCTGCTGCTTGTAGGGAAAGGGGAACAGTTGCACCCCTCCGGGTTAGATTTTGATGTGCATAAAAAATTGATGCCCCGGTCATAAACGGAGTTAAAAATACTATATCAATAAACGACAGCAAAAAACTAGCTGAAGGAGATGCGATTGTCGGCGAAATGAGTGTAATAATTAACGATGGGACAAAAAAAGCCAACATAGAAAAGTAGACAGGCTTAACATAAGTAAATGCATCTAACAGTAATCGCCTTGCTGATATCCTCAATTGACTCACTTGAAGTAGATCTCCAATAATAAGGTTTTCTACAGTGGTGAGTGCTTCTACCCACCTATAAGAAACTTTGCTTTTCACTGGAATGGGTTCGTGCTGCTTATCGAGTTGCGGCTTGCCATTTTTTCTTTTGTCTTCGGGTCTCATTTTTTGGTGACTTATGTTTTGACCCAAAGGTTTCAGAGTTTTTGCCACAATAGACTAATGGGTTAACCTTTCCAAACCTTTTCATGCAAGCTTTATAACGATTATCCTGAGAATTTGAGGATATCATAGGAACGCCAAGTTTTCATAACAAAATTAGTAGATTTTAGTTACAAAAATCGTGAAACCAACGTGAAATTGAGTTAATATCTTTAAAGATTCATTACAAAATCAAGAAAAACTGTATTTGAGTTTTTGCTGTGATTCAGTTTGATTCAAAGGAAGCGCGATCGCAAATGTCGTTCCCCGCACGATGTCTGAATTGCACGAGAGAATACCTTGGTGTTGGTTGACTATAATTTGATAGCTAATAGATAGTCCTAAACCTGTTCCTTTTCCTGGAGGCTTTGTTGTAAAAAAGGGGTCAAATATTTTTGATTGAATTTCGGATTCTATTCCAGAACCATTATCAGAAATGCTAATCACAACATAGTCTTTTTCTTCAATGTCATTGCCATCTATATTTGGAATTTTATCGCTTCTCATAAAAGTACTAATTTCAATTTTTGGTTGCCAACCATCTTGTCGATTGTTGAAACAATCTTCAAATTTTAAATCTTCCAAAGCATCAATAGCATTACTAAGAATATTCATGAAGACTTGATTTAAGTGACTGGGATAGCATTCTACATCAGGTAATTTACCATAGTTTTTGATGACTGCAATTTCAAAGTTTGAGGTTTGTCTTAGACGGTGTTGCAAGATGAGTAGTGTGCTGTCTATACCTTCATGAATATCCACTCTTTTGAATTCTTCTTCACCTAAGCGGGAAAAGTTACGCAAAGATAACACAATTTGACTAATCCGCTTAGCACCTTCTTCCATTGAAAATAATAATTTTGGGAAATCTTCTACAATAAAATCTAGTTCAATCAGTTCTATTTGTTTTTGAATATTGGCTATGGGTGTGGGGTAATGTTGTTGGTAAAGCTTTAGTAGAGCTAACAAATCATGAGCATACTCTTGAGCAGGAGTAATATTACCGTAAATAAAGCTAACAGGGTTATTAATTTCGTGGGCAACACCTGCAACTAACTGACCCAAACTTGCCATTTTCTCATTATGAATTAATAAACCTTGAGTATGATTGAGTTCTTTGAGGGTAAATTCTAACTGCATTGCTCTCTCTCTTTCTTGCTGCGACAGTAGGCGCAAAGCCTCCTCTATTTGCTTGCGCTCAGCAATTTCCTGTTCTAGTGCTAAATTAATTTTTTTAAGTTGTTCTGGGCTGGGAAGAGCAAGTGCTTGAGGAAGTAACGGAACCAGAGTGAGTGAAGTACACATCGACATGATTGCAGTTATCACTTTAAGCAATCCACTCAGCCAATAAGTTGGGTACCAAAGCGTCCAAATATCCATAGCATGGGTGGTTCCACAAGTGACAATAAATGCTCCAAACAACAAAAAAATCCACGAAAAGGGCAAATCTGTTCGCTTGCAGACAAAGTAAACTAAGGCTATTGGAATTGAGTAATAGGCAAGTACAATACAGCCATCGGACAGGACATGAAGCCATACCAATTGAGGCTTCCAAAGATAGCAGTGCCCGTGAGGAATAAAAGCACTGGAAACAAAAAGATTTTGCAAAAGCTCGAACATTAAATTGTCTAGTATATACTGTTTATCTAAGATAAGCGCAAAATCATAACTAGTACATGTAATAGTTGTTTTCTTTTTTGGAGCCCTATAAGAAATCTCTTTAATTCCTTTTTAAATGGATAAAAGGGAGTGCATATAACTAAAGATTTAGGAAAAAGATAAAGATATAGTGAATTTTTGTATGTTTATCAATGGAAATACTAATGTTCAATATGTTTGGACGTACTTTACCCAAATTAGAGATGATGGGCGGGGATTGATTGGCTATGTGGATTGTGCTGGGTTTCGTGACTCAACCTACGTTCATCCTTCATACTTCATCCTTCATCCTTCATACTTTAAATGTTGGGTTTCGTTCCTCAAACGCCACTTGCTTCAATGGGGGGAACCCCCACAACGCAGTGGCTCCCCAACCGGGTATTACCGGTACCGACGTCAGCAAAGAAGCTAGTGATATGGTGCTACTTGATGATAACTTCGCTACAATTGTCGCAGCAACAAAGGAAGGTAGGGTTGTTTACACCAACATCCGCCGCTTCATCAAATACATTCTTGGTAGTAACATTGGCGAAGTTATCACAATTGCTGCGGCACCCATCATGGGATTGGGAGGAGTTCCCCTCAGCCCATTGCAAATTTTGTGGATGAACCTTGTGACAGACGGTTTACCGGCACTTGCATTGGCTGTAGAACCCGCTGAACCTGAGGTGATGAAACGCCCGCCCTTCAGTCCTCGCGAAAGCATTTTTGCCAGGGGATTGGGTTCTTACATGATTCGGATTGGAATTATATTTGCCATCATCACCATTATTCTCATGGCATGGGCTTACAATTATGCCCAAGCAGTTACAGGTCCAAACCTAAGTCCAGACCGATGGAAGACCATGGTGTTCACTTCCCTTTGTGTCGCTCAAATGGGTCACGCACTCGCAATTCGCTCTAACACCCAGCTGACAATAGAAATGAATCCCATGTCAAATCCTTACGTGCTAGCCGCTGTTGTCTTTACAACAATTTTACAACTGTTGCTGGTCTACGTACCACCCCTACAAGCTTTCTTTGGGACTCACTACTTGGCTCCAATAGAATTACTAATTTGCCTGGGCTTTAGTGCCTTAATGTTTGTATGGATTGAAATGGAGAAATTGTTCTTCCGATTCACAGGCAGGAAAACAGTATAGTGACGAGTAAATTGTGACTATACACAAACCCGGTTTCTTCAAGAAACCGGGTTTCTCAATTGCTAGGTGGTAGCACAAATTCTTTTATGTATCTAAAAACCCTTCTTCTCCGACAATTTCGCAACTACAAGGAGCAGCAGGTTGAATTTACTGCTCCTAAAACAATATTGGTAGGTAATAACGCCCAGGGAAAATCGAATTTGTTGGAAGCGGTGGAATTGCTAGCAACATTGCGATCGCACCGTATGGCACGCGATCGCGATTTAATTCAAGATGGAGAAGAAACCGCTCTTCTTAGTGCTACCTTAGAGCGGCAAACGGGGGTCAGCGATCTAAGTTTAACCCTACGTCGCAATGGACGCCGTACCGTTTCTCTGAATGGCGAGAATCTCCGGCGTCATATGGACTTTCTCGGTGTCCTCAATGCAGTACAATTTTCCAGTCTGGATTTGGAGCTTGTGCGCGGGGGTCCTGAAGGTCGCCGTCATTGGCTCGACACTCTTTTAATCCAACTTGAACCTGTCTACGTTCACATACTACACCAGTACAATCAAGTGTTGCGACAGCGCAATGCTTTTTTAAAAACGAATTTAGAAACGCGTCACCTCTCGTCTATAAGTTCAGAATTGGCTCTTTGGGATGCACAGCTAGCTACCGCAGGAACGCGAGTGATTAGACGGCGCGATCGTGCTATTCAACGACTAGCTCCCATTGCTAGTACGTGGCATGCTAGCATCAGTGGCAGCACAGAAGTTTTACAACTGAAATACTCGCCTAATGTCCCTTTAGAGCAGAACAATCCAGAAAAAGTACAGCAAGCTTTTTTAGAAAAAATTCAACAGAGAACAGTTGCCGAGTTGCACCAAGGTACTACCCTTGTCGGTCCCCATCGAGACGAAGTAGAATTGACAATTAATCAGACACCTGCTCGTCAATATGGTTCTCAGGGACAGCAGCGAACCTTGGTACTAGCACTTAAACTAGCAGAATTGCAACTCATAGAAGAAGTTGTTGGAGAACCACCACTACTTTTGCTTGATGATGTCTTAGCTGAGCTAGATCCATCTCGACAAAACCAACTTCTAGATGCTATTCAAGACCGTTTCCAAACTCTGATTACAACAACTCACTTGGGTTCTTTTGATGCCCAATGGCTTAATTCCTCTCAAGTTCTTTCCGTTAATACTGGAAAAATAGCGAAGGTGGTTATTGGTCATTAGTCATTTGTCATTGGTTATTAAAAATATAATAAGCAGTTCTTGTATTTATATTATCAACAATTAATATGCCTAAACATAATAATGAAATGCTAGAGATGAAGGAGATCGTCTCCCTTGGAATGTCATTGCGAGCCATTGAGCAAAAGATTCTTAAACCGGGCTATCATCAGGGAACAAAGAGAATTTGGTTTCAGGGAGATGAACCTTATTTTGATGTTTTCTTTGAATTAAAAAATGAGGATATTGTTTGGTTTCAAGTGACTTTACGGGGTAGTTCCCTTTCTTGGAGTAAAAAAAATGGGTTGCAAACAGGTAGCACAAATGAATTGAGTATTGATAATGTAATTTTTTATCCAGCTAGTAAAATTATAGAGAATGATTCTCAAATAAATTGGAATTTTATTGAGTTAGTAAAAACTATTTTCCAAGCACGAGGAAATGAAGAGATTTTTGCTAAGGCACTAGGATTGTTTCATGAGAGGTGAAGTGAAGCTTATTCCTGCCGACTAACATATATTCGTCAAACTAATAAGTAAAAATGACTTGTCGGGTACAGTCTTACTTTAATTGCTTTCAACACTTTAATCACCTCCTTTATTACACATATGCTAGCATAAAAGTAACGACATTGTACTGGCGTATGAAAAATAAAACATTGAACTTGCGGATATCAGAACGCAGATTAAATAAGCTACGGTTATATTCAGCTTGGAAAGATAAAACTATGACCCAAATACTTGAAGATTTTATTGACTCGTTACCAACCCCAGACATTGGTAATCAGGTGAGCTAGCGCGTTGCCGGGGGAACCCCGGTTGAAGCGACTGGCGTTCGCGTAGCGTGTGCAAAGCACATACCCGTAAGGGTCGCTGTCCCCCCGAACGCGTTGACCGACGGTCAACATAGGTGAGCAGCGCGTTGGGCGGGTTCCCCGACTTGAAGCGACTGCTCACCCGTAGGGTCGCTTGACGCAACCTGATTACCCCAAAATTCATCCCACGCTGCACTTTGTGTAAGACGTGGGGCTTCTTTTGGTTTTAGCTAAAACCAGCAGGTTTGTGCGTGATTTGGCGTTCTATACCAATAACTGCCCCAAGAAGCAAAGCAAGGCAGAGTCTAAAGATAAGGTCTAACCAATCATTTGACGCAAGGTAGTAAGTGCTGGTCAATGCTCAATCCTTTTCAATATACAGAGATTAATATACAATCTCTTTTATTGTTGGTAATAGTACCCCGATATATAAATTTTTCATTGAAAGCGCTTTTCACCTTATTTTGGAACCACTACTACCTTTCTGGGGTTGGCATAATTAAACTTAAATGGTGGCAAGTCATGATTTTGGGTAGTCAGTGGATAACTGCTACCTATGATTAGAATGTGCTGTCGCTATTACAAGGGTACAGCAGTATTATGCCCCAGCCAATGACACCTAATCACTAATTAATTGAGTGGACAAACTCTACTGGCTTAATCAAATTAAACTGCAAGACCGCACCAAGGTTGGTGAGAAAGCATTTCATTTAAGCAAAATCATGCAGCGTGGTTATCCAGTGGTACCTGGTTTTGTAGTCTCAGCAGAAGTTTTGCAGGAATTTTTAGAAACTCTCAACAGTTCGGAAGCGTTAGTCGCTGACTTACCTCATTCTTCCTTCCACTTGGATGTTGCTAATTGGCGTCAACTTCAACAAGTGGCAGGGCGCTTTCGCCGAGAAATTATCAAAGCCAATTTACCCCCGCGTTTGTTAAGTACAATCTTGGAAGCAGCCAAAGAACTAAAATCAAGTTGCCTGATTTTTCGACCCTCTGTTATAGTACCAACGGCGCGAAACGGTTTGGGGAATATATCTGGATTGCTAGAATCCCAGATATGTCAATATGACGAACAAGCTATTGCATTTGCTTTGAAGCAGGCTTGGAGCCAGGTGTTTCGAGCTAAAAGCTTAGTCTATTGGCAATGGGCAGGAATAGATCTGCGAGAAATCAATTTAGGAGTTATAGTACAACCTATCCAAAGTGCGATCGCGAGTGGTTTACTGTGTGCCAATTCTTCTACGTGGGAAATTCTGGCAACTTGGGGATTGGGAAAGACAATATCTCAGGGGGAAGTTTTGCCAGATGTTTACTACATCCAGCCAGAAACAGGTGTTGTGCGAGAGCAACAGATAGGCAATAAAACAATAGCTTATCGGATACCCAATGCAGGATCGGTATTAGTACAAAAAGATTCCTGCCTGGTAACTGACTTCTTAAATGAAGACCAACAAAAACAATATGCGCTACCAGAGGAATTTTTACAACAACTCACTCAACTAGCCAGCCAACTAGTTAGAGAAATTGGAGAAAACTTTACACTAGAGTGGACAATATCTCATGAAACTGCAACGAAAACACTTTATCTGACACAAGTCAGCGCCCCTCAATTTGCAGTTCCCAATTTCCAATCGCTTAAAGGACTGGGGGCAGCAGCAGGATATGCGATCGCAACTGCCCATGTTATTGTCAACTTAAAACAAAAACCAGAACAAATACCTAAAGGCGGGCTCCTGGTGTTACCAACAATCACGCCTGATTGGTTACCGCTTTTGCATAATGTTGCTGGTATTGTGACAGAACAAGGAGGGTTAACCAGCCACGCCGCTATTCTTGCAAGGGAATTGGGTATTCCAGCAGTTGTCAATGTATTAAATGCTACAAGTATAATTCAAACGGGCGATCGGCTGCAGATAGATGGAGAGCGGGGAGAAATTTATCGTGTCCCAAAAGAGGAGGAGATAGGACACGAAGACAAGGAGGCAACGATACAAGGAAGCAAGGACATGGGGACGGGTTTCATGGAAAAGAACTCTCCTCCCCTTCCCCATCCCGCTACTCCCTACTTCCCGCTCTCGGTTCAATTACCAATCATTGCAACTCAGTTGCTAGTTAACTTGAGCCAGCCAAGCGCCATCGAAAAAGCACAGAACTTACCTGTGGATGGTGTGGGGTTATTGCGGTCAGAACTGATGGTTCTCAACATACTAGAGGGAAAGCACCCCCATATCTGGCTGCGGGAAGGAAATCAGGCACGATTATTGGAGCTTTGGCGCGATGCGATTTTACAATTTGTTCGTGCCTTTGAACCAAAACCTGTTTTTTATCGTTCTTTAGATTGGCGATCGCACGAACTTCCATCACTTCAAGACAGCTTGCTCACTTCCGCACAGTCAATGTTGGGAGAAAGAGGTACCTTTAGCTACGTCAGGAATCCCGCTATTTTTGAAATAGAACTGGCTGCTTTGGCAGAGGTGCAGAAAGCCGGTTACAGCAACATCCATCTTTTACTCCCTTTTGTTCGCACGGTCAAAGAATTTTCCTTTTGTCAGGAAAAAGTCGAACAGGCAAAGTTAACCCAAGAACGGCAGTTTCAACTGTGGATTATGGCAGAGGTACCAAGTATTCTGTTCTTGCTGCCAGAATATGTGAAAGCAGGAGTACAGGGAATTTCAATTGGTACTAATGACCTAACCCAACTCCTCTTAGGAGTCGATAGAGAACAAGGACACCTTGGCAAAGCATTTAATGAACGCCATCCAGTAGTGATGAATGCGATCGCGCAACTTATCAAAATGGCACAAGATGCCAATATTCCTTGTTCTATTTGCGGTCAAGCACCAGCGATCTATCCTGAAATTATTGACCAACTGGTGAGATGGGGCATAAGTTCCATTTCCGTCGAACCGGAAGCTGTAGAACGAACATATCAAGCAATTGCCCGTGCCGAACAAAGGGTCATTTTGGAAGCAGCACGGCGTCAGCTAAATCCGCATTAATGAATCCAATCTACTCATTGAAGTACCGCTTTAAGAGCGCGAGTCCACTGCTCAGCTACAAACTTATTGCCCTCATCATTAAAGTGGAGACCATCGCCACTAAAAATATCCCCTTGTTTAAATCGAGCAAGTATTGCTGCATGCATATCCAAAAAGATAACTCGTTTGCCTTGTGCAGATAGCTTTTTGACACGATCCTTAAGAAACTTGTTGATTGTAGCTTTAGGTTGACTGGTATCAACGCCCTTTTGAATATCCCATTTAAAGGGGGGAATTGAGGCAACCACAATTCTGGCATTGGGACGTAATAACAATATCTCATCAATAATGCCTTCCAGGGATTTTGTGAGAAAGGCTGAGGTGTTATCACCCCGCACATCACTACCAAAGAAATCATTAGTGCCGAGCATCATCAGCACCACATCAGGCTTGGTCGCTTGTACCCAGTCCCGAATACTTCCCGGCTTACCCTCCCAAGAAGGAAGACGAACATTTGTACCCCGTTGTTGCAATACTTGCGCCGCCGACCAACCACCATGACACTCATGATGGGGGTCTTGATATGAAGCGTCTTTTTTAGTTCCTACCCAGTCTATGGTAGACCTAAGTTTGGTGCGTGCCACCATACTCCGCAGGACGGCAATATTGCCTTCACACAGCGAGTCTCCCAAGGACATCACCTTAGTAGCGGCGCTGGCACCTCTAACTGGAAGAAAACACAGCATTGTTGCGGCTAGACCTGCAAGTCCCCACTGACCCTGAAGCATTTTTTTACTAAATAATCGCAAAGCAATTGACCCCTTCAAATTCCATTTCCTTGTAGTAGCAATAGTAGCAACTAAGTATACAAAAAATATTTTGCTACGATGAGTATTCACTCTGAGAAAAAATTAGTTGAAAGTACTTATTTTCTCTAGAATCTGCTAATTAGTTCATTTGTTAGTATTGAAAGAGCTGGGTGGGCACTGCCCACCATTCTCATATTAAGAAGTTGCAGTCAGCCTGTGTACTTTTGCACTCCACGTTTTGCCTAGCACGATCTTAATAAGTAGTCATTCAGCGAGACAAAGAGGGTAATGAAGTTCTTATTACATAAAGCAGGACTGTAATTTTGTAGGTGAGAAAACCCAAAAATATGGGTAGGATTTGCAGTTGCTCCAATCGACTAGCTACTACAATCAACCCTATCAACAAAGCCAAGCGAGTTTTGCTAAGTTGGGTTTTTCCTCTGCCTAATCCCTCTACATCTTTAACCAACATCCTCAAGTAAACCAACCCCGTGCATGCCCCAATCAGATAGTTTAAGGCAGTGTTGGGGGAATAAAAAATCCACACGCAGGTAAAAGTAATTCCTATCAATGCTAGGGTTATAAGCAATAACTCTTGTACGAGTTGGTAGAACTCTGCCATTGAGGAACCAGTTACTTCTGTGTTTTTAGAATCAGATTGAGCTTCTGGCTCAATCTCTGCTGGCATTTGTTGAGTAGCTTCATCAGTGCTGCTTACAAAATTTGCAACCGGCTCTGTAGGAATTGTGTTAACTGTAGAAAAGCCCTCCAGTTTTAACTCATCCAACTCAATTAATGAAGAGCGCTCTAGCATGGCGCTGTGGAGTCTTAACATAATTTCCTCGGTGTTTTTTGAATCGGTAAAGGGCTTACTACGTGCTTGTATTATCTAGTTTACAAATTTTGCCTACCAATATGTGTTCTGTGGGCTTCAAGTGCATAGAACACAAAGATTAAGATACAGGTGTTTGGGAACTTCCAAGTAAAGAAATCCCAAAATTTCTTGTGGTGCGGGCTTCTAGCCCGCCAGTCATACAGGACGGGCGAGGACGCCCGTTCCACATTCCAAGGGCATTTATTTCTTGGAAATCCCTTAGTGAAAGACAGTAGAATCAGAGGAGTACTGCGACTTATCCACCGAGGATTGTAAGTAACGGTAGAGACGATTTACAGCATTGATATAAGCGTAAGCTGATGCAACAACAATGTCAGTGTCAGAAGCCTGCCCGGAGAAGATGCGGTCTTGATGGCGCAAGCGCACAGTAACAGTTCCCAAAGCATCAATTCCTTCCGTTACCGATAGCACGGAAAACTCAATCAATTGGCTGGAAAGCTGTACCATGCGAGCGATCGCTTTATACACTGCATCCACCGGACCCGTACCCACTGCTGCATCAGTCAAAATTTCTCCAGTTGGCGTCACTATAGTAATAGTTGCTGTTGGGCAGGTACAATCACCACAGGTCACTTGCACGTGTTCCAGTTGAAAACCGCTTTCTACATTAATTTGTGTTTCATCTCGGACAATCGCCTCAATATCCCAATCGGACATTTCCTTTTTCTTATCCGCAACTTCTTTAAACCTGATGAAGGCTTTGTTGAAATCTGCTTCGTTGAGGTCAAACCCCAATTCTTGCAGCTTGGTTCGGAATGCGTTGCGACCTGAATGTTTACCCAACACTATGCGATTTTCCGGCATACCAATATCGGCAGCATCCATAATTTCGTATGTTTCGCGATGCTTGATCACACCATCTTGATGGATGCCAGATTCATGGGCAAATGCGTTAGCACCAACTATCGCTTTGTTTGGCTGCACTAAGATGCCTGTTAATTGGGAAACTAAACAAGAAGTTTTATAAATTTCCTGAGTTTTGATATTTACCAGTGGTGCTTCGCTCTCAACTGGGCGACCAAAGTAGGGGTTGAAATAGGGTTTGCGAACCTGTAATGCCATGACAATTTCTTCTAATGCAGCATTGCCCGCTCGTTCGCCAATACCATTAATGGTGCATTCTACCTGACGCACGCCGTTTTCAATAGCAGCAAGTGCATTGGCTGTAGCTAAGCCCAAATCGTTCTGAGTGTGAACTGAAAGAATCACTTGTTCGATGTTAGGTACGTTCTCCCGAACACCCCGAATCAGCTTTTCCATTTCTTTAGGGGTACAGTAGCCAACGGTATCGGGAATGTTAATCGTCGTTGCACCAGCAGCAATTGCCTTCTCTAATACCTGATACAGAAATTCTGGAGCGGTGCGGCTGGCATCCATTGGTGAAAATTCCACGTCCTTTACAAAGGATTTGGCATAAGCAACCATTTCTTCGGCGATCGCCAATACTTCAGTTCGAGTCTTTTTCAACTGGTATTTCAGGTGAATATCCGAGGTTGAGAGAAAGACGTGAATTCTAGGATGAGCCGCCGGTTGTAGCGCTTGTGCAGCAGCTTTAATATCTTCTCGAATCGCCCTTGCCAAACTACAAATGATGGGTCCGTTTGCCACTCCTACTTTTTCGGCTATGGTTCTGACCGCTTCAAAATCTCCGGGACTGGCGATCGCAAATCCCGCTTCAATGACATCAACTCCTAAAAGAGCCAGTTGATGAGCGATCGCTAGTTTCTCTTCTACATTAAGTGTTGCTCCGGGCGATTGTTCCCCATCTCTGAGTGTTGTGTCGAAAATAATGATGCGATCTGTAGAGGAAATGCTCATAACTGACTCCAAGAGTGCCAATAAGCGGTTGAAAAGTAACTTTTGTATATTGTATACAAAAAATCGTATACAATATACATTATGCATAAAAAAGATTATGGATTTAAATGACCTAGCAGCCAACGTGCTGCAACAACAACGCAGTACACCGAATTTAATTGCGGACACCTTACGGGAAGCAATTCTTCGGGGAATTCTTCAGGAAGGACAGTCCCTCAGACAAGATGAAATTGCCACTCAATTTGGAGTCAGCCGCATCCCTGTACGAGAAGCCCTACGACAACTAGAGGCAGAAGGGTTGGTGACATTTCACCTCAATCGCGGGGCAATGGTATCGGTACTTTCTTCAAATGAAGTACAGGAAATCTGCGAGATTCGTTGCGCCTTGGAGGTGACAGCAATTCAAATCGCCATTCCCAACCTAACTGAATCAGATTTAGAAACAGCCGCTACAATCCTGGATGCAACCCATAAGCTAGCAGATGTCACTCATTGGGCAAAACAGAACTGGGAATTTCACGCAGCACTCTACACCCCAGCAAATCGTCCTCGATTACTCAAAATGATTCAAAACCTGCACACCAATCTTTTTCGCTACCTTCACCAACATATAGGGCAGGTTAATGACTGGGAACGATCTCAAAAGGAACACTATCAACTTTTGGATGCCTGTCGGCAACAAGATACAAAAGCTGCTGTCAGGATATTGAAGCGACATATTGACTTGGCTGCAAACCAGCTACAGCCAAGAAGTTAATATTTTAGTTTATTTCTTTCTTTGATTTCTTCTTAAAACTAAGTAAGTCTGTGTAAATCATCATAATTGAGTCGTAGTAGCAATGCGTGCAAAGACAGCGCTACTACGAGCAATATCCAAAGATTTTACGTTTCTTTATATAGTTTGGTTTTTTCTCGCTGACTTACTTAGAGCAAGGCTAAGGAGATTCTTCAGCATCAGAAAGAGGCAATATTGGCTCATTTGGATGCTGTGTGTGGAGAATAAGAATGAACTATCTCTATGATATAAATAGTCAGTTTGCCAAGCTAGCGGTAGAAATAAATTTGTTGCAATTATTTGAGGTTAGACTATGGGTATAGATGAAATACTTAAAGCTTACCGGGAAGAAATTTTAAGAATTGCTGCTAAGTACGGGGCGTATAATGTCCGGGTGTTTGGTTCTGTGGCAAGAGGAGAAGCAAGACCAGACAGTGATGTAGATTTTTTGGTAGAACTTGAGCCACAACGAACCTTGTTAGACCAAATTGCTTTGATGCAGTCCTTGGAAGAATTGCTAGGACGTAAAGTTGATGTGACCGAGCCTGACACCCTACATGAGTTGATTAAAGATAAAGTGTTGCGCGAAGCTGTATTGTTATGAAAGACGATCGCCTGTACTTGAGCAACATCTTTGAATGTATTGAGCGCATTGAATCTTATACCTGTGGTGACAAAGAGGCATTCTTGAAAACCACGATAATCCAAGATGCGGTAATTAGAAATTTTGAAATTATTGGGGAAGCGACGAAGCGGTTATCACCCAAAATCAGAGCAGCTTACCCGGATGTGCCTTGGCAGCAAGTTGCGGGTTTTAGAGATGTACTAATTCACGATTATTTAAAGGTAAATTTAAATAGAGTTTGGGGTGTGATTGAGCAGAATCTGCCCCAACTAAAGGCAAATGTTGAGGCGATTTTGCAAGAATTGGGAGAGTTGTAAGCCTAAGTATTTCCCTAAGAGATTGTTGGATACTTGTTTGTTTGGAAGTCCCTTAAATTAACGGATATAGCCAGTTTCGCGTAAAAACTTACGTAGGTCAGCAAAGTATTGACTGCGATCGCGTCCTTTATAAGCTTGTCTCACTTGCTTCCAACCGTCTTCACCTTGACCCAACATATACTTATCTGCCAAATAAGCTGCTAAAAATCCTTTACCATCTTCGTATTCTTTACCTTCCTTGAGGTAAAACTGCCATTGTTCGGACGCATGATTTTTAATGATTTTGGGATAGCGACGAGTCACATCAACCATTTTCCCGTTGCGGTACTGGAAAATTTGTACGGGATAACTGGAAGCTGCATAGCTCGTAAAAGCATAGGCAAAGCGATCGTCTCGACTTTCAAACTCTGGCAATCCGTCCTTGTCTAAATCATTCAGTTGATAACCGCCATTTCCCCAGGCATGATTAATGTTGACGTACTGCTGCCGAGATTTGTCAAAGCGGTAAATCAAAGAGTATGTACAACAGTGTGCGCCACCTGTGAAGAAATCAGCAATAACTTCTGGTTCTTTATCTCCGTCTAAGTCTACTATAGGCAGTTTATTTTCTTCGGTGACTGCAGCCAAAGGTCTGTCATAATCATTATCTGCTGCGAGGGGCTTGCGATTGAAAACTGTTTTGCCTGCACGAGTAATCTTTAAACGAACATTTTTATACTGATAATTCTGTATTTTTTCGTAGGATATTTCTGCCCGGACATTACCCGATTGTCCGCTTATAGTTTCTGCCGTGGCAGGTTGAGGAATCACCGCTGCCACGGTTAAAAGCGCTAAAGCAATAAGAGAGTTCCAAATTGGAGAACAGGTAGCGTTCATTTTCAGTGTTGTATATAGCCCGTTTTACTTTATACAACACTTAAGAGATTAATATCGGAAAATTGCTGCCACAGGTGTGCTAAAGGGGATTTGTTCCGAGGCAATAGTGTAAACTGTCCCACCGTTAAGCAAAGTGTAGGCGGCGGCAAAATCCAATAGATCGTCATCGCCTGTTTCTTCTTCTTGATGTAACATAACTGTATCGGAGGAAGGGTCAAACAGTCCCCATTGCTCCCGGTTGGCTGCAACTATTAAAGAATCAATTCTTTGGTAATAAGCTGCGGGGATGATTTCTTTGAGGTCGTTGGATGCTGTGCCAGTGTTGGAACCATAGAGCATATTAAATCTTTCCACAACCTCTTGCTGTGACTTGTAAAACAGAGGCTCAACAATAGGCCAAGCCCGTTCGTGCAGCTCCTCTGCGGTTAGAATTTCTTGATTCCCAGAGATACCATCTTCTATTAAATGTTGGTAAGTGTTTGCATCTCTGTACAATGGCATTAAGTACTCTACCCCAGCCAGCATTAAAGGCGCTGTTTGGTTTCGCAGTTTCTCTTCCAATGCGTCATTAACTGCATGGAAGAATTGCAGGATGCTTTCCTGATGCTTATCCCTGTCAGGGCTACCCTGCCCGTGAAACGATCCGGGCTGTTGAAAAGAATTGGCGGTTCCCCCTTTTGATGTTGCAATGCGGAACTGACCGTCTTGGGCAGTCTCGTCGTAGTTGAGGGCTTCGTCTAAGCTCTTAGGCATATTTTCTACTTCTACCTCTTGGAGACCGTAGCGATCGCCCTCAAAGAACCGAATATCTTTTTGACTCAAAGCCAAGAGGTAATAGCGTCCATCACCATTTAAAATTGGTAGCAGTGGCTTAATATGAAATCTGTCTGTTACTACAACCAATTCATCAAATTCTAGAGGCAAAGTATAGTAGCGAAAAACGTCATGAGAAATGAAAACCGCCAGTCCTTGGTCTCCTATTTGTTCCCAGAAATCTGTCCGGTCTAGTGAATGGGCTTGTGCTAGTAATGCCACAGCATCATTATGGTTAATACCAGCATCAATTAAGCGAGCTTCAGCATCTTTTACTAAATTCTTAAACCGGATAGAGTTTTGTCTAACTTCTGGTCCGGCTGTTTGCATTGGCATATAAATTGAAACTGAATTTTGTCTCGGCTGTTCTAGTAATGTCTTTATTTCCTCTCTAGAAATTAATGTCATGTTATATACCTCCTAAGAATGTGAGTAAACATCCCAAATTAGACTGTTGAAACACCAACGGTTTAATGGGATGCTTTCCCAGATTGCTCGATCTTGATTTATTTCACGTCAAAGAAGGTAAAGTTTCATCTTTCTTATGGCAGGCAATATGGTACAAGACTTTTGGCAAAAAGTCTTATTTATCCAACATTAGGTGTGTTTGGATTAATTTGTTTTGAGGTAATGCCTATTTCACTCTTTGCTTGCCTGACAAAACCCAAAGTCACTCGTTTCATAATCCAGTGTAAACCTGCAAGTATGCCAAAAGTAATAGCAATAATGACTAGAGGCTGTTTACCAAGAATTTCTTCTATACCCCTGGTAAGCACTGTATCCAATTGAGTCACAAAATCCCAACTATTAAAACGTAAAAATCTTCCCCAATAAACACCAATAGCACAGAGAGCATGAGTAATCATCTCAACCCATAAAATCCATTGGCTTTTACCTATCCGATGTAAGTAGTAACCTAGGTTAATTAACGATATTACGTAAGCTTCAAATCCTGCTAGGATTACTACTACATACAATGGGATAAGTACAAGGGTTATCATCCACACTGACTGAATCTTACGGATATCATCTATCAGGTGAATGATATCAGTTAACAAATAAGGTGCGTTTGGTAAAAAAGCAACGAAAACTGCGAATCCCAGCCACCAAACCCAAGACCGTCCCCGCTTGATGCGAAACAGCCAAACACTCAGTGCTAGTGGTATAAAAGCTAGAAATAAATTCCAAGTCATCCAATGCATATTGATTTGCAGGACTTGTATCACTCTAGCTATCAATTCAATCAATTCCTCTTTCATAGCTGCTTCCCCAGAAAACGTGTAAATGATTCAGCTCACCCTGTGTATTTTTAAGCTAGCTGATTCCCTAATGAAACGTCATTAGGTAGTTGAGAATAGTGGTAGCTACATAATTTAATTCAGTAGTGTCTGTTGCCACACACCAAGCTTTTCATTGCAGTATGCACCTCCTACCTAAATTAGCTGAATCATTAGTAGAGCTAGGATAGAAATAGGGGCAACTCTACCATATAGCAATTTGCCGTTTGGAATGTTGCCCTTGCGTTAGATATTACATACACTTCATCACAACTTAATCCAGTTCCAGAAACTTTCTACAAAGGAAAATAGGATTGTTAGCGCAGCAATACTCGACTGCGGGGACCAATCAATTGCTTGCGTACAGGTGTTCTGGTACGGCATTGAGCTGATTGTTTGGCATAGTCTTTTGAACATAGGTCTGAAGCAATGCTAGAAGAGTTGTTCGGAGTGATGTTTAAGGAAGTGCCATTACTGAACTCTACCTCTGACAAAGTATAAGGTGATGGAGAATTAGACTCAGTTGCATCTGTAGTAGGTGTTGGTAAAGATGCCACACTGCTGTTATCAGCAATGGGTGTGGGAGCAGGTGTACTATCAGTGCTCGTTGTTGGGGAGGTAGTCGGATTAGCGTCACTAGTGAATGGTGTTGTAGGTGGGGTGGGATTGCTGATTGGTGTTGTAGGTGGTGGCGTTGGGGTGGGATTGCTGATTGGTGGAGGTGGTGGAGGAGGTGGTGGCGTTGGGGTGGGATTGCTGATTGGTGGAGGTGGTGGTGGAGGTGGTGGCGTTGGGGTGGTACTACCACCTCCAGAAGAGATAGGTATTGCATTTTCAGGTACTTTAATCGTCAGTCTAACCAAAGGGCTATCGGTCATTTTTAACGACGTAACTGTTGGTGAACCTGGAAGATCGGATTTGAAATCAAAAACTGTAGGGCTGTCGCCACCATTGCTATCGCTATATCGCGGTCCTTGTCCGTTGACTTCAAAAGTACCTTGATACTGCTGTCCTGTTTTTGGATCGGTCACAATACCAGTGTAAAAAGCTTTTGTCAGTCCAAACTCGTCTTGGACAACACCTTGAAATTTTGTTCCTGGTATTATGCCTTGGTACTTATAGGATTCTAACTGTCCACCTGATAGTGCAGGTGAAGAGAGAACGCCATCTAATGAGATGACAGGAATTCCTTTAAAGTCAACGTAATAGCTCAGGCTGCCATCGGCACGAGTGCGTACACGAACATAATCAGAGGTGTATACGTGAACAAAATTAGGATTCTGTTTAGTACCTATATTTCGCATATAGGTGCCATTAGAGTCAGTATCTACAGTAGTTATCCGACCGTTGTAGTTGGGATTAAAGCTAGGAAGTTGAATAGTTCCTGATAGTGTCCCAGTGCTTTGAATTACTAATTGAGCTGTAGCCCTAGAAGCGCCGATACCAATAATGGCTACTGCTAGACTACAACTGCTTGCAAAGACACAACCCAAATTAAAGGAATTTTGATTTTTGGTTTTTGAACCGCAACCTGTAGCACGTAAACGGGGATAAACATTGGTTTGCTCTCCGTGAATTTGCTTATATATGCGGTTATATTTTTGAATTAAGTCTTGTTCAGACGCAAGAAATCGCATTTGAATTGTGTTCCTAGATTAAAAAGTAACGAGAAACACGTCTGTTTGTATGGATTGTACTAGAACCACCCTTAATGCCCGTTTATTTAAAGCTGATTGTTTGCGTATGCAATGAATGCATCTGATTAAATTTACACAAGTAAGATATTAAAACCGGAAAGTTGCTCTAACTGTTCCAATAACCAAGGTGTCGTTAGCTGAATTGTGGTCTGGATTGAAAATGAACAGTAAACCAGGCGTAAGAGATAAATTATCATTCAATTGAGCGCGATAAAAAAGTTCTGCGTGGAACGAGGTATCGCTACGTCCACCTGGTGTTCCTCCTTCAGAGAAGTTGGGAAGATTAAATCCATCTGGTAAGGTGCTGGAGGTAATCTTGGGAGGTTGCCCGAACATAATTCCGCCCAAATTACCCTGGCGCAGTAAGTTGGGAAATGCGGCAAATGCCATCCAGTTGGTTGTTTTCACACTTCCCGAAAGTTCTTCCGCATTGGAAAAAGTCCAACCGCCCCAACCACCTAATTGAAAGTTGGGATTGATACGCCATGCCACAGTTGCTCCCACAGCATGGGTATTGAAGGCAACAGGAGGTGCAAAAGGAGAGATTAATTGAGCGTCACCGATACCAGTCCCTAGCAAACCATCAGGGGAGTGAGAGTAAAGGTAGTGCAGACCTACATCAATATTATCTGTAGGTGCAAGGCTCAACTGAGCACCTGCCGTATATCTACCGCCAAACAAGCCGCCTGCTTTGCTATCGCTGGGAAAATTGGGAATTTCTGCGCTGTAGACACCTTGCAAACTGATGCGATCGCTGATTTGCCAGTCAAAACCTATGCCGCCCCTACCATTGCCAATTGCCAAAATGGGGTTGCGCTGACCAAATAAAGAGATAGCTCCTTCACCAGATCCTTCCAAAGGGTTTATACCGCGAAAGGTATTAGCTGGGTTAACACCTGCCGTACCGATAACAATACCAAAGTTCTTAGAAAGCGGAAATCTGTAGGACAACTCATTGAGAACTAAATCTTTGTCTGTATCTAGTTCAAAACCCAAGCGTCCCATATTGGTAAATAGAAATGGTGCGTTAGAGCTTAAGTTACCTGCAGTTAAACCAGTTAAGAGTAAATCCCGTCCTGTAAATGAAGTTGCAAGTGTGAGTTGGACACTACCTGCAAAAGTGAAATTTGTTTGTGCTTTGCGTTCTGTTACACCATCTCTGGGAAACAAATCGACATCAGCTTTGTTTGTTCCTTGCAAGCTAAAAATTGCTTCACCAACCAGTTTGGTTGTAGTGGAAAACTGATTTTCTCCTATTTGCGATGTCTTGTCTTCTAAAGAAGCAACACGCTCTTCTACAGTCTTCAATTCAGCTTGAAATTCAGCTTGCAACTTCTGCAACAGGATTAAATCCTCGTTTGTCAGTGCGTTAGTTGTATTTTTACCAATCAAATCGTTAATTCTTTCCAAGCAAGCTGCTAATCCAGCAGCAAATTCATAACGATTGATGGCGCGATTGCCTTGATAAGTTCCATCAGGATATCCCGCAATACAACCAAGGTCGCGTAATTGGCACCTGGGCGGACATCCTCAACCGCGCTAACTTGGGTATGGAAGTGATGCACGAGCGCAATGCTCACAACTTCCCCCTCGACTTGGCTGCAGTTGAAACTGCTCCTGTTGCAATCAGCGCTCCCGCAATCAACGGTTAATAAATATATCCAGATGCGATATATCGCGTCTCCTTAAACAAAAGCGTCCTCCTAAAGGGGGGCGCTTTTTAATTTTAATTTTCCAAAATTTTTCCAAAACTTAAAACCGCTGCAACTCAACGGTTAAAGTACGGAGTTGCGATGATTGGGGTGGTAGCAGTGCTGAAGTCCCATTACGACAAGCAATTTCCAAATCGTAAGGGATATTTGTACAAGGTTCAAGTACAAGTACGTAATGATTCCGCCAACCACCGTAACTGGCAAACACCCAAACGTAAGGAAAATCAGCAGTGTCAAAACTCATAAGCAAAGCAGATGCCGAGCGTAGATTGCGGATGCCGCACTGACCTACAGCCAATTGAGAACTATAAAAAAACTCCTGCAGCTGTGACGAAGGAGGTAGAACACGCTGTACTTCAACTTCACGTCCATCGGCTGCAAAAGCTTTGGGAAAGGGAGTTTTCGCCTGACGACCAATGATTTTACTAAATTCGAGAACTGCTGGCTCAATTGTGCAATCTGGGAGTAGAATTTCATCCCCCGCTTCAATGGCTATAGCTGTATGTTGTTTAAACAAAAACGGAATCGTCTCTTCCGACTGATTTTTAAACAAATACTCTACCTTCAATTTTGCCCGATCTTCATCCAGTACAATAGTTTTTTCCACCCGCACTGGTACTGTTCGACAAGCAAGCGCCATCTTGACACTTACCTCAGACTTTTCCACCAATTCCCAAGCTTGCGACCACAATTCGCCGTGATCGACCAATTGCCAATTCTGGAAAACACCCGCCGCATCATTAGGAAAAATTTCATCCCATCCACCAGTCCAATTGTCATCAAATGATGCACCTACCGCAAGCTGTCGGGAGTATTTTGGATCGTAATCCTTTGGATGCCACAACCACGCTTGTCCTGTTTTCAGGTCTTGCAGTTGGTCGATCCGACCACCAAGGTCGGGTCGAACGGACAGTTGAATTTCAGTATTTTTCAGCGTAATTATCATTCTTACACCGGGGATCGCTGTTTTATTGCCAATAGACTCAGGAATTCTACAATTCTGGGGAAATACGTGCTTCTACCATCCGAATTAACCTGAGGTACTCCTACACGGTAGAACTTATCCCAATTTGCCCGCATCACTTTTCTAAGGAATTGGTATGGAGCATCGGTCATGAGGGACAGAAAAAGAGTTGTTCAATTTAGACACTGTGACCTCATTGAATAAATTGCTTGGGAAAACCAAAGGATTTAAATCAGCAGGAAAAATGAAAAATTCTAACCCATAGAGGAGTCCTTGATGGTATAGCGAGATAGCTTCTACCAAGCATGAAAACATAATTGGAGTCCACAAGCACAATCTGCTGCTGTAAAAGTAGACAACGACGCGGCTCGTTGCGTACCCACACTGCGGGAGAGGAGTTTGCCAAGGTGAAACCATACTAAGTGAGGCTCATCTGTCCAAAGGAAGAAAAGGTGTTATCTATCATTTGACTTATACATACAAGTAATAACAACTACCTTGAGCTAGTTGCTTATATTCTAAAAATAAGAACAGTTACCAGAATCACAAGAGAATGAGCTTTAGTGAAAATACAGAAAGCTCAAAAAAGGAGTATATCGCTCGGTGCCAATTTTAGAAAAATACGGTTTTAGATACGTTGTAACATTACTAATAAATAGCGGCATTATTCGTTCAGAGGGTTTGATGAGATAGCCCAGAATTTTTGAGAAGCTCAAATAATATCGCTAGAAATTTAATTGGTAAAATAATATCAAAACGATGAAGAAAATCTTTTTAACCCTTGTTGTTGCTGCTGCCGTACTTATTGTTGTAGTATCTATTCCTCCTCAAGCAACAAGTCAAACACCAACTCTTTGGAGTATCTATGAGAGTACTTTGAAGACCGCAAAATACGTTGACCTTACTCATGCGTTTAATCCAACTATCCCTGTATGGTCTGGTTTTAAGAAAGCTAAATTTAAACCAACTGTAGCTGGAACAGACACACCAAACTACATCAAAACGGGGCAAGAGTATACTTACAAAATTCATGGATTTATTGCTACTGCTTACGAACTTCCTACCGACCAATATGGAACACAACTCGATCCCCCAGCTCACTGGAACGAGTATGGTGCAACTATTAGCGACATTCCTGCGACGTATGCCGTTAGACCGTTAGCCGTCATTGACATCCATAAAAAAGTGGCAGTAGAACCGGGTTATCATGCAACTGTTGAGGATATTCTTGCTTGGGAGAAAAAACACGGTAAAATCCCCCAAGGTTCAGTGGTGATGATTCGTTCCGACTGGTATAAGAAGTGGTCTAATGTTGAACGATTCAATCAAAAGCCCTTTCCTGGAATCACTCTAGATGCTCTCAAGTTTTTACATTTACAACGCAATATTCTATTTCACGGTCATGAACCTTTAGACACGGACACAACGCCAACTTTAGAAGGGGAAGCATGGCTCCTACGCAATCACTATACCCAAGCCGAAGGTGTTGCTAATCTGGATCGAGTGCCAGAAGCTGGTGCTCTAGTTGCCATCGGTTTTGCCAAGCCAGAAGGAGGCACAGGGGGATTTGCTCGTTATATTGCGATTTGTCCATCTAACTGGCCATATGGTGTATCTATTATTGAAGCTCCTGGTGCTCCTTTGCCAAAACAACCCTATCGACTTCAACGCGATGCCAATGGCGTCCTGAAACCAACTCAGTCATAGTACTGAGCATTGGGTCATAACTGAGCCAAAAAACTATCTAACCTGGATGCACTCACAGCTTCCCAAAACAGACAACTGTGGTGTTGTACTTGATACACATCTTCTCGTACTTCTTTAAAATCGATGACTTTACCAGTTTTTTTCGCCTCACGGAGTTTTTTTACTTCTATCGGAGTTATAGAAGGCGATCGCGGGCTTCCTGGCAGGAGTACGATTGCCTTTTATTTTTATCTTTATTATATTACTGCTTATGGCGATATAACTCAAGCAAGAGATGTAATAATTTTTGCTGAGTTAAAGAAGTCGATAATGTCTGTCCCCAATGCAGTACAAAGTATATTGACGACTTCGACGGAGACGGTTAGCGTGTCACTTTTTAAACGTTTTGTAAACAAATGTGGCTGCTCTAATTGTTGAATGTATTGATGAGTCACCTTTAAACCTAATTCTTCGGTTTTTTGTTCCAGTACGCGGCGAGACATTTTACCTCGCAAGCTTAGAAGTTTTTGAGCTTGAGTATCAGTCCATCTCAGTGTAGCAATGTGCTCAATGTTTATCACAGTCACCTCTTTTCTACTGTTGAAACTTGACATTATGTTCTTTTCCATTTTATTGCTACGAGCAGTAGTAAGTAGTAATAAGGTAGCCCATGTTTACATGGCCGCGATAGCTTCCTTGCTAGCAAGGCAGGTTAATAGGGAACATTGCCAGATACGTTTGAGCGCCTTCATTGCACCTAGAGTTTTTAGAAATTTTTGGGAAATATACCGATGGATTATTTTATATAAGTTCGCTGACTCATAGCATCACTTTAACCACGGATTAACATTGATGTTACCTGCTTGCAAACCACCAAGATTTTACTTATGAATTCTATACTCTACTATATTTAAAACTCTTCCGCTTAAATTTGTTTTATCATACTCTCTAAAAATTTGACCACCAAGTGTTTCTGGTATTTTACGACTTGGTATATTTGCTTTATCAACATCATAGGTGAGATATTCGTAATCTAAATTGTCATCAGCCCATTTCTTAAGTGCCGCAATAGTCTCCAATCCATAGCCATTACCTTGGGCATTTTTCTTCAGCCAAATACCGATTCCTAACTCTTTACTATTGATATTACTATTGATATTGTGAATCCCAGTACATCCTAAGAATTCTTGAGAATCTTTTTTAAGAATCATAAGTGTGAGGGTATTGCCGTTTTTGATTTCGCTAAGTGATTGGTTGATAAATTCTTCTGTTTCTGTAATATCTTCTGGTGCGCGTGCATACATATAGGTAGTAATTTCTGGAGTAAATTCTCTAAAAATTTCTTCTTTAAATTTCAAGGAGATAGGTAACAATAAAAGACGATTTGTAGATATTTTTACTTGAAAAAGTTCCATAGTCTGTAATTCTCTTGATATAAGTGACATACTTTACCAATTAAAGCAATATCCTTGCGTAGCTTTAGATTGAGGTATTCTCAATCTCATACAAAAATTCTTTATTTTACTTTACAAAGCCCCATAGCTGACATCTTGCAGCTTCTCAATAAGGCAACGGTGGGCTGTGCCCATCCTACGAAACAATCAGCTTTTTAGCCTATGATTTTCGATTGGGAGAGGGTGGTGCAAGATATGAGGTAGAAAAAGTTTATCCGAACTTCAAAAAGAAAAAATCTCAGCATCTTCATCAAGGAGCTAAAGTTTTGTTAAGATGCATATGCTAGTATTTCGTCGCCGAAAAACGTTAATCAGGGTGTGAAGAAACATATGAGTACTAGCACCATCGAGTTCAAAAGATCAGACCAATGAGCAGCTACATTTTATTTGACGATGCCCTTCGGATACTTGTAAACGCCTTCTTGGCTTCGGTACTGCTACTTATTGCTTTTTCTGGCATAGGTTTGGCAGTTATCGAAACCATTGAAAAAACAAATCCCCGCGTAGACGCAAAGCGCCTTCACTAGAGGCAGCATCTCTACCAACGCTTGTTACCAAAGGGCTTTCCCTGTGGTAAAAGTTCCACTCACTCCACGCTAAAAGTTGGCTTTTTGTCAAGAACCATTGAGTGCAGGTGTTCGTTTGAAAGAAATCTTGGGAACACTAAGGCATAAAAGTCTCATAGCGCTGCACCCTTGCCCGACACTGACCCAGACACGGGTAAAGGCACCGCTACTGAGGCACCAACTATGGAGAAAACAATGGGTCTGTTTGACAAAGTGTTTGGCACACAAAGCCAGGTTTACGAAGCACTCACTCCACCGGAAGCTTTTGCTGCTATTACTCTAGCTGCAACTGCCTCAGACGGGTACCTCTCTGATGAAGAAGCTCGCAGTATTTCTGCTGCCTTGTCTCGCATGAAACTTTTCAGAAGTTATCCGAGTGATGCGATCGACAGGATGTTTGATAAACTTCTTGGTATTCTGAAACGGGAAGGTTTAGATGCTTTGTTTAACTTAGCAAAGGAGTCCTTACCCTACGACTTGCGGGAAGCAGCTTTTGCCGTAGCCTCAGATTTAGTGCTAGCTGACGGCATCGTGACACGAGAAGAGCAGGGCTTCTTAAACGACCTTTATTATGCTTTGGATATTTCTAGTGACATTGCTACCCAGATTGTAGAAGTCATGGTAATTAAGAACAGGGGCTAGTGCTTTTCTATCATTCAAAATTTTCTAATATAGTGAACGTCTGGAGCAGGTCACTTTTTTCCTCACGCTCCTACAGCCAAAATTTCTTATGAGATTAGGTTCAATAAACTCTTATACATTAGGTCTTGCCAAAGGAGTTTATCCTCTTTTGGCTTAATTTTGATAAATGTTTTCATTCTACATAAAGTGTCAATATTTCCGGGCTGTTCCGAATAACTTAGAACAGTATTAACATTTAAGGAACCTTAAATTCGCCCCACTTGCGGACGAGGTGTTCCCTGAGTCACGAATATTAAAATTTAAAATTATGCCTTTTTCTGTAATCTTGAGCCAACTCGTTAAAATTCTTTCTGCCCAAACTATAAATTTATCTGAAGCTGCACTCGCACAATTGAGCAGTGGTATACAAACGGATAGCCGTCTTCTCAAGCCAGGTGAAGTGTTTCTGGCTTTACGTGGTGAGAAGTTTGATGGACACGATTTTATCCAGATGGCTGTAGACAATGGTGCTTTGGCAGCCATAGTCGATTTTAAATATGAGAATGCTGAATTCCCTGTTTTACAAGTCAGAGATACGCTAGAAGCTTATCAGAAAATTGGTAGATGGTGGCGAGACCAGTTTCAGATTCCAGTCATCGGGGTAACGGGTTCTGTGGGTAAGACCACAACAAAGGAACTCATCGCTGCCGTTTTGGCAACCCAAGGAAAAGTTCTGAAAACCTATGGCAATTACAATAATGAAATTGGCGTACCGAAAACTCTCCTACAACTGAGTGCAGAACATGATTTTGCCGTCATTGAAATGGCGATGCGGGGAAAAGGACAAATTGCAGAACTGACAGACATTGCCAACCCAACCATAGGCGTGATTACTAATGTAGGAACGGCACACATTGAGCTTTTGGGTTCTGAAGAAGCCATTGCTCAGGCAAAATGCGAGTTACTAGCCCAAATGCCAAAGGATAGTGTGGCAATTCTCAATCATGACTGTCCGCTCTTAATTGAAACAGCAGCAAAAGTATGGCAAGGGAAAGTTTTGACCTATGGTTTGTCTGGTGGTGATATCCACGGAAGAATGATTGATAGCGAAACTTTGGAAGTTTCTGGGATGCAATTGCGTTTACCCCTGGCTGGACGTCATAATGCAACTAACTTTATGGCTGCTTTGGCAGTTGCACAAGTCCTGGGTATTGATTGGTCGTTTTTAGAAGCAGGTGTGATGGTGGATATGCCAGGCGGACGATCGCAGCGTTTTACTTTGTCCAGTGATGTGGTTATTTTGGACGAAACTTATAATGCTGCACCAGAAGCCATGATGGCAGCATTGAATTTACTGGCAGAAACACCAGGTCGGCGACGTATTGCCGTACTCGGTGCTATGAAAGAATTGGGAGAGCGATCGCACCAGATCCATCAGAAAGTGGGGGAGACAGTGCGAAAATTAAACTTAGACGCTTTGTTGGTATTGGTTGACAGTAAAGATGCCGAAACCATAGCAAAGAGTGCAGAAGGTGTACCCTATGAATGCTTTGCCACTCATGGAGATTTGGTTGCTAGGTTAAAGACTTTTGTGCAAGAGGGCGATCGAATTCTTTTCAAAGCAGCACATTCTGTTGGATTGGATAAAGTTGTCAGTCAATTCCGTACCGAATTCAGTGGTTGAACTAAGTAGGTCGGTATGAAAAAAGTTAACTGGTTTTGGTCGTCCTTAGTCATTCGTCATTTGTCATTAGTAAGGCTTTTCAGGGGGCTTACATTTTGTAATATAGTTTTGTCTATTCCCAGCCGCCTACTTAGTTCGTAATTGAATGGATTGCTGTAGTGATAGTTCTTGTGGTGTGGGCATTTGTGGGGCGGGCGTCTCGCCCGTTCTATCAAACACCATATTGGTGGGCACTGCCCACCCTACAAATGACAAATGACAAATGACCAATGACAAATGACAAATTTTCACTTTTTAACCAAAATATACGCTGTAGCATATTCAGGTAGCTGTCGAATATAGCGATTGAATTCTGCTTTATTTTGGAAAACGCCTGCTAAGAAATCCAGTTGATAAAGATTGGGTAGAAATGCTCCTCCTGTATCTGCAATAATACCGAGTTTCAAGTGTTTGCGTCCACCTTTTGTATATTCAAGAACAACAACTTTACCCAAACCAACATTTAAGACATCTCCAGCAAAAGTCACTCCGGGAGAAATAGAAATTTTGGCATCTATCTTATATCCATAACCTTTAATAGCATCAACTTCTCGAAAATACCAGTAACGCTTTTGTGCTCTTGGGGATATAGAGCGAACATAAGGTATTCCATTGTTTCTGTCTACATTAAAAAGTGCCTCGGAACCATCAGTAAATTTAATCAGTATTGTCCCTTCCATAAGAGCTTCTTCTAAACCCTCTCTAGTCAGGTAAGCAAGAGGTTCAACTTTCCCAAATTCTTTACCACCGGGTTCATAAATACCTGATAAAACATCTTGTTTAGTATATCTAGTATAAAAAGACTCAGTGTTTGAGATATCTTTTAAACTATAAATTGCTGTGTTAAAAGTAGAAGTTTTCTTTCGAGAGCCGGGATGAATAAAAACAGCATATTTTGTGAGACGCAGTTGTTTTTGTCCGGGATTGGCTGGATTATAAGCAGACCATTTTACAACCCGGAAATGAGTGTTGATAAAATTAGGGTCTTGTAAACGAGTGACTCGCTGGTTGGCAATATCCTCCTGTAGGACAGAAATCATAAAATCCAAGGTGTTGAGAACCTCTTGTACGGTCACGCCTTGAGTTCCTGGCAATCCTGTTCGTTGAACATTTGGATCTTCAGCAGCATAGTCGTCAAAATACTTTCTAGTATTTGAGAGAGTTGTTAATAAATCGGCTTGATTAAAATCAACTTTAACAGTAGGTAGTTTTCCCCGTGTCAGAACGCGATCGCCAGAAACCTTAAATTTATTCTTTTGCAATTCGTCAATAACTTGATAGGACGTTGATGTTAATGTTGGCTCCGTTTTTGAAGGAGTGTTTTGCTTACCTCTGCCATCAAGTGTTGGCTGAACAAGAAAATTGCTGTGGAATGAAGAGAATTTGTGTGTAACTGATTGTTGAGCTATGTATTGAGATTTTGACTGACCATATACATAACTACCTACTAACCCAACAAGTAGTGAGGCAGTAAAAGCTAATATGAGACGCAGTGTTCTGTTGGATGGTATACGCATATCTTCGAGAATCAATTTCTACTATCAATGATAGGCTGTCACATATCTTATCGTCTCCAACCACATGGGGCTCAAATTTCTTTTAGCAATGATAGAAAGGAATTGGCAAAGATAGCTGCCCGTACAAATAATATCGTGAACTCAGAGTGAATTGGTCAAGTGCCCTATATCGTCAGGTGGATAAATCAATGAGTTAATTTCATTACTATTACTAGTACAGACAGATGAATTCAGGGGCACTTTTAATGAATGGATTTATTCGGTTATTCTCATTTCTTGTATCCTTGCCAACTTTATGTTTGCTCTTTCTGACCGATGTGCCGAAAGAAACTTATGCCCAAAATTCAGCGCCAACAATTTTTCCTGATGTAAAACCCAATTACTGGGCACAACCATTTATTCAAGGCTTAGCGGAGAAAAAAATTGTAGCTGGTTATCCTGATGGCACATTTCGACCAGAACAAACAGTAAATCGTGATGAATTTGCTGCAATGCTCAGTAAAGCTTTTGACCAACCACCAGTTCGGCAAATTTCTAGCGGCTCGGCTTATAAAGATATACCAGAAGGTTATTGGGCTGCTCCTCCTATAGAAGATGCTTACGAACAAGGATTTATGACTGGCTATCCTGGTGGTTTGTTTCGTCCCAATCAAAATGTAGCTAAGGTTGATGCAGTAGTTGCCTTATCAAAGGTTGTCAATCCAGCTTCTACAACTGCACAAGCAAAGAGCACACCAGTTGCGACCACACCAGCAACAACACAACAAGCAAGCAGACCGAGAAGGAAGTTTACGATGTTACCATTAGCCATGACTTCTTTGATGCAGCCGTTGTTAGTTGCAAAAGCTAATGCCGCTAATATACTCCCAGCACAACAGCTTGATACAGCTGCTACAGCTTCAAAAACAGGTGATCGCTCAGCCAATTCTAACTCTTCCACCGATGCCATAACTAACTTATACGTAGATGCGGAGCAAATTCCTCAGAACAAAGTAGGTAATGTAGCCAAAGCAACAAAGGCAAATATCGTAGTTAATTATCCAGATCGAAAAGTTTTTAACCCTAATAAACCTGTGACTCGTGGCGAGATGGCTGCATTAGTCTATCAAACAATGGTAGCTCAGGGCAGAATGAAGCCAATTGCTATCAACACGTCCACTTATGACTATATTGTGGATGCTGAAAATAGCGGTCAAAATGCTCAATAAGCAATTTGAGTTCGTCTTTTGTCCTCAGTCATTTGTCATTTGTAAGGCATATTTACATTGGGTTCTGTTGATTACCGCCGATTTACTGAATTTATAACCTTTCCTAAAATTGTGAAGCGGTAAGCGATGGGTTCTTGGCTCATCTACAATAAACAAGTAGGTCTTTTTCTCAAAATTTTAGCGTCCTGGATTTTAAACAGGGTGTTGTCTGAATCTACATACCGTTTTGACGCCAATGACCGACCAACATGATGCTGACTTGCCGTCAGCTGATTCTCAACAGTTAAGGGAACCGACACATGGTAAGGTAACCAACCCCATTGTTGGTTCTTGGAACAAGGCAACAGCACGCTTGATGCAATTCCTACCAGTAGAACAGGTGGCACAAACTGTTGTGAAATGGTTTAGTGTTAGCGAAGCTCAGGTAGCAGAGATTTTAGAGAAAGTTCGAGCAGAACTACCAACAACTGACGCCCTCCTCATTGGCAAGCCCCAAGCAGGAAAAAGTTCAATTGTGCGGGGATTGACGGGAGTTTCTGCGGAAATCGTCGGTCAGGGATTTCGTCCTCACACGCAGCACACGGAACGGTATGCCTATCCTTCTAATGACCTGCCTTTGCTGATTTTTACGGATACGGTGGGATTGGGAGATGTCAAGCAGGAAACTGAGGCGATCGTTCAGGAACTGGTTGGGGATTTACAACAGCAGAGCCGTCGCGCTAGAGTTCTGATTTTGACGGTCAAAATCAATGATTTCGCAACGGATACCCTACGCCAAATCGCTCAGCAATTGCGCCAACAGCATCCAGATATTCCCTGTTTGCTAGCGGTAACCTGCTTGCACGAAGTTTATCCTCTCGATACAGACAATCATCCGTCATATCCACCAGATTATGAGGAAGTGAACCGAGCATTTACTGCAATACAACAAGCTTTTGCAGGGTTGTACGATCGCGCTGTCTTGATTGATTTCACCTTGGAAGAAGACGGTTACACGCCAGTATTTTACGGATTGGAGGCGTTGAGAGATACACTTGCAGACCTACTTCCAGAAGCAGAATCCCGTGCAATTCATCAGTTGTTAGATGAGGACATTGGCAAAGAAATTGGCAATCTTTACCGGGATACGGGGCGTCGTTATATTTTAGTCTTTTCTGTGATGGCAGCTGCGATCGCCGCTGTACCATTGCCCTTTGCTACCTTACCAGTGTTAACAGCTTTACAAGTATCAATGGTAGGTTTGCTGGGGAATTTATACGGGCAAAAATTAACTCCATCCCAAGCAGGCGGTCTTGTGAGTGCGATCGCCAGTGGCTTCCTAGCACGGGCAATTGGACGTGAGCTAATCAAATTTATACCGGGCTTCGGCAGTGTAATAGCCGCTTCCTGGGCATCAGCCTATACCTGGGCGCTAGGTGAAGGTGCTTGCGTGTACTTTGGTGACCTGATGGGAGGTAAGAAACCCGATCCCCAAAAAATTCAATCCGTTATGCAACAGGCATTTCAGGAAGCCAAAGATCGTTTTAAGGCAAAGTAGATTTAAAGAGGTAGGGTGTGAGACGGGCGAGTGAGTTCACTTTCATTGAACAACGCTATAATTTGCTTGAGGTCAAAAAGTAGAAACAGTATGTCTAGCCTTGAACAAATTGAAGCAGCTATTCTATCTCTTCCACAAGATGAATTTCAGCGATTGAGGCAGTGGCTTTTTGACTTGGATTACCAACGTTGGGATGAGCAATTAGAGCAAGACATTGCAGACGGATAAAGAGTAGCCACGCTAGTACAGAAAGGCTAAAGTATGAAGGATAAAGGATGAAATTAAAAGGCTTACACTGTAAGCTTTGGAGCGATTTATAATAGTCGCCTTATTTACGCCGACTTGTACTAGTCGCTTGGATGTACGTTCTCTTATGTTCTAAACACAATCGTTTATGGAAAACGTTCTCATACCTTCTCCTTTGCTAACGGTACAATACCAAACTTGCTTAACCCTTCATCAAGTTCCCTCAGTAATTTAAAATCCTCCCTTGGCAAAGGATAACTGCTACTGCTGAATAAGCCAGCACTTACAGCAGGGTGGTTTTCAAGAAAGGAGAATGCTTGTCGAAACTGATGCGGTTGTGCTTTTATTGGTGCATCAAAATGGCAGGGAATAATCCACTGGAAGTCCCAACTTGCGACTTTATCAGCCCAGTTAATAGTTTCCTGAGGTGCTCGATTAAGAATCAGAGTTTGTAAAATTGGTGCTACAAACAAACGACCATCACCTCGCAGTGCATCAAATGACTGCTTCCATTCAAGGTTCCATTTGAAAGGAAATAACCCAAAGTAAGCTTTTTTAGAACGTTCGGGCGCTTTTAGGGCGTGGCGAAAGACTTCACCCCATCCCCTAATTTCCAACATACTAGGTTGGAAGTACAAAGCAAACAGTGAAATGCGCTGCCATCCCTTACGGCGATTTGCTTGATTGTCTTCGACTATGTCAGACGCCTTATCCTTTGCATGGAACAGCAACGGGTAGGGGTCTAATTGAACGATCGCGGGCGGTTCTTCTGGTACGGAAATCACTGAGTCAGTTACAAGCAGGGTGTGCGATCGCTTGTGCAAGAACGCAACTTCTGCAAACCGACCCGGTCCTAATTCAATAGGGCCAAGTATTGCATAATCAAACTCGTTGGCAAAAGGAGTTTGACTGCTATCTTCTGGAAGGACTTGAGTGCGTTTTGAGGGTAAGCCCAGCCAACTAAGGGGAAGATTCAGAGGAAAACTCCACTGCTTGGGAGCCACAAACACCTGTGCGTTGGGAAAGCGTCTGGCAAATGGACCGACAAAGACTTTATGTTCTAAGCCAGAAATTGTTGGCAAAATAATGTACTTGACATCGCCGTGTTCTGCCACCAACTCATTAACAAGACGAAGACATTCCGGAGTTGGTGCAACAGGCGCATAAACCAGGAGACCCCCTTCATCAAGTTTTACCACAGTCATGCGAATGGGCACAACGACATAAAAAATACCCTGAATCTGGTCAAAAGTCCAAACCGTGCCCCTAACCACTTCTTTGCGAATTGTCCGCCGGAGACCAAATGGGTAGAGTGGCAAAGCGGGCCAGAATTGCCATGAGAAGTCCTTAAGATTGTTATCTTGTACCTGCGTTTCCTGCGCGTTCATCTTGAGTTAAGCCACTCCAATTTCCGTTCAAATATCCAATGCTCAAATTATTCTTAATTTAGTCCTTTGAACTTCGAGTTTAGCAAGTTGCGTAAGCAATAAACTAGTTTTTGTCGATCGCCAAACATTCCAGTCAACCTTGTTAGAGTAGACCAAAGGACAATGACCGAACTCCCACCGCTAGTTTCCGTATTCCAGAATTTTTCAGTATGGCTCAAAGCTTATCCAGGCTAATATCTTTTGAAGAGTACTTAGCACTTCCAGACAACGACAACCGTTACGAATGGGTCAACGGAGAATTAATTTGCATGGCTCCACCAACAGGGCAACACGCTGACATCGTAGAGTTCTTGGTTGATGCACTTAGAGGAGAAATCAAGCGCCTTGGTCTTGATTGGGTAGTGCGACCGGGTAATGTTGGCATCCGCACTGTGGAAACCAAATCCCGGTTGCCCGACGTATGCGTAATCACAGGTGAGCAACGGCAAGCAATTAAAACGGTTGCTGCCGTACTTCGGACGCCGCCGCCACTGGTAGTAGAAGTAGTAAGCGAGAGTACGAAAAACGTCGATTACAGAGCTAAGCGGAGTGAATATGCGGCTGTAGGCATTCCCGAATATTGGATTGTAGACCCTATGGAAAACAAGGTAATAGTTCTTACTTTAATGGAAGGATTTTACGAGGAAGTTGTCTTTACAGGTACGCAAACTATTCAAAGCCAGGTTTTTCAAGAACTCAATTTAACGTGTGATTCGGTGCTTTCAGTATGAGGCCAGATTAACCGGATAGATACAATACAGATAGAGCCACTGACTCTTGACAAGATTAACCAAATCATCTAAATTTTTGCTGGCTCTTTTAACACTTAAAGATTTTCACCAGTTAATGTATTGTTTTTAACGTTACAGGGTTGGTAAGAGTAATCTGGGGTGACTATCTAAGGAACAAGCTTCCGTTGGTTGAATATGAAGCGTTTAATTTTGCAAGTTTTAGGTACAAGCGATATTTTAGTAGATGGACAAGAAGGTTACAAACAGCTACAAGAGAGCTACAATCTAAATGATATCGAGCGAAAAGCAACAGATAACGATAAGACATTAATTGAGAATTTAAATAGGGTTGATTTTCCTCTTATACAAAAGCTGAGCGATAATCAACCATCCGATACTATATTTGCTTGTATCCTTACTACTCAAGTGAGGTGGGTGAAAAAACACAATAATTCTGTTGAGTATTGGAACGAATACGTTCCATAGGATGGAATTTGGTGGCAGCATATTTTATCAGAATGGTGCAAACAACAAAATCTCAATCATTATCCAATTTTTCTTGATGTAACGCCAGAAATTCCTTATGGTGCTGCTGATTGGGAAGGGATGGCTGAATTGATAGATTCCTTACTAGATAAATATTTTTCTTTTAATGACAAAAACTTAATTTACTTCCAACCCCAAGAATCGGAAAAGATTCAGATAGATACGATTCTTGTGCAGCATAGCAGCGGTACTCCAGCTTTAAGTAGTGCCTTTAGCAGATCGATGTCAATGTGGATTATTATTTCATCATCCCCGTGCTTTGGAACGGCGCAACACTGAATTTCACTTCGTCTGAAAAATATTTTGTACCATTTTTTTATCCGAACTAGCAGCCGCATTATCCAACTCAGCAACCTCGCCTGCATCCAACTGCCAACCCAAAGCACCAATATTCTCCCTTGCTTGTTCTACAGATTTTGCACCGGGGATCGGAAGAGTTCCTTTGCTGATACACCAATTGAGTGCCACTTGCGATATGGTTTTGTTTCTTGCTTGTGCGATCGAGCGCAAACACCCCACCAGGGGACGAATTCCCGGTAATAGCTGTCTAAATAGCAAACCTCGGATGCCTTTAGGAAAAGGACCTTGTTCGGAGTACTTTCCCGTCAATAACCCCAACCCTAAGGGGCTATATGCAATCAGTTTAATCCCAAGCTCATCACAAACCTCTTTTAAACCTAATTGAGTTACCGGATAGGTAGACAGCAAGGAATACTGAACTTGCAGGCTGGAGATAGGAACTCCCCGTTCGGTAAACTTTTGATGCACGCGTTTGAGCCGTTTTGGACCATAATTGGATAGACCTATTCCCTTGACTAATCCTTGCTCGTAGAGATCGGCAAGACCATCTAAAAGTGCTACCTCTTGCCAGGGGGCGTAGTTTGCTGTAGACCAATGCATTTGTACCAAATCTACATTTCTTTCAAGGCGGTTGGCTGATGACTTGCAAGCAGATACCATTGACTGTCGTGTCAATCTCCATGGATACGCAGCAAGCTTTGTTGCAATGCAAATATCTTCTTGATTCGACCCCACATAATCTTTGGAAAACCGTCCTAGCAGTTGTTCGCTGCGTCCGTTTAATTTCCCTGTTCCGTAAGAATCTCCTGTATCAAATAAGGTTACTCCATGACTGACACATAGGTTGAAGACAGCTTGCAACTGGTCGTCCATGCTTTCATTGTATCCCCAGAGCAATCGGTTACCCCATGCCCATGTCCCACAACCCATTATTGGAAAAGAGAGTTTTTGGCTCGTCTGCATTTTTACTTAATAGAAGTTTATTTTATACTTTGTACCTTTACGAAAGCTTCGCTAAAAGTTCACTGTTAGTCAATCTATTAAGGAATGTTAGCTCCCATAATTATGACATATTAACTACCCATCTTTACGCAAAAGCCACGGTTGGCACAATTGACTTAATATCTGCGTCAACTATCCTACTGTGTTTTCTCTGCTCGGGTTCAAAGGAAGCAACAATTCAATGCAATGCATTGAATAACTACCAATTAACCAATTCTCTAGTAGGCATAAATGCTTGTAAACTGTATGACTAGTAGATTCAATCGGAAAAGCACACGATGGGGCGTGTGGGTAGTAAGAGCATTATTTACGTCTATGAAATTGAAATTGCGTTTCATTCCTCAAGGTTGGCAACGAGGACTCAAATCTCTTTTCCCACTCCTTGTTTTGATATCCTTTGCTACGGTACTTTTAGTACACAGCCTACCCCCAGCGATCGCTCAACTTCCCCGCCAGGAAATCCGTGGGGTTTGGATGACCAACAATGATTTTAACATCATGAGAGATCGTACCAAAGTCCACGATGCTGTCACCCAATTGCGGCGGCTGAACTTTAACACAATCTACCCTGTCGTCTGGAATTCTGGATACGTTATGTATCCCAGCGCTATAGCAAAACGTGAAGGTATCCAACCTTTTGTCTTGAAAGGTATAGATGGACGTGATATACTTGCAGACCTTATAGCTCAAGCTCACCGTCAAGGCTTGCTAGTGATTCCTTGGTTTGAGTTTGGTTTTATGGCTCCCGAGACATCGGAACTAGCCTTGAATCATCCAGATTGGCTGACGCAAAAGCAGGATGGCAGTCGAACTTCAATTGGTGCTGCAGGTGAGGTTGCATGGCTCAATCCCTTTCATCCAGAAGTACAAAAATTTATCACCGATCTCGTGCTGGAAATTGTCACCCAATATGATGTTGATGGGATTCAGTTTGACGACCACATGAGTTTGCCCTCGGAATTTGGCTACGATAAATACACGGTGGCGCTGTACAATCAAGAGACTAAAAACAATCCCCCAAGCAATCATCAAAGTGCCGCATGGACGCGCTGGCGAGCAGATAAAATTACGGCGTTTATGGTACAGCTCAATCAAGCTGTAAAAGAAAGAAAACCCACAGCCATTTTCTCTGTTTCCCCCAATTACTACGACTTTGCTTACAAGGGGCAACCCAGTCTATAACTGGGAGGAATTAAAGAAACAAGACTACAAGTGGTGGATTGGTCGCTTTAAAGCGTTGCTTGACTATGTGGACGTAATTCGTATCGACCACTTCCGAGGGTTTGAAGCTTACTGGGCTGTCAAAAGAGGCGAAAAGACAGCTGTTAATGGAGAGTGGATTAAAGCCCCTGGAGAAGAGTTGTTTGAAGCAATCAAACAGAATTTGGGCAGACTACCCATTATGGCGGAAGATTTGGGGTTAATTACGCCAGAAGTGGAAGCACTGCGAGACAAGTATGAATTTCCTGGAATGAAGATTTTGCAGTTTGCCTTTAGTGCTGATGCTGGTAATCCGTTTTTACCGTTTAACTATTCGCGAAATTGCATTGTCTACACGGGAACTCATGACAATGACACAACCATCAGTTGGTTTAATCAAGCAACAGACTACGAAAAGCAGTACGTGCTAAATTATTTGGGTTGTCTCAGCCCTGATGGTATCCATTGGGATTTTATTCGACTGGGTCTGAATTCTGTGGCAAATCAAGCAATTACACCTTTGCAGGATGTGCTAGGACTGGGAGGAGAAGCCCGGATGAATTTTCCAAGTAAAGCTGAAGGAAACTGGGAGTGGCGTTATACCTCAGACAGTTTGACAAAAGAGGTGAGCCAGCGTTTACAAATTCTTACTCAAATTTCCGGACGCAGCCCGCAACGGAAATCTTGACCGGGATAAGGAGGACAAAGGAGACAAGCGAGACCACCGGGACCAGGGGGACAAGGGAAACCAGAGAGCCCAGAGAAACTAGGTAGACTAGCGGATAACGGGAGGTAGCCATTTTCCCTCCCTCACTCCCTCACGCCCTCACTCCCTCACTTCCTCCTCTTTTCAAAACCTATTCGCTGCAGCGATAGTAACTTCCTTCGCTTTGCCCGGTTCTCCCATTTGCTTAGCTTCTTGTTTGTTCACACTCACAAGAACACCACCAGCATTTCCTGCTTTCACAGTCAGTTGTCCTTGGGCTTTCCATATACGGTGAGTTCCCTCTGGTAATTCACCTTCATACTGAAGTTTGCCATCAGCGACAACTCTGATCCAGGATTTCTCTTTCAAAGTCACGCCGATTTGTACCTGTTCACCATCACTTTCGGAAGCGCGAGTAAACGCTTGAAGCTGAACGTTTTTATTTTGGGTCAGGTTTGATTGTGAGAGGTTTGTTTGTAACTTCAGACTGTTATCGCGGCTACTTACTTGCAAAGTAGCGCTATTTAAAAATTGGGACAAGCCACTAACAGAACAAAAAATTAAAAATATGTAGAGTAAGTAGAGATGGACGGGGCGCAATTGATCGGCTGATGTTGTTTTCCAAATTGGTCTGAGATTTACACGATTTGTACCAATTGGATAAGTGCTGGCAAATTGTGTTCCATTGAAACCCAGCGCATCGGCATATTGCCTGATCAAGCCTTGGGTATAAACTGGTTCTGGCAGTTCAGATAAGTTACCTTCCTCTATTCCCTGCAGTAATCTTCGGGAAATCTTGGTGGTAAGAACCATTTCTTCCAAGGACAGACCCAGTTCTAAGCGCCGAGTCCAGAGTTGGGCACCCATTTCTGCCAAGATCTCGGTTCGCTGGTGCTCTAATGAGGGTGTTGCTTCCCGCTTATTTTTTCTTTTTAGCCACTTCATAATCCTGTTAAACTCCTTACCCAGCTGAATCATTAATAGGTAGCTTCCTAAAGTTTTGAGCTTTGCTCTACTTTTAGGCAGAAGCTAACGACAGAAGCCGTTGCTCAAACTTCATACTTGTTCAACTGCTTTTTTCAGAAAGCGTATTTCAAAATCTTCTAGGTGACGATACTCACCCTCGGCTAGTAAGCCTTGGACGGGTGCGTCTAATTGAATTGGGCCTATGGCTGTGCGATGTAGTTTGATAACCCGGTGTCCCAACTGTTGGGCAACACGGCGTATCTGACGTTTTCTCCCCTCCTTTAAAACAATTTCCAACCAAGTAGAAGAAGAAAGTTTTTCTATTACTTTTACTTGTGCTGGTCTTGTTTTTCTTCCTTCCAACAGCACACCCTGACGCCACATTTGTAACACTTCTTTCTGAGGATGTCCCTCCACTAAAACACGATATGTTTTAGAAATATTGTGCCTTGGATGGGTTAACCCAAATGTTAAATCTCCGTCATTTGTAAGTATTAATGCTCCTGTTGTGTCTGCGTCTAAGCGACCAACAGGGTGTATACCCTGGCTGGAACTTAATTCTTTGGGTAGTAAATCCAGGACGGTCCGTCTTTGTTGAGGATCGTGGCAAGTGGAAACTACACCAGGTGGCTTGTGCAACAACAAATACACTAATGTTGGACGTTGTACCACAGACACGGGCTTACCATCAACAGTGATAATATCCCTTTCTGGATCTGCTCTTTGTCCCAAATGCGCCAATTCACCATTGATGCACACCCGTGACTGCCGGATGATCTCCTCTGCTTCACGCCGGGAGGCAATACCCCATTGAGCCAGAATTTTTTGTAACCGCGCCTCCATGTGGAAATTACTTATGATTGATTTAACAACTGGTAAATAAATAATATATTTACATTTTGTGGCGAATCGCCATAGGTGTTAAATTTAAGATTTATTTCAATACTTGTTTTTTTTGGCAACATACCCATAGGTAAAATAGTTAGATGCAAAACAGTTTCCAAACGCGAAATACAAACAAAATCCGCATAGTGACTAATGTGCTCACAACCGCACTCAAGCTTTGGTTAAAAACACAAGTCAGTCAAGTTGCCCAACTCGAAGTAGAAATTAAAGCTAGCGATCGCCAACTTCTTTCTGGATGCATCCCTTTTGTATCTATCTTTGCCAGTCATGCTGTTTACCAAGGTCTCCATCTTACACATATTCAACTAGTTGCAGAAAATATTCGCGTCAACATTGGCTCAGTACTTAAGGGACAACCACTCAAACTGTTAGAAACAGTACCAGTGGTTGGCGAACTGATCCAGACAGAGGAAGACTTAAACCTTTCCCTCTCATCTAATTTATTACTGACTGCTCTAAATGATACTCTGGTTCAATTATTACCAGAACAGTGCTCAAAATCCAAGTCGGTACATTGGCAAAAAATTAATCTGGATAACAGTAGGCTAGTGCTTTCTGCTACCTTGCCAGAGGAAAGCGAACCTACTCACTTAGACATCAGTATGAATTTAAAATTACTGAGTTCTCATGAGTTAAAAATCAGTCAAATAGACGTTCAAAGCCGTCCTACTGTTATGTTGAAAGGGATAGATAACGAACTTTATTTCGATCTGGGATCGGATGCTGATATCCAAGAACTAACTTTGAACTCGGGTAAGCTAGTGTGTCGCGGACGAATTAATGTCAACCCATAATAATTAGAAATAAAAAATAGAATATTAGCCCCTATTAACTTTAATTATAACATAAATGAATTATTAAAGTAGGGGTTATTTTTCAATTTCAATTAATTCCCGTACAAAATGCAAATTTTCTGACAATTTAATTGCGTGTTACCAGTGGCAACAGAAGTGTAACAAAGTAGTACACTAAAGGCGCAGTAAAAATATAGCTATCAGTCCGATCCAAGATACCTCCATGACCGGGGATCAACTGCCCCGAATCTTTGACCCCCGCATCACGTTTGAGCATGGATTCGGTGAGATCCCCAAGAAGTCCGGCAATACCAATTAATAACCCTAAGGCAACACTAGTAAAGGGGAATCTTGACCATTTCAGGTAGTAAGACCCAAATACAGCAACAGTAACACTAGCTAAAACTCCAAAAACAGCGCCCTCTACAGTTTTTTTCGGGCTAATGTCTGAAAGTGGAGTTTTTCCAAAAAATTTCCCCACAATGTAAGCACCTATATCAGATGCCCAGATGCACCCAAAAGTGAGTAATGTAGCCGCCAAACCTTGCGGTAGCAATTCCAAATCCCATCTTGCCAAAGCATCCCATACCTTTGATAAATAATCACCCATAGGCAAATGACTGACCGAACCATCTAGCGATCGCAGCCGTACCCAGTAACTTGGCAAATAACCCGTGTAAAATAGCCCTAAAATAGATGCGGAAATATCAGCGATCGTTGCCATTTTGGGCTGAAACAGCAAGTAAAAACAAATAAAAGTACCAGCCACAGGCATAACAGCATCAGCTAAATCGCCATCTAGAGTACAAATAATTAATAAGACTTGACTGACAACGATGGTAGTTTTAGCAGCAGGTGCCATCCCTTTGGCAAGCACCAAATCAAAATACTCCCGCTGCCCTAAAAAAATAATAATCGCGAACAGTATGGTAAAATACCATCCTCCCAGAAGGGTAGCTGTTAAAGCAAGGGCTATTGCAATAATTCCGCTAATAATACGAGACCAAGGCATAGATAAAAAGTATAAAGTATGAAGGAGAAAGGATGAAGTATTGGGATTCATCCTTCATACTTCACCCTTGAGTTCTAATCTAGTTTCTCACCACTCAGGATAAAAATGGGGTTGACAGCAGTAAAAGCTTGCGAAGAACCTTTCGTTTCCAATCGGTTAACCGCTGACTGAATAACCTCAACATTTCTAGCTTGGAGCATGGCAAAGCTTTGAGAAATAGAATACAAGCTTTCTAGATTAGCAGCTGTGGCAACAACTCTACCTGTTGGAAGCAAATATTGCCATACAGCTTGCATGATTTCTGGGATAGAGCGACCCCCCTCAATACACACCCGGTCAGGAGCAACTTTGATATAATGCAAACACTCTGGAGCACTCCCCTGAACGACTTCGACATTTTGAACTTCAAAGCGAGCGCAGTTGTGCTCGATCAGGTTTGCGACATCTTCATCTCGTTCTATAGCGATAATGTGCCCATCAGGACACAGCAACCCCGCTTCTACTGGAATAGTACCTGTTCCAGCACCAATATCCCACAAAACTGTATTGGGTTTCAGCCGCAGTTGGGAAAGTAACAGCAGTCTAATTTCTCGCTTACTTAAGGGAATTCCCGGCAAGCGCTCAAACAATTCATCTGGAATACCAGGAGTAATGTAAGGCCAAAGTTGGGAGGTCATAAGCAAGTTATATCGTCAAGAGTCCAAAAAACGCGGTCTGGTGGATATTCTTGATATCCTGGTTGTATAACTTAGAATTTGGAATGCTAAGTATCGGTACGGTTATAGTAAGGATATAAGTTTGCCTGAGCTAGGTAAATAAAGCTAATACACACAAAAAATTTCAAGTTAGAACCATAAATCATCATAATGAACGGTCAGGTATTCGGCGAGCGATATGAAGTACAGCAACAAATTGGGAAAAAGGCTGGGCGGAGAACGCTTTTGGCTCGCGATCTATTGACAGGAGAATTAGTAGTTATCAAGTTGCTAACTTTTAACAGTGACTTTGAATGGAACGATCTCAAGCTGTTTGAGCGGGAAGCCGAAACCCTAAAAACCTTATCACATCCCTCAATTCCTCGCTATCTAGACTATTTTGAGGTAAATTTACCTAGCATAAAAGGATTTGCTCTTGTACAGACTTACATAGCAGCACAAGCCTTGGAGAAGTACATAAAAGCTGGACGTACTTTTACAGAAGCAGAAGTTAAACAAATAGCTAAAGCCCTCCTCATCATTCTTATTTATCTACACGAGCAAAAGCCCCCTATCATTCACCGCGATATTAAGCCAAGTAATATTTTGTTGGCAAACCGCTCGGGAAATAATGTCGGTCAAGTATTTTTGGTTGATTTTGGTTCAGTGCAGACGGCGGCGGCAACAGAAGACGGGACAAGGACTGTTGTAGGAACTTACGGCTATATGCCACCAGAACAATTTGGCGGACGCACAGTGCCTGCTTCTGACCTTCACGGCTTAGGTGCTACTTTAATTTACTTGGTTACGGGGGCTCATCCAGCAGATTTACCACAGAAAGACTTGCGAATACAATTTGAACAAGCAGCAACCTTGAGCCCAAGTTTGACAAAATGGTTGTCATGGATGGTAGAACCCAGTTTGGAACGCCGTTTGAGTTCTGCACGAGAAGCACTAGCAGCTTTGGAACACCCACAGCTTTTGCAACAGCCACATCCATTAGAAGTGTCGTTTAATGACTGGGTTAAAGAAAATTGGTATTGGGATGGCAACAGTTGGGTCAGTAGAATACAACAGCAATCAGAAAAGCCAGGTCAGCTCAAGTTGAATGGGAGTTATCTAACAGTTAAAATTGCTCAACCTGCCAATAGCAAAATCAAATTGCAAAAAGATGAGAATTGTTTAGAAATTCTTGTTCCTCCAACGGGTTTCCAGCCGTCAATGACTTTCATGGGTTTGTTTGCGATCGCCTGGAATTCATTTATTTTTTTCTGGACGGTTAATGCCTTCTCTGCTCCTTTCCCTGCTAATATCCCTTTTGTGTTATTCTCACTTCCTTTTTGGGGCGCTGGCTTTCAGATGATGTCTTCGATTTTATTTCCTTTGTTGAGACGTAGTCGGCTTACCGTAGACCGATTTTCAGTTCGTTTCCTATGGGAAATATTGGGATTTCAATACAATCGCGTACCTCCTACAGCAACAAGGGATATCACCAAATTGGTCTATACTCCGAAAACTTTTATCAACGATTTGCAAGGTAACACAATTGAAATTCCACCAAAACTCACAATTTGGGCAGGAGTCAATGAGTACCAACTTGGTGGGAGAAAAGGTCTGACTTATTCTGAACCAGAAATTCAATGGTTAGCTTATGAATTAAGTGATTGGTTGGGTTTGCCTCTGACTCAAGAATGACAAATTACGAACAGCTTCACATTCCTGGCTCAATTCAGCCTCATGGTTTTCTACTGACGTTGAGTAGCAAACTTGACATTTTACAAGTAAGCAATAATATTCAAAAACATTTAGGAAAAAAGTTAGAAAATTTACTGAATCAACCTCTCAGTACTTTGCTTGACGCAACCCAAGTTGAAGCTATCCAAAAATGCTGGCAAAAACACGAAGGTATTATCAGCTCCTTTAAACTGTCAATTCCCACTTCTGACGGAGAGAAATACTTTGATGGTATTGTTCATCGTACCGATGATACTCTCATCCTGGAGCTAGAACCAGTTGATTCTCTCACGCAAATGAGCTTTTTAAGCTTCCATGCTTTGATTCGTGAAGTGATATCTAAATTGCAGAAAACACCAAACCTCACGGATTTTGTTCATTTAGTTGTATCCGAAGTGCGGAAAATAACAGAGTTTGACCGAGTGATGGTCTATCAATTTGACTCCTCAGGAGCGGGGATCGTCATAGCCGAAGATAAACGAAAGGATTTATCACCATTACTCGGGCTGCACTATCCGGCTACAGATATCCCCACCGAAGCTAGGGAATTATATAAGCGTTCTATGCTCCGCTTTATTCCCGATTTTGATGCTCAACCTGTTGCGATCGTTCCGGTTAACAATCCCCAAACGCAACAGCCCTTGAATTTAAGCCTCTCTGTACTTAGGAGCGTCCATCCCTGTTGTGTTGAGTACCATCAAAACATGGGTGTGGCAGCCATCCTAGTTGTACCCCTGATTCGGGAGCAAACACTTTGGGGATTAATTTCCTGCCATCATGAAACTGTAAAACACATTCCTTGGGAAGTACGGAGAATCTGCGAGTTTTTAGGACAAATTGTTTGCTCAGAGCTAGTCCATAAAGTGAGTCAATCTGAATTTGACTATGAGGTAAAGCTTAAATCATTACAATCTGAATTTATAGAATCCATTTCCCAAGCGGATAATTTTAGAGAAGCGCTTGTTTACCCTGAACCTCGCTTGCTAGATTTAGTTGATGCAACAGGATGTGCCGTTTGTCTGGATAATGAAATCACGCTTGTGGGAACAACACCCGCGATGGAAGAAGTTCGTAACTTGATTGAATGGGCAGACGCTCAAATCACTGACAACTTGTTCTCCACCAATTCTCTACCGCAGCTTTACCCGGAAGCTCTTGCATTCAAAAATGCTGCTAGCGGTTTGCTGCTTTTACGGATTTCTAAAGTCCGGCGCTACTACATCCTTTGGTTTCGTCCGGAAGTGCTTCAAACAGTCAATTGGGCGGGCAATCCAAATGAATTGATGCAGGTTGATATCAGTGGTAACGTAGCTATTTCTCCCCGAAAATCCTTTGAAAAATGGCAGGAAACGGTTCGATTGACTTCTCTTGCTTGGAAACCATGTGAACTGAACAGCGCCCTGGCTTTAAGGAATGCGATCGTGGGTATCGTCATTTCTAAGGCTGATGAGTTAGCCAAAATTAACCATGAGTTGGAGCAAAGTAACCGGGAACTCGCCTCTTTTGCCTATGCTGCTTCCCACGATCTAAAAGAACCTCTACGGGGTATTTATAATTACTCAAATGTTCTGCTGGAAGATTACGCTCACCTATTAGATGAAGATGGAATTGACTATTTGCAGACAGTCGTGTTTTTATCCCAACGGATGGAAACTTTAATTAATGCTCTGTTGCGTCTCTCGCTGTTAGGTCAAACGAAACTGCACAAACAAACTACCAATCTTAACGAACTACTCGATCGCGTGCTTCGTGTCTTTCGTGCTAGCTATCACAATGCCAACCTTGATATTCGCATCAATACTTTACCTACAGTCCAATGCGATCCTGTTTTGCTCGGCGAGGTATTTGGTAATCTCATTATTAACGCGTTTAAATATAACGATAAATCCGACAAATGGGTTGAAATTGGCTTTGAAGCTCCAAATGCTTTCTACGTAAGGGACAATGGTATTGGTATTCCACAACATCACCTCCAAAATATCTTTCGACTTTTCAAGCGTCTCCATTCTCAAGAAAAGTATGGTGGTGGAACAGGTGCAGGGCTAGCTATTGCCCAAAAGATTGTTGAGCGTCATGGTGGTCGAATTTGGGTTGAATCTACCGTAGACGTTGGCTCAACTTTTTATTTCACACTGGAATAGTTTAAAATTTTTCTATAAAAACCTTCTATTATATTACGCCTGTTGAAAAAAAATAATGACGACAACAAAACTTAATGAACCTCTACTTGTTGTTGAGGACAGCAACGAGGACTTTAAGATGTTGCAACGCCTCATGAAACGCTTGGCTGTCCAGAATCCAATTTATCGCTGTACCAATGGAGACGAGGTTTTAGATTTCTTGTATCAAGAGGGAGATTATCAAGATCCCAAGATAGCACCACGACCTTCTGTTATTCTACTTGACCTGAATTTACCGGGAATTGATGGTCGTGACCTGTTGCAGCGTCTCAAGCAGGATCGGAGTTTGAGGGAAATCCCTATCGTTGTTTTTACTACGTCTTCTAATCCTATGGATATTGAATTGTGTTACCAGAAGGGTGCTAATGGTTATTTGATTAAACCAATGGATTTTCAAAATTTGCAAAAGACAATTCAAGCATTTGTCGATTATTGGCTGGATGCGAACACTCCCCCAAACCTTTGACTGAGGTGAGCTATCTACTAGGTAGCTGATTTCTAGTCAATAATCGACAAAAAACGACAAACAGCTTTAGCCCGACTTACAAAACAGCTTGTTAAATTTTAATAATTTCTTTATATCTTTCTTGGGTTTTATAATATGGGTGTAATAGTCTGAGACAATTAAGTGAGGGAGTACAAAAAAATCCCCTTTACCTCATTACTTATGCCGGACCCAAGAAAGCTACTCATCATTGATGATTGTGCAGAAGACCGGAGAATATACCGACGTTACCTTTTGAAAGACCCTCAAGAGTCATACGAAATTTTAGAGGCGGATTCTGCACGGGAGGGATTGACATTATACCACGAAATGTCGTGGGATGTCATTCTGCTTGATTTTTGCTTGCCTGATATGAGTGGGCTGGAAATATTAGATGAGTTGAAGCAACAGAAAGTGGAAATAGCTGCCTCTGTAATTATGCTAACGGGGCGTGGCGATGAAGAGGTTGCCGTACAGGCTATAAAAAGGGGTGCTCAAGATTACCTGGTTAAGCAACGTCTACAACCAGATGCACTCAGATCGGCAGTTAGTAATGTCATTAAGCGCTCTGAGTCACAAACTCAATTGAATAAAACACGGGAACGCCAGCGCCTCGTTGCCACAACAGCTTTGCGAATTCGTCAGTCCTTAAATCTAGAGGAGATTTTGACAACATCTGTGGCAGAAGTACAGCAGCTTTTGAACTGCGATCGCGTTGCCGTTTATCAATGTGTTCCAAATGTAGATAGCAATGAAGTTAACAAATTGATTGAATTATGCACGCAAACCCCTTGCTTGTGGCACCTACTTGAAGAAGAGTGCCAAGGAAGTCAAAAAGTTATATCTAAGGTTTGTGAAGCGGGCTCAAATACGAGATGTCCTAACTTGTTAGAGACTCAAAGCGATCGCTTCGGGGCTGGAGATCGAGAGTTACTCCAACCTAAAAATCGAGCCAGAGAACAACACTTAAGTAACAAAAAAACAGCTGATTGTTCTCAGAAAAGAGATAGTCCGACAAATTTGGTGGTTCCCATAACTTTAAAAAGCTATGAAAAGCCGAATTCCCAACTTTGGGGTTTGTTAGTTGCCCATCAGTGTTTGGACAAACGACCGTGGCAATTTACAGAAATCAACATTTTAAATGAATTAACCGTACATTTGGCAGCAGCTATCGAACAGGCTGAACTGCTAGCTCAGGCTCAAGCAGCCATTTTAAATGAAAAAAAACTCAACGCCTTTAAATCCCAAATCATCACCACAGTTTCTTACGAATATCGAACCCCCCTAGCTTCTATCCTGGCTGCTGCATCAACCTTAAAGCATTACGGTGATAAACTTAGTGAATCCAGACAACAAAAGTTTTTGCAAACTATTGAACAGAAAGCTCGTTATATGTCTCAGTTAGTAGATGACTTGCTTCTGTTTCAAAAATTTGAGCTAAGTCAGGCAAAGTTTACACCGCAACCCGTAAGTTTGCCCTACTTTTTTTCTGAATTGGTAGAAGAACAGCGAGGCAAAGTTAGCGCGTGTCACGAGTTGCTTTTTCAAATGAGTGGTAATTTTCAAAATTTCTGGGGTGATGGGGCACTCTTAAAGCAAATCTTTGTAAGTTTACTATCTAATGCTATTAGGTACTCGCCAGAAGGAGGCAAGATAGAGTTTCACTTAGTTGGGCAAGATTCAACAGTCATTTTTTCTGTGAAAGACGAGGGAATTGGTATACCAATAGAAGAACAAAAAAACTTGTTTCAGCCTTTTTGGCGAGGGACTAATACGAACACAATCCCAGGCACGGGTTTGGGATTAGCTATAACTAAAGCGTGCATAGAATTGCACGGTGGTAACATTATTGTAGAAAGTCAGTTAGGACAAGGAACTCTTGTGACTGTAACTCTACCAAAGAAATTTAGCTTGAAAACTGGGTTTAGCAGTCAGGGATTGCTCACTCAAGAGTAAACTCCCAGTGATTGACTGCTTAACGGGTATTGTTAAGTTTTGTTTTTTGAATGTCCTGTTTAATGACTTCCAAGTCAGTATAACAATCAGCAACGCTAATCAGAGATTCGCTCGTCATTGAACCTAACCCAACGACTTCAATCTGGACTCCTCGATAAGCAACAGCATTAACTGCATAAGCAAGGTCTCCATCTCCACTGAGGAGAACCAAAGTATTGCAATATTTTGCCAAAGTTATCATATCCACAGCAATCTCAACATCTAGATTCGCTTTCTTAGCACCATTGGGAAGCTGAGCTAGCTCTTTTTTGACCACACGATAGCCATTACGACTCATCCAGAGTAGAAAGCCTTGCTGTTTTTCGTTGGTATAATCAACACCAGTATAAAAGTAAGCACGGAGCAGTTGACGCCCCTTGGTTAAAAAACGCAGCAGTTTGGTGTAGTCAATTTCAAGATTGAGTTGCATTGCGGCGTAAAACAAGTTTGCGCCATCAATAAAAATGGCAATGCGTTGCTGGTTTTGCTCATTTTCACCAAACTCGTCCCAACTGCACTGTTTTACCATGTGTGTACTGTTAACACTTGGGTCTTCAAAAAAAGAAAGCGGTGGTACATTCAATCGTTCCTTAGGCTCCATTGTTATACGGGGTTGTCGATCTTGGTGCGATCGCGGAAATATATGCATTTTATTACCACTCCAAGTGCGTGTCACTTCTCTCTAACAAAGTGATGCAAATCTTTTGACTTAAAATCTAGAGCGGATAAGGCAATGGTGAAGATTTAATATTTTCTTTATTTTTTACCTTGTTCTTACCCTAAATATTATAAAAGCATATAAATCGTCACTTTTCGTAATATTACTTATTTTTTAAAGATAACCTGAAGAAATTAAGCAAACAATAAGTTCTTGGCTGTAACAGAAATGAAATCCTTTGCCCTTGAATTCATTTGGGTTTGCTCCTGAAGCGAGGATAGGCAATGCCCGTCCATTAAAAAATCTTGATGAAAAATTAACAGACCTGTATATGCTTGATATATTGAGCGATCGCTATGAAGTACAGCAGCAGTTGGGAAAGAAAGCAGGGCGAAAAACCCTACTTGCTCGCGATTTGCAAACCCAAGATCTCGTCGTCATTAAGCTACTTTCTTTCAGCAATGATTTTGAATGGGATGATCTCAAGCTATTTGAGCGTGAAGCCGAGACGCTAAAGTCGCTGTCACATCCTTGTATTCCTCGCTACTTAGATTATTTTGAAGTCAATTCTGCGGAGCAAAAAGGATTTGCTTTAGTACAAACTTATATACCAGCACAAACTTTAGAGCAGTACCTAAAGGTGGGGCGTACTTTTACGGAGGAAGAAGTCAAAGAAATAGCAAAAGCTGTTTTAACAATCTTAATCAATTTGCACCAACAAAATCCCCCAGTCATCCACCGCGATATTAAGCCAAGTAATATATTGTTAGGAGATAGGTCTGGCAATAGTGCAGGGCAAGTTTACCTTGTAGATTTTGGTTCGGTACAGAATGTAGCTGCCACTGAAGGTGGAACAATGACTATTGTGGGAACCTATGGCTATATGCCTCCAGAGCAATTTAGCGGACGAACAGTTCCTGCTTCCGACCTTTATAGTTTGGGTGCGACTCTCATTTATTTAGTGACTGGAAGCCATCCTGCTAATTTACCCCAGAAAGATTTGCGGATACAGTTTGAGCATTTGACCAATTTGAGCCTTTCTTTTACTTATTGGCTGAGGTTAATGGTTGAGCCAAGTTTAGAGCGTCGTTTTTCCTCAGCAAGAGAAGCAATGAAAGTCTTGGAAAGAGATTTTGCTCCTTTGAGTATTAAACAACCCTTAACAAGTAAAATTAAATTAACAAAAGATGGAAACGCTCTAAAACTCTTTATCCCGCCAGTGGGATTTCATCCCTTATTTGGATTATCAAGCTTATTTGCAATTGGTTGGAACTCGTTTATCCTTTTGTGGACACTTGGAGTTCTTGCAATACCTTTTCCAGCAAATCTTCTCCTAGCTTTGGTATCGCTTCCTTTCTGGGGTGCCAGCTTTTTAATGGGAAACACAGTTCTGTTTGCTTTGTTTTTGAGTATTAGACTGCAACTCAACCGCCAGAAAATTGCTTTAACTTGGGAGATATTAGGCTTGAAATTTCCTCGTACCCGTTCAACAGCAAGACAGGATATTACTAAACTCGTGTACATTCCAAAACATACCAAGACAGACTTTCTGAATGCCAGGATTGACATTCCACCCCAATTGATCGTTTGGGCAGGAACACAGAAGTATCAGGTTTGCGGTCTTGGTGGCAGTATCAGCTCTGAAGCAGAAGTTCAATGGTTAGCCCATGAATTGAGTGAATGGTTGGGTTTGGAGATCGTACAAGAAAAGGAGTAATTTTTCTAAGACAACCGAAACTTATTCCTAAGAAATTATGTCAGGGTTCTCTCGTAAATATGACACAATTTAAGTTAGGTTAAAGCTTTACTTATCAATACGAATTTTTACAGGAGAGGATTATGTTTGGATTGGGATGGCCAGAAGTCGCAATTATCGGTCTGGTTGCCATTGTTATTTTTGGACCGAAAAAAATTCCAGAGTTAGGAAGCGCAATAGGAAAAACTCTGCGAGGTTTTAAGGAAGAACTGAACAAGCCGAGTGAAGACAACGATTTGGAGCAAGATAGGAGTGACAAATGAAAACCGAGGAGTGAGGAATGAAAATTTGTGTACAGACGCGCTTTGGCGCGTCTCTACAGCTCTCACAATAGTGTATTCACCACGGAAGATGATACGCCGACTTGGGAATCAACCGTGGACGAAGCGGAATTTTGTTGGGGTACCTCCTCTTTCACAACTCCGCGTGACCTAATTAACCTGATGGCACGGCTGACAATTTCTGGCAAAATCACGACCAAACTGTTGTCAGGAGCAGTGTCCAACGCTTTGTTAATTGCTTCTGTTTCACTCAGAATGACTTCGTACTGACAATTGGGGTTAACTTCCTTAATCCCTCGAACGATTAAATCAGCAGCTGAACCCCGTTGGCGTCCCCGCGTATCATCATCTTCTTTGACGATAATATTGTTGAAAATGTTCGCTGCGAGTTTGCCCAACATCACAAAGTCCTCATCACGGCGATCGCCTGGTCCGCCAACAACCCCAATCCGTTCGCCAGAAGTCCAGTTGCGGACAAAAGCACCCAATGCTTCGTAACTTGCTGGGTTATGAGCGTAGTCTATCAAAGCGTGGTAATTGCCTAAATTAAATAAATTCATCCGCCCTGGTGTTTGGCTCACCGAAGCACGAAATGAATTTAAGCCTGCGCGAATTTGTTCTATGGAGACATTTTGAACAAATGCTGCTAGGGTTGCTGCTAAAGCATTAGCTATCATAAATGGCGCACGTCCACCCATTGTGAGCGGGATATTTTCCGCCCGTTCAATTCGATGTGTCCAATCGCCTTTCAATATAGAAAGATAGCCATTTTCATAAACAGCGGCAACTCCTCCCTTTTGGATGTGCTTTTTGACCAACTCCGAATCCGGGTTCATGGTAAAGAAAGCAACATTGGCTTTTGTTCTCTCTGCCATTTCAGCGACTCTTGGGTCATCTGCATTAAGTACGCTGTAACCATCTGGGTATACTGCTTCGGCAACTATACTCTTTAGATGTGCCAACTGATCGAGGGTATCGATATCACCTATTCCTAAGTGGTCAGCAGCAACATTTAACACAATACCTACATTAGCTGATTCAAAAGCCAGCCCTGACCTCAGGATACCACCGCGAGCAGTTTCTAAGACTGCCACTTCTACTGTTGGGTCACTAAGGATCAGTTGGGCGCTTTGAGGACCTGTGTTATCGCCTGCCTCTACTAAGTAATCCCCGATATAGGTTCCATCTGTTGTTGTATAGCCAATAACTTTACCTGTTTGTTTAAAGATATGTGCTAACAGACGGGTGGTTGTGGTTTTCCCATTGGTACCCGTTACCGACAGGACGGGAATACGAGTGGATTTATCGTTGGGGAACAGCATATCCATCACTGCTCCTGCAACATTACGGGGGGTACCTTGGCTGGGAGCGACGTGCATCCGGAAGCCGGGAGCGGCGTTGACTTCTACAATCACACCATCGACTTCTCGCAAGGGACGGCTGATATCTTGTGTAACAATATCAATTCCCGCAACATCCAAACCGATTATTTTTACTATCCTTTGTGCCAACCAGACGTTTTCTGGATGAATTTCATCAGTCCGGTCTACAGCAATACCTCCTGTACTTAAGTTGGCTGTTGCCCTTAAGTAGCAAATATCACCTTTGCCTGGGATAGTGTTGAGAGTATAACCTTGTTTTTCCAGTAACTGATAACTGGAACGGTCTAGTTCAATTTTGGTGAGGACGTTATCATGCCCGTCCCCGCGATTTGGGTCTTTGTTAGTTTCCTCAATCAATTCAAAAATAGTGGATTTGCCATTGCCCACTACGTGAGCTGGAACGCGTTCTGCGACTGCTACGACTTTACCATTGACCACCAAAACTCGATGGTCGCGTCCGGTGTAAAATCGCTCAACAATAATTGCTCGGGAAATTTGTCTGGCAGAATCGTATGCGGCTTCAGCTTCTTCCCAAGAAGTAATGTTAATGCTAATACCGCGTCCGTGATTGCCATCTAAAGGTTTGATGACGATGGGATAGCCGCCGACGTATTCTATGGCTTCTTCTAAATCATCTAAGAAGTTAATGACTGTACCCCGAGGAACTGGGACTCCCGAACTAGCAAGAATACGTTTGGTAGCTTCTTTATCGCAGGCGAGTTCTACTCCCAAGATGCTGGTATTATCTGTCATTGTTGCTTGCATTCGCTTCTGATTCACGCCATAGCCTAGCTGAATCAAAAAGCGTGCGCCTAATTGCATCCAGGGAATGCCTCTTCTTTCTGCTTCTTTAACGAGAGCTTCTGTAGAAGGTCCTAATGCTGCATCACGCCATAGGTCTTTCAGGTCTTGTAGGTCTTGCTCTAATTCCGCTTTTGGATAACGACCCCTATCAACAATACTTTGGCATAACCGCACCGCTGCCCTGCCAGCATAGCGTCCCGCTTCCTCATTTAGATACTCGAACACTACCTGGTATACTCCAGGTGTGGACATCGTTTCACGGGTACGCCCAAAGCCTACGTGCATTCCAGCCAAATCTTGCAACTCTAGGGCCACATGTTCGATAACATGACCCATCATGGTACCTTCTCGCACGCGCATTAAAAAACCACCACGACAGCCCGGAGAGCAAAAGTGACCTTCCAGACTTGGCAAAGCCTCAACTAATCCTTCATAAAAGCCAGGATGCTATGTTCTGCTGTGCTGTTGCACCTGATGGAGTAACAATTGTTGCAGGAGAGGCATCTGGGCGATTGCATTTTACGCGGTTTGAAGAAAAATAGGAGGGGTTTATACAAAGACTTGAGTTTTGTTAGGAGAGCTTTTAGTAGTTGTTTGTAGTGAGTTAGGAATGACAAGAGAGCCTAACGCAGGCGATAGCTTCGCGCTCTGCATAGCGGCAGTCGCATTCCCAATGAATGTGAAGAAACATGTCTGTTTCTTAAAAGAGGGTTAATTTACACAACAACACCATTCAGTTGTTTAACAATTGTGGCAGCTGTTTTCAGAGTCAAAGCAGCGATTGTGATTGTTGGGTTGGAGGTTCCGACAGTAGGAAAGACCCCACTACCCAGCATAAATAAATTAGGATGGTCATGAGAACGCAAATCAGCATTTACTACCGAGGAATCAGGATCGTTACCCATGCGATATGTCCCCATGATATGACCAGCGCCATTGAGAACATAGGGCTGGTCTTCAAAGTAGAATAATCCTGGAGAGGTTTCGTTTACTTGTGTGCGATCGCTAGCCCCTAGTTTAGCAAAGATTGCTTGGGCGGCTTTCCGCGCTTCTGCGTATCCAGCTTTAGTGTAATTGCACAAATCATAGTAAATCTCAGGACGGGGAATGCCCAAGCGATCGACATACTTTTTAGAAGGGATAATGCGATTTGTGCTTTGGGGTAACTGTTCTACAAGTGAACCAAACCGAATTTGTCTAATAATCAATTCTCTAATTGAACTGTTTAAAATTTTACCTGTTTCCCCCTCAGTAATGAGTCTATTAATAGTGTCATGAGGATCGCCCGCAGCCCAATTCCAGCCTTCATTACCTATTTCCATGCGAAAAGCTGCTCTGTGACTGCGGAAAGAGCCATCCCGCAAGCTTTCAATCCCAGAAGTAGACAAAGGTCCTCGGAAGGGATATACAGGTTGAGGCATAAGTCCCCAACTCAGTTGTACTGGGTGATCCATTAAGTTCCTACCCACTTGATCGCTGCGGTTTGCTACACCGGTAGGAAATTTAGAGGAGGTAGAGTTTAATAATAATTTAGCTGTTTCAATCGCATGGGCGGCTAGAATATAAACTTTGGCTGTCACCGTGCCTTGATTTGTGACTGGACCATCTTGAGTTTCATATTGTTTGTATTGAATGCCAGATATATGCCCTGTTTCTGTATTAACATCAACTTGATAAGCTACTGTTTGATACCAAACTTCTGCTCCTAAATTCTGTGCTTTAGCAATGTGAATAGTAGCATCATATTTAGCTTGAATGGGGCAAATAGGGATACAGCTGGTATTTCCACTACAAACGCGGCGCTCATCAAATGGTCGAGAATTACGAGCCTGGGGAGTAGGAACAACTTTGACTGGCTGATGATACATTTCCATATCCCCAATTCCCTGACTAATTTGCCGATCTAAATAAGATTGAGGAATACCGGGCATAGGATAATCTTTGCTAAAAGTTAGACCCAAATATTTTTGGTCTTTCACATCAGCGGCAACACCGATTTCATGTTCTGCTTCACAATACCAAGGCTCTAAATCTGCATATGTAATCGGCCAATCAACCCCATGACCATACAAAGTTTTAACTCTAAAGTCATTAGGCAGAAGACGTAAACAAGTTCCCAACCAGTGCCATGTAGTACCACCACCTAATCTTTCATTAGTGCTACTAAAAGGTAAAGGTCCATTTTGAATAAAATAACTCTTATTTGGAGCAGATGAATTATTGATTTCTAAAACAGTTGGACGGGGAGAATTATCATTATTTGGATAAGGAGATTCAGGCGTTTTGGCTGCTGCTAAATAAAATCTTTCCACATAATCTTCTCGACTAGGAGGAACTGCTACACCAGCTTCAATAATTAATACTTTCTTTTTAGCTTGAGCAAGTTTATAAGCTGCTAATGCACCAGCAATACCCGCTCCTACAATGACAACATCATAATTATTCTGCTCGGTCATATCACACTCCATTTAAAAAAGGTTTTTAATCAGTAGTTTGTTTGGGTTTTTCTGCCCAATATCCAAATGTGAGTTCGCTATAACCCATTGGGTGAGCCTGTATTGCTTCCCAAGCTAATCCTTTGATATAGGCATTCATAGAAACAACTTGTCCCAATTCTTTGGGAGGTTCACTGGTATACCAAGTTGACAAATACCAAAGTCTAATTATTCTTCTAGCTACTGGAAGAAGTGCAGAATCATCCAGGATTTTTTCCTTTACAGCTTTGACTTTTTCTTCATATTTAATTCCTGGTTGAGCTTTGATATCTTCAAAAATCTTTAGCAGTTGATTAATTAAATCTTGACTGACTTCAGTTTGTGTTTGTAAAAACTCCCAATAGACTTTTGCTATACCTATGGGGTCTATAACTGGCATTAAATGAGTAGCACTATATCCAGTCAAAATTCCCGAGAGTTCTACAAAGTTTTTTAATTGTAAATCGTCACTCATAATAATGATTATTTTGCTCTTTCTAGGAGATAAGTAAAATCAGAAAATTTCCCATTAGTGGTGGTAGCATTGAGGTGACATTGTATGCAGCTTGAGGAAACATTTGGCACTCGACCTTGATTATAAGTTTCCAAGGTTGAATTAGCTAAAAATTGAGGTGCAGGATTACCAGTTAGTGAAGCTTTGCGAGCTGTGGGCCATTGTGTACTAATTAATTCGTAATACTGCCAAACTGAATCAGGATTAATATTTTTCAGTTTTTCTTGCCATTGATGATTTAGTGCTTTTGTTGCTTCGTCAATGGGAATTATTCTTTTTACTTGTGTAGGAGGCGCAGGTAAATTTGGATTCCAAGGTTTAGGAGGTGGTACATTTACAGGCGCTTTATAGTCGGGATTATAAAATAATGGTTTTAAACCACTACCAGAAGGAACTTCTAAATTATCTACGTGTTCAAAGGTAGACCAAATCCATTGTGGGCTTGATTTAGTTTTATGGCTGATGTGAAAACCTACCAAACCTAATGTTTTGCGTTGACAAGTTTCTTCTACTTCCGGAACTGTGGAAGCAGGAGTGTATACTAAAGCATTAATTGTGTGGAATCTTTTGGGTTCATCGTTAGGGCTTAAAATTTTCCAAGCTGATTTGAGAATAATGCTACCAATTTCTTGTGTGTTATTATTACCGCTAGGAAAGTCAACTTGAAAAGTAAAATTTTCTTGACCAACTTTGTTATATAAGTTGTTAGTTTGAATGTAGTCAAATGTTTCTTTGTTAGCGTGAATCGCGTAACGTACATACTGACCTTGTCGATCGATTAGTGGACCACTTTTAAATGCCTGGTTACTAGCATCTAAAACTTCATCCGTTACTTTCTGCATCATTCGGAACACGGGTTCACCATTTGTAGCTTGACTCTGACAAGCTAAGGGAATAACTGGTTCTGTTTCCCAAGATGCTGGTTTTTGACCATCAGAAGGAAAAATTGTATAAGCTTCTTTATAATTTTCCCAGACAGTAGTGCGATCGCCTCCAATACCAATTATTTCATCAATATTAGGTGAGCCATTCGGTAGTGCTGGCCAGTTTAGTGCTATAAATGATTGCCAAGAAAAAACATCAAAATCATGCTGTAGTATTTCTAATGTATTAGCACCTTTAGTAATAGTGACATCAGCAGGAATGTTAGGACTTAGAGAAATATCTAATTGTTGCTCTAACTTTTGAGCATTTATTGGGGGATTTGTAGTTAAATTTTCTGCATATCCTATGTTTTGACTGAAAGTAAAGCCACAGATAACTATGAAAATAGTAAATGTAGTAAATAGCAAAAGCTTGGCGATCGTATTCATTACTTGATTCTGTATTTGTTGAATAAAATATGCAACTATTCACTGTATTTTAGGTACAGTTATTAGGGAATTACCCGGCTTTAAGTTGATGTCTTACTCCCTTTCCAGTCTAAAATTACTAGTCTTAAACCTTGGTGTTCTTGGCGTCTTGGCGGTTTTTTATAGGTAATCTTCTGGCGGGAAGGGAGTAATCACTTAAATTATACTTTTTAACTGACAAACTGTCTGTCTGTTAAAAAGCAAACTCTTACAACCATCTGGGAAATATACCCAACTCAAATGAAGACTTAGTAAAGATTCCAAAAAATTTGTACTCTACTAACATTTACTTGATGCAGCAACAGTAAAAAGAATTTTGATGCTGCTGATATTTCTACTAAACCATGAGCCGATATCTGCAGTACAGCAAAAGCATATACATTCCGCAAAGTGCGTGGATAAATTTAGATACTTGCAAAAGCAATTTTATCTGTTTAGTTTAAGAATATATGCTTGCTAGTCGGCGAATATGATAAGTAGATCTGTATGAAAAAAGTTAACTGAGAATGGTCGTCCTGAGTCATTCGTCATTAGTAAGGCTTTTCAGGGTATTTACATTTTGTAATATAGTTCTGTTGATTTTCACCCACCTACTTACTCAAGAGGAGCGTAGTTTTCATTTTGTTGAAGACTATCAAGGAATAATCTTCATAAACTAGATAAAGTATAACCGATGATAGATGCGTGTCAAGTTATTTCAGTGTCGTTAAGTTAAAGCTTATTATTTTTTTACAGTCATAGCCAAACTAAATCATCCTTAGAATCTAATACGGTTTCAGATAACACCAAAATCCCGATCGGTAACACAACGTAGAGACTAAACATGGCGCGTCTTTACATATGTGATTTTTTACACATTAACCTTAACTGAACCGTATAGCTAAATTTAACTTGTTAAAAGTTAATCAGGAAGAAGCTTTAAGAGTTTTCGGAGATGTCTAATGGTATTAGCCTGCTGCCTCTACATAACATATTTAAAACTTCCTACATCTATCCATCGCCGCCTACCACAGCTTCAGCATCGACTTCTACGAGAAATCTCTCCTCAGCAAGGGCTTGTACGCCAATCAAAGACATTGCTGGAAGTTGACCCATACTGAAGTATTGCTGTAGCACCTCACCAATTATCTCTGCATCTTCAGGCTGATAATTCACCACATAAATATTCATTTTAACAATATCTGCAATTGTCGCCTCAACACTTTCTAACGCGGTTTGAAGATTCCTAAATGTTTGTTCCACTTGGTCTCGTAATTTACCGTTGCCAACTAGATTCTTTTGATTGTCAACTCCAACTTGTCCAGCCAGGTAAATCATTTTGATACCATTCTTTTCAACTACAGCCACTTGGGAGAAGTAGGTACTCCAATCTGGCAAAGTTGCAGGGGTAAGATAGTACTTCTTCAAAAAGTAATCCTCGCGCTACAAATTTTCTAAGATACCCTTTCAAAGAGGTATATAGGTTCCATATTACTGTACGTTCGCTCATTTTTAAAGGGACAATTTTCAGATGACGAACCTGCAAACTCACTCATGGCGACTTAACTTCCTTGAGGCTTTAAATTTCTCCCAAAAACTCAACTGATCGTTAGCAATGCGGCGATGAACATCTTGAAGCGTGACTGGGTGTGATGCTAAAATGTCTCGGCGATGCAAGAAGTCACGAAAACTGGAGTGATAAACGCTGTAGCGTATATGCTCATTTTTCCGCAAATCGTGCAGGAATTGCTTCCATTCTTTTATGACTTCCTCAACCTTAGAGCCATCTTCACTTGAAAAATCACAAATTTTCTTGACTGAAACCGGCTGACGCACTTCTGCCAGAATATAAACAATCTTGATTTTCTCCGTAGGCAATGGCTTATCCATCATTCCCATCCGTCGCCAGTGAAATTCATAGTATCCTTGTAGACCTTGAGGAAAACGCTCAAGACTTACATCTACGTACAATCCACTTTCAATGTCTTGTAGAATGTAACGCAAATACATAAAGTTCTTTTCACTTTTTTCAGCAATCTTATTCATGAAATCTGTAACAGATTCCCTTCGCTCTTCAATCCTCTGTCGTAAAGTATTACTGTCATCAATGCGATTTTGAATGTATGTCCGCACGTCTCGCTCACTGTCCGCCTGATATTGTTCATCAAGTAAGCTAAGCGCTTGGGTAGGGACATAGACTGTGAGAGGTACATCTACTCGCCGCCGAGTCAAGATGAAATATATGCCCTCTGGTAATTGAGGCGGTAAATAGAGAATATTTGCATCTCGGTAGCTAGCTGTGTCAACTTCATCCAGAGCATCTACCGCAATCACAATAGGTTTACGATCTGCTTTGCGGACAACCTCTTCTAAGAGTTGGCTGAGAAACTCTCCATCTTGAGTAGCTCTTGGAGGTAAGGGATCGTAAGGAAGATCGTACCGGATAAGTAGTTGCCTACAGACACTATCCAAAAACTGGTCAGTTCGGTTAATTCCCTGTAGTTGCACGTTAAAGTGAGCAACACACCCGGTATCCTGCACATATTTAGCTAATATGGCGCTTTTTCCCTGACCGGGATCGCCGATGATAGTGAAGTAGCCTTTGGGGTTGTTGTTGATAAAAGATTGAATGGCATCAAAGACATACTGACGCCCAACGAACCATTTAGTCTTGTCTTCAATCAGTAACTTGAATTGGTTGAGGGGAGGAAGGGCGCGAGTTAGTAAATTTATTGTCTCATCATTTAGTGGTGGTAAGATGCGATCGCCAATGCGAAGTTCTTTCCCTTCAACGATATTGACGTTATACTTACCAAATTGGAGGACAATTTGATGTTGGTGTTGCTTCTCCTCTGGAGAACCGCCTAAAGTCATAGCCGCCTTTAACACCTGACGCAGATCTGTGATATCTGCTTCATTCTGCTTACCTTCTACAATGCGATCGAGAATCTCGCTTAGCTCTTGAGAACTCATCGTTTTCCAAACTCACTTGCCTATCCTAATGCTATACCAGTTTTTCGTTATTTTTTATCCAAGGCTGGTGTTTGGGGCGATCGCTACTACTTGAATTGAACCCGAATGACCTTTGAGGTAAGGCAATGCCGTTTTGTTCTCTAAATCCCAAATCTTGATAATAAATTGGTTGGCTACAGCACCAATCGCGTATTGTCCATCCAGCGTCACAGCAATCGATCTCACCCAACCAATATTATCTGCAAGTGGTTGCAAAGCCAAGTCATAATCCTCAATAAGTGGCTGTGGTCGTGAAGCAAAAACCTTATGTTCAATAAACTCGAATTCTGTTAATAATTCGCACAAATCATTAGCCATACCAGCCATAGCTAGATGATAAGGCTAATGCAACACATATTCATATTCCTCATATTTAGCTGACTTATTATCAAACTCACTCACTGCGATCCTTCTTCCTTTCTCACTCCTTTTTTGGCTCTTTTTTGGCAGCTTTATTCATTACCTAGTTGACTTTTCGCGCATCAGCAGCAAGTAGACGCACTGGTTCAGCAATGTCAGGATGAGGACGTTCTAAAATGGCAACGTTCGGTTCTTGAATATCTGGTGCAATTTCAGCTAGATTTTTCAACCATCGCTTCAGTTTCACGAGATTTGCTTTTTGACCCAATTCCACTTCTACCCTCTCGCCTCATCTAGATTTGAAACTTTGAACCATAATTTGTCTGAGAGGTAATTGGTCATGATTTTTTAACCGAAGAAAATGCACCTGTCCTGAACGTTCACCAGCAATAATCGTTGTTCCATCAGACACAACAGTACAGCAATTTAACATATCATCACCTCTGAAACAAGCAATAACTTTCTGATTTTCTAAATCCCAGACATTGAGATAATTATCATCTGAAGCAGAAACTAGGTGTTGTCCATCTGGAGTCACTGCCAAGCCCTTAACAGAGTTGCTGTGACCCAGCAGTGTAAAAAGTTTCTCTCTCGTTGCTAGATTCCAAACTTTAATGGTTTCGTCGGGAGAACCAGATATTACCCAATTACGATTTGGAATAAAAGCTAAGCTCGTAACAGTGTACCAATGGCTGCTGGATGATTTTTGGTTGTAATTTTCACTCCTAAGTGACTCCACAAATTGCATATAATCTTGTCTAACGATAGAATCTTGAGCAATGAAATCTTGTCTTAAATAAAATGTCTCAAGAGAGCTTAACAAATCTTTATCAACAAAAGTAAATAGTTCTCTTCCTTCGTTTAAATCCCATACCCTAACTGTTGTGTCCCCTGAAGCAGAAATAAGTCTTTTACCATCTGAGGTTGTTACAATAGTATTGATAGCACCAGTGTGACCTCTAAGCACCTGTAGTTCTTCGCCTGTTTCTAAACTCCAAACTTTAATGGTCTGGTCACTTGAGCCAGAAATGACCTGTTGACCATCTGGGGTAACTGTCACAGCATTTACCGCTCCAGTATGCCCCTTCAAAGTTAAAATTTCTCGGTTTGTTTTGAGATCCCAAATCTTGAGAGTGCAATCGTTTGCTCCAGAAATAACTTGTGTACCATTGGGGGTAACTACCACAGTGTTGACCGCACTCACGTGACTACTAAGAGTAGAGTATTCCTTACCTGATTCTAAGTCCCATATTTTGAGTGTGCTATCCCTAGAGCCAGAGATAACTTTGTTACTTCCTGGTATTGCTGCAAGAGTTAGTACTGACTGAGTATGACCTATGGTGGGAAGAAGATGTTTGTCAGTTTCCAATTTCCAGATTTTCAGCCTCATATCTAATGAGCCAGAAATAATCTGTTTGCCATCTGGAGTCACTGCTATAGCTCTAACCCAAGAGCTATGACCTATCAAAGTATTGACCTCTCTGCTAAGTTCCAAGTCCCATATTTTAAGAGTGTTGTCATACGAACCAGATATTAAATGTCTACCATCTGGAGTTACTGCTACCGCAATGACAGCGGAAGTATGGCTTCCTAGTGTATTTAGCTCCTGTCCGGTTTTGATATCCCAAACTTTTAGACTATTATCAAATGACCCTGAAATAATGCGTTTTCCATCTGGTGTTATTACTAAAGCTTGTACAGCCTTTGAATGACCTCTTAAAGTGAATAGTTTCTTACCTAATTCTAAATCCCAAATTTTTATAGTGCTGTCTATTAAGCCGGAAACTAAATACTTACCATCCGGTGTTAATGCCAACGCCAGAACTGCAGACTTCTGTTCTGTAAAAGTCTTTAATTTCTTACCAGTTTCTAGCTCCCAAATGTTAAGTTTCCTGTCTGTTGAACCAGAAATAACTCGTTGACCATCTGGTGTTATTAATACAGCATTAACAGCTTCACTATGCCCTATAAGGGTATTTAGTTGCTCGCCAGTTTCTAAATCCCAAATATTGATATCTCCGTTGTTACTGCCAGAAATTAATCGTTTCCCATCTGGGGTAATTGCCAAACTTAGAAAAGCATTTTCAGCATTGTTTATTGTTGACTTAGAACTAAGTTTCAATCTATTTAACTCTCTTCCTGTTGCCAAATCCCAAATTATGATAGGGTTACTAACAGCACCAGAAATTATTCGTTTGCCGTCTGGGGTTACTACAACGGCTAACACACTACCTGTATGTCCCGTAATTGTTCTCAGCAAAGGTCCTCCTGGAGACATCAGGCTTGACGTCGAGGGACATAGCCAAGAACCATTTTTCTCTTGCTTTGCTTGCAACAGCATTGCTTGAATATCTGGCATATCAAAAGACAGCAAACGCCCAATTAATTGACTTGAAAGTAGTGCTTTGTCCTGCTCCAAAACATTTGCTGACATCTGAATCGCACTTTGAATTAGCCTCAAACTATTCTTTATGTTTGTAGGAATCTCGATATTTGGTCGGAAAGCGAACTCGTAATCTTCAATTAGTGGTTGTGGTGATTGAGCCGAAATCTTATACTCAATAAAATTAAACTCAATCAGTAATTCGCGAAGCTCATCTGCCATACCTCCCTCAGCTAGGTGATAGGGCAAATTTAAGACATATTCGCTATCTTCTGGCAAAAGATTATTAACCTCACTCATGGCGATCGCGATTTTTCAATGCTTTTAATTTATGCTAGATATTCAACTGCCTCTCATTTCTCTGTTGATTATTTGTGCGCCATCACCAATAGCTATACCTTCAGCTTTATCCATATTAATGTTGTACTTACCTACCTGAAGCACTTGGGGATTTTTTTGGACATTTATAACTTCATTAAGTACGTCTTGTCGCTGTTTTTCATCCTGAATCGCCGGGAGGACAAAATTTTCTTTGGTTCGACAGTACAGCACGGGTACTCCCCAATCTCGCCAGAAGAATTGTCGCTGCGGCTCCTCTTTGAGCAAATCACACAGGTTAAAAACCGCTATCCGAGCTAATGAAACTGCTTGATCCAAGGGAAGCCCTGCAGCTAGTGCTTTGTAAAAACTTTGACTGAATGCGATCGCGCTTTCGTCCCAAATTTTGTATTGCATTGCCACAGCAGCTGGAATTCCTGCTCCCATCAGCGCCGTTACCACACCACTCCAAACATTTTGCTCGTCACGCCTTCCCGTTTCACAAGCGCCCAAAAATACCAATTGCACTCCCCGTTGGCGCAAATTTATAGCCAGTTGTTCGGCTGACATAAGAGTAGATTTGCCATCTTTTCCCTGCAGGACGATGTATCCCCCATTAGTGTCTAACACTGATTGTTTAAACTTGCCATGACCGGCAAAGTGAAATATGTCAGATCCTGCAATCAATTTTTCGTTCAAAAGTTCAACTGTAGTTCCTTCTACAAATTCCGGCTGAATTCCAGGGATATCTTTTAAAGCACTCTCAATATTTGCGCGTTCTTTAGTGACATCGAGGGGTTCATCATCTTGGGGACTAGCCAGGGCTACTAACAAGCGACGAGTTTTGGTTGTCGTGTCAATGTTGACTGCAACAGGAAGAGGTTCATGGCGCACGATGGAAATTTTTGGATTCAGCGCACAGAAACCCGTGTTGTCTCTTTTGTCAGCCAATTCCTGAATGTAGAGGTACTCCCAAGGAATGCTCGCCAGACTTGGCTCCAACATCAGACGTAGGCGCAACCCTTCATCTGCTCGCAATTTATTTCGGCTGTTGATAAATAGGTTTCGCGCCTGTGTCGGGAGTAGACAATCAGCTAATTGTTCTCCTAAGACAATAATGTCTCTGATATCAGAAGTACGGTTCTCCAGTTGGCGCAAGTTTCGCTGCAAGCTTGTTGGAAGTGACACAAATTCGGCAGCATGGCTTTCACCTGCGGGGGATTCCCAAACCCTGACTGAGAATTGCGAGCGATCGCTCTTAACGTTATCAACAGCCAGTACAAAATCACAGTATTTAGTAATTACCACCTGTTATTTCCCCCTCATGCGGTAGCCATGTTAGTTTCTACAACACGACGCACGCCCGGTACGCAATCCAAAGCAGATATTTTTGGTGAATCTACGTAATCTGCGCCTAATAATATAACATATGTTCCTAAAATAATACATAAGGATGCTATGAGCAGTTCACCTTGAGGCAACACTGCTGTTGAAAGTGTCCCAAACCACCTGAAAGCTTGCAGTATTTTTTCAACCCAACTAATTTGTTTCCTATAAGATGTATCCAAACCATTTACGCCTTGAATGGCTTGAATGAATTGCTCTAAATCAGCTTGGGAGGTTGACACAAAATTCGTGAGTTCCCGATTGGTTTGTTCTGTTTGGTAAAATTTTTCCAATATCGTATTTAAACGTGTACCTTCTTTCAATTCCTGTATCCACTCAAGCACTTGTTGGGAAGACGTTTGTGCTAATTGCTGTCCCAGGAGTTCTAGCAGAGATTCATAAGCTCTATTGAAGAAATCGCGGACAACATTGTATAAACGAGTCACGTTGTCCCCTTGCCCTAATACCTTAGCAATATCCATGCCTATAAAACCGACTGCTTGAGCGAGTTCAGCAACACCCAAACCCATAACCCTGCTTAGGGCTAATTCACCAGTTTCACTTGCTCGTTCTAAAATGCTACCTAAGGTATCGGCGATCGTGTTTGATAAATCTGTACGAGCGGTAGGAATATCCCTTGGCTTTGTCTCCCCTCGTTCTGCAAAGCGCAACCTAACTTCAACTATACCAAGTAAAACTTGAAGATTTTCTTCAATCTTTGTCAGGTTTACGGAGCTTCGTTCTGTTAAATTGGCTTGCAACCTCAAAATTCCCTCTTCTTCGTCTCTAGCTGCTTCTAGCAGATAGGCACTAATTTCCAAATCAGTTAAGGCTTTAGCCAGTAGCCTGAGGGATGCTTCAAAGCGCACGCTAGGGTCAGCATCCGCTCGCTGAACCGCCAAAGCTTGGGTTAGCGCCACCGACACTGGTGATAAATTCTCGGCTTGCTCAGCTAAATCTTGAGGAGAAGTCGAACCACGTGCTCCCCGTTCGCCAGTCGATTTGCCTGATGGAGCAAACAATACACGCACTCCATCAGCATAATTCTGGGCAATCTCTAGATAAGGAACTGGCGTATTCATGATATGAGCTTCCTATTTAGTAAGTCTAGTGAATTTAAAAGGTTTTAGTTTGCTGGTGCTTGGTAACGCGGTCGAGAATAGAATTTAACTCTTTAGGGCTAATTACATCGTATTTTAGTCAAGTCACTAATTTTAGGTGTATATTAAATACATCAAAAAACTTCTAACGAAATCCAGAGTATATATTTTTTTCTAAATTAAACCGTAAAACCTCAGACTATTTGACAATTTCCCTTACATTCCGCAAAATTTATGACTTGTGCAGACACAAATAAGTTCCAGTAAACACTTAAAAGTAAATTCTCTTCGCCTGCTGTCTCTGGTTCACCACAACGCGCTGCCTGCCTCGTCTATTTTGCGATAACGGCGTCTCCAAAGGAGACGCGCAAGGGACGCCGAATGAGTGAGGTTCAATAGCTCAATTAAATCAGGAAGAATAGTTGCCATGAGTGAGTTTGATAACTTATCACCTGAAGATGCGAATTATGTTTTAAATTTGCCATATCATTTGACAGCAGCAGATATGGCTGATGAATTGTGTGAATTGTTGACTGAGTTTGATTTTCTTCAGTACAAAATCTTCATCTTGAGTGTGCAACCGCTTATTACTGATTATGATTTAGCTATCAACACTAATAATTTACTGTCCCGAGAAACAGGAAAAAGCCTGAAATTAGTTCAAGATGCGTTGCAATTATCAACACATATTTTAAATCAGGATAAAAAACATTTAGCCAGTCAGTTATTGGGACGTTTGCTATGTTTTAATTTTTCTATTATTGAAAAATTATTAAAACAAGCAAAAAATGAAGCATCATTACCTTGGTTATGTCCTCTTGCTTGTTGCTTAACACCTCCTGAAAGAAGTTCAATAAAAGTATTAACTGGACATCAAGATTCAATCAATGCAGTAACAATAACTTCTAATGGACAAAATATTATTTCTGGTTCATCTGATAATACACTTAAAATTTGGAATTTAGAAACTGGAGACGCTATATTTACTCTCAAAGGGCATAAAAATAAAGTCAATACAGTGACCGTTACTCCAGATGGAAAGCAAGTTATTTCCGGCTCGTCTGACCAAACTATCAGAGTGTGGAGCGTAGAAACTGGAGAAGAAAAATTAACTTTTGCAGCCGATGATTATAATGGATCGGTTCAAACAGTTGCTTTTAATACTAAAAATAAACAAGCAATTTTTAAAGCAAATGATGGAAGAATAAAAGTTTGGGATTTGCAAAATCAAGCAGAATTATTTACTTTTTGTAGTCATAAGGATAGAGTAGGAACTATTGATATTTCTCCCAATGGGAAATACCTCGTTTCTAGTTTTTCTGATACAACAATAAAAGTGTGGAGTTTGGAAACAGGTCAGGAAATATTTTCTGTCAAAAGTCCTGATTTTCAAGTTGGATATTTTGCTTTTACTCCTAATGGAAAAACAGTAGTTGCTAGTTTATTAAATAGAACTCTAAAAGTCTGGGATTTGCATACTGGAGAAGAAAAATCGACTTTCAAAAATTCTAACTATCCATTGAATACACTTACTATCACTCCCGATGGAAAAAAACTTATTTCTGGCTCTTATGAGTTCATAAACGGGTCTTATGAAAAAAACATCAAAGTTTGGAATTTAGAAACAGGAGAAGAACAATTTGTCCTTATAGATAGACAAAATGACGTGCAAGATATAAGTACAATTGCTGTCAGTCCAGATGGAAAGCTAGTTATTTCAGGTATATCTAACTATACTCTAAATCTTCATTATTTGAAAGCTTGGAGTCTGGAAACAGGAAAAGAACTATTTACTCTTAGAAATCATAAAGATTGGATATCTACAGTGCTCATCACGCCAGATGGGAAGAAAGTTATCTCTGGTTCCTATGACACAACTATTAAAGTTTGGAACTTAGAAACAAGAAAACAATTATTCACTCTTAAATTTCAAGATACTCCGATACAAACAATTGCTATAACTCCTGATGGAAAATATTTTATTTCAGGTGCAGCAGATTATTCTGTAAAAGTCTACAATTTAGAAACGGGAGAAGAGCTATCCTCTTTTGGAAATTATAATTCCCCGATTGAAAAAATTGCTGTCACTCCAGATGGAAAATATATTATTTCTGCTTCATCGGATGTTATCAAATTCTTAAGTTTGGAAACCAATCAAGAAGTTTTTTTTATTCCTGCCAAAGGTCATAAATCTTCGGTAGAAGCAGTTACCATGACTCCTAATGGAAAACAGGTAATTTCCGGTTCTTATGATTCAATTATTAAAGTTTGGAATTTAGAAACTGTAGAAGAACTGTTGACTCTCAAAGGTCATACTGAAAGCATAAGTAGTCTCGCCATTGCTGAGAACGGACATAAGTTGATTTCTGGTTCTTATGATTCAACTATTAAAGTTTGGAATTTAAAAACTGGAAAAGAAATTTTGACTATCAAAGGTCATAAAGATAAAGTGACTGCATTGGTCGTTACACCAGATGGTCAGCAAGTGATTTCCAGTTCTTATGATAAAAGCCTCAGATTTTGGAATTTGGAAACTGGAGAAAATGTATTAACACTTACAGGAGAAAACTTTTCTGGGATTTCACTTGCTATGACACCAGATGGAGAGCAAGTAATTTCTGGTTGCTCTGACAATACTATTAAAGTTTGGAATCTGAAAACAGAAGAACGTTTCTTGCTTAGAAGTTATGAAAATCCTGTGGCAGCACTTGTTGTTACCCCAGATGGAAAACAGATTGTTTCTGGTTCCTCGGATAATACTTTAAAAGTATGGAAATTAGAAAAAGAAACCCTTGCTTCTCCTCTAAGAGGTCATAAGGCACGGATAAATAGTATTGCTATTACACCAGACGGAAAAAAGCTGATTTCTGGTTCATCTGACCGTACCATCAAAGTTTGGAATTTAGAAACTAGAGAAGAGGAATTTATACTCAGAGGTCATACAAGTCAGATTTGGACTCTTGCCATTACACCAGATGGAAAGCAGCTGATTTCTGGTTCATCTGACTGTAACATCAAAGTCTGGAATTTGGAAGCCAGAGAAGAAGAATTTACCCTCACAGGTCATACTGGTGACATATGGAACCTTGCTGTCACGCCAGATGGTCAGCAAGTTATTTCCGGTTCTCATGATACAACTATTAAAATCTGGAATTTAACAATGAAAAAAGAAGTATTTACTTTGAGAAATCACAGGAGTTCGGGAATAATTGTTGCGATCGCTCCAAATGGGAAGCAAGTCATTTCCTCGTCATCTGGTGGAAATATCAAAGTCTGGAATTTAGACACAGGAGAAGAACTGGTAACTCTCAAAGGTCATGAATACTCAACGACAACCATTGCTGTCACACCAAATGGAAAGCGGCTCATTTCTGGATCGGTCGATAAATCACTCAAAGTATGGGATGTAGCAACTGGTAAAGAACTGAATACCCTAACTGGTCATACTGACTCTATCAACAAAGTAGTAGTGACTCCTGACGGACAAAGAGCAATCTCTGTTTCTTATGACAAAACTCTTAGAGTTTGGGATTTGACGAGTGGACAAGAAATGACTAGTTTTGTAGCAGATGGTACTTTATTTTGTTGTGCTGTTACTCCAGATGGGAAAACGGTTGTCGCTGGAGACATATCAGGACAGATACATTTTTTGCAATTGTATGTGTAACCTGAAATGCTAAACGAGCAGCTTTGGTTTTCAATAATATTCTATTCAAAGGGATAATTGCAAACAACCCGCTTGTCAATCTCGCTTTATCTGGATTGGAGCAGTGGCGATCGCTCCTCTAATTTATCCCAACCTTCCAATCGCAGAAAATGCATACGCCCTGATTCCTCACCCGCTGCAATTGTCATTCCATCAGGTGCAATCGCACAGGCGACTAGCCCTCCATCAGCTTCAAGATTTTACCAGATTGCAAATCCCAAACTTTGAGAGTCCGATCCGCTGAACCGGAAATGACTTGTTGATTATCAGGTGAGATCGCCACCGCCCAAACTTCTCTAGTACTATATTAATGCGATCGCACGACTTTTCTCGTTTGAAGCATCCAAAGGTAAAAGTGCGATCGCCCATGAATGACTGTTTTGAAGTTGGCGATCGCGAAGTGGCAGCAACAGCCTCGCTCAAAAAGGTAGTCCTATTGATACACATAGTTGCACTACTGTCAAGTTCTAATCATCACCTTTGTGACTCATCCAGAATACATTTGAGTGCGGGACATCAAATTTAGATGCGTTTGCCCTGGTTATTGTCGGGGAAAAGGGAATCCAACGCCTGCACAATGCCAGATAGTAAGTCTTAGAGTTTTGCTAAAGTGGAAATAGGTATAAAACAAGGGAATATGTAGTTATGACACTTGCTAATTCATCAATTCCTCAACAATATACACTTG